>JAEUNH010000182.1 GCA_016791205.1 Rhodocyclaceae bacterium | reverse complement strand
GGCGCCGCCGCGCCCCACAGTCGCGGCAACAGCGCCTCCAGCCGGGCCGGATCGGCGCTGCTGTAGAAGCGCGCCGAGCCTTCCCCCCGCGCCGGCGAAAAGTCGGTCTCCGCAAGACGGCGCTGCAGCTGGCGCGCCACGGCCGCGCCCGTCTCGACGATCGCCACGTCCGCGCCGGCCAGTTCGCGCAGCAGCGGCGCCAGGAACGGGTAATGGGTGCAGCCGAGCACCAGGGTGTCGGCGCCCTGCGCCAGCAGCGGCCCGACAAAGCCCGAGAGCAGGTCCCGCGTGAGAGGGCCGTCGAAATCGCCGGCCTCGATGCGCTCGACCAGGCCCGGGCAGGGCTGCACGATGACGCGCGCCTGCGAACCGTGGCGGCGCACCAGCTCGGCGAACTTGCCGCTCTCCAGCGTGCCGCCGGTGGCGAGCACGCCGATCACGCCCGAGCGGGTTGCCTCCGCGGCCGGCTTCACCGCCGGCTCCATGCCGACGATGGGCAGCGGGTAGCGCGTGCGCAGTTCGGCGATGGCGGCAGCCGTGGCGGTGTTGCAGGCGACGACGAGTGCGGCGGCATCGTGCGCGATCAGGAATTCGGCGATGAGGCGGGCGCGCGCGGCGATGAATTCGGCCGGCTTGTCGCCGTAGGGCGCGTGGGCCGAGTCGGCGACGTAGAGAAGATCCGCGCCGGGCAGGGCAGCGCGAATGTGGGCAAGGACGGTGAGCCCGCCCACGCCCGAATCGAAGACGCCGATGGGCCTCACTGGGCTATCCCCCCGCCCCTGCCCCACGGCTGGCTTTGCACAGCCAGCCGGCTCTGGCGGCGCAGAGCGATGCTCTGCGAAACCCCGCCTTCGCCCCGAGGAAGGGGTGACGCCCGTTCGCCGCTGCGCGGCTCCATATCGATGACTGCGTCGTCCTTGGGGCGGCCGTCGGACAACGCTCAAGCGACGATCGTCTGCGGCTGGCCCTGGCCGCGCCGGCAGATCATGCCGATGCTCCAGGCCGTCTCGCCGGCCGCGCGCAGCAGGTCGAGCGCCCGTGCCTCGTCCGACTGGCTGACGACGACGACCATCCCGATGCCGCAGTTGAAGACCCGGTGCATCTCGGCGTCCGCCACCTGGCCCTGCTCCTGCAGCCAGTCGAACAGCTTCGGCCGCCGCCAGGCCGCGCTGTCCAGCGTCGCCACCAGCGATTCGCCGAGGATGCGCGGCACGTTGTCGAGCAGCCCGCCGCCGGTGATGTGCGCGAGGCCCTTCACCGGCAGGGCGGCCATGAGGGCCAGCAGCGGCTTGACGTAGATCCGCGTCGGCGCCATCACCGCCTCGGCCAGTGGGCGGCCGTCGAATTCGGCGGCCATGTCGGGCTGCGCCCGCTCGAGGATCTTGCGCACCAGGGAATAGCCGTTGGAATGCGCGCCGCTGGAAGCCAGGCCGATCACCGCGTCGCCCGGCGCGATGCTCGATCCGTCGATGATCTTCGCTTTCTCCACGGCGCCGACGGCGAAGCCGGCCAGGTCGTACTCGCCGTCCGGGTACATGCCGGGCATCTCCGCCGTCTCGCCGCCGATCAGGGCGCAGCCGGCCAGCTCGCAGCCTTTGGCGATGCCCTGGATGACGCTTGCCGCGGTATCCACATCGAGGCGGCCGCAGGCGAAGTAGTCGAGGAAGAACAGCGGCTCGGCCCCCTGCACCAGGATGTCGTTCACGCTCATCGCCACCAGGTCCTGGCCCACCGTGTCGTGGCGGTTCAGCTGGAAGGCCAGTTTCAGCTTGGTGCCGACGCCGTCGGTGCCGGAGACCAGTACCGGCTCCCGGTATTTCTTCGAGATCTCGAAGAGGGCGCCGAAGCCGCCGATGCCGGCCATCACCTCGGGGCGCAGCGTCCGTCTGGCGAAAGGCTTGATGCGTTCGACGAGGGAATCGCCGGCATCGATGTCGACGCCGGCATCGCGATAGGTAAGTGGGGAGGTCAAGGGGATATCCGCTTCGTGATAAAGTTGCGCTTCGCGCAGGAACAGGCGGATTTTATCGTATGTCCCGCCGGCGCGACGAAACCATCGAACAATCCCTCATGCCCCAGCAGCTGACGCTCGACATCCGGCCCGAGCCCCATCCGGCTTTCGAAAACTTCGTCGCCGGCGCCAATGCCGAGCTGCTGGCGCGCCTGCGCGCCCTGGCCCAGCCGAAGACCTTCGAGGCGGTCTACCTGTGGGGCCCCGCCGGCTGCGGCCGCAGCCACCTCCTGCAGGCGACCCGCGCCGCCGCCGACGCCGCCGGCCGGCGCGCCATCCTGGTCGCCGGCGAGGAAGTCGGCGCCGAGCTGCCCTGCCCGCCGGGCGGGCTGCTGGTGGTCGACGACCTCGACCGCCTCGGCGAGCAGGCCCAGGTCGCGCTGTTCCGCGCCTTCAACTCGGCCCGCCTGGCCGGGCTGGCCCTGCTGCTGGCCGGTCCGGCGGCGCCGCTCGACCTCAAGCTGCGCGAGGACTTGCGCACCCGCATCGGCCAGGCCCTGGTCTACCAGGTCAAGCCGCTCAGCGACGAGGAGAAGGCCGCCACCCTGCAGAATCAGGCCAGGGGGCGCGGGCTCAAGGTCGAGGACGAAGTCATCGGCTACATGCTGCGCCACGTCGAACGCGACCTGCCCTCCCTGATGGCGGTGCTGGACGCCCTCGATCGCGCCTCGCTCGAGCGCAAGCGCCCGGTGACGGTGCCGCTGCTCAAGGAAATGCTTACCAAGTTCAACAGGAAACCGCAGTAACGTGGATCTCGCGCTCTTCGATTTGGACAACACCCTCCTCGCCGGCGACTCGGATTTCGAGTGGGCCCAATACCTCATCTCGCGCGGCGTGCTCGACCGCGAGGTGTACGAGGCGCGCAACCAGGCTTTCTACGACCAGTACAAGGCCGGCACCCTGGACATCCACGAGTTCCTCGATTTCCAGCTGAAGCCGCTGTCGCGCCACCCGCGCGCCGAGCTCGACGCCTGGCACGCCGACTTCATGGCCAGCCGCATCCTGCCCATCGTCACCGCGAAGGGGCGCGAACTGGTGCGCCGCCACCAGGCGGCGGGCGCGCTGGCCGCCATCGTCACCGCCACCAACAGCTTCGTCACCGCGCCGATCGCCCGCGAGTTCGGCATCGCCCACCTGGTCGCCACCGAGCCCGCCCGCAACGGCCGCGAGTTCACCGGCGGCGTGGACGGCATCCCCTGCTTCCGCGAAGGCAAGATCGCCCGCGTCGAGGCCTGGCTGGACGGGCTCGGTTACGGCTGGGCCGATTTCGGCCGCAGCTGGTTCTACAGCGATTCGCTCAACGACCTGCCGCTGCTCGGCAAGGTGACCGACCCGGTGGCGGTGGATCCGGACCCGACGCTGGAGCGCCATGCCCGCGAGCGGGCTTGGCAAATCCTCTCGCTGCGCTAAAATCGGGGCATGGTCTCCGAATCCGACCGCAAGGTTCTCGGGCAAAGCAAGCTGTTCCGGCACATCAGCATCGACGCCATCGAGGAAGTCCTCGCCGAGTGTCCGGTGCATGCGCTGGCGAGCGGCGACGTGCTGATCGAGCCGGAGCAGGAAAACCATGCGGTGTTCATCGTCCTGGAAGGCGAGCTGTCGGTGCAGCTGGCCGGCCGCGAGGCCTTCGAGGTCACCCATCTCGGCCCCGGCGAATGCGTCGGCGAGATCTCCATGGTCGATGGCCAGCGCCCCTCGGCGCGGGTCGAGGCCGCCGGTCCGGCGCGGGTGCTGGTGCTCGGCCACGCCGCCATGTGGGCGCTGCTCAACCGCTCCCACGGCGTCGCCTTCAACCTGCTGTGGATCCTCTCCGGACGCATGCGCGACCACAACAAGGCACTGGAGAAGTCGCGCACCCGCAGCCTCGAGTTCGAGCATGCCGCCAGCGTCGACGTCCTGACCGGCCTGCACAACCGGCGCTGGCTCGACGAGACCTTCGCCCGCATGCTGCGGCGCTGCCACAACGACGCCCGCCCGGCCTGCCTGCTGATGATCGACATCGACCGCTTCAAGCAATTCAACGACACCTGGGGACACCTGGCCGGCGACGCCGTGCTGCGCCACGTCTCGCGTCAGATGGGTGCCCACCTGCGCCCGACCGACCTGATGGCGCGCTACGGCGGCGAGGAGTTCTCGGCCCTGCTGCCCGACGCCACTCTGGACGAGGCGCTCGGCATCGCCGAACGGCTGCGCAACGGCGTCGAATGGTCCTCGCTGACCCTCGGCGAGAGCGGCGAGACCGTGCGCGTCACGGTCTCCGTCGGGCTGGCCGCCGCCCGCGCCGAGGAGCCGCTCGAAGCCCTCATCGCCCGCGCCGACGCGGCCCTCTACCGCGCCAAGGAGAACGGCCGCAACCGCGTCGAGCCGGCCTGAAGGGGCCCTTTCCGGTATCATTGCGCCCTTCCGTGGCATCCCCGAACGCAGCATGATCCGCAAGCTGTTCCGCCGCGTGTTCAGCAAGGCGCCCGCCTCGCACGAACCGGCGCTGATTCCCGCCGAGAAGCACCGCATCCGCCGCGAGTCGATCTCCGCCGGCGCGCGCCAGACCGTTGCCCGGCTGCAGGAACACGGCCACGCCGCCTATGTCGTCGGCGGCGCGGTGCGCGACCTGCTGGCCGGCATCGAGCCGAAGGATTTCGACGTCGCCACCGACGCCACGCCGGAGCAGGTGCGCGGCCTGTTCCGCCGCTCGCGCATCATCGGCCGGCGCTTTCGCATCGTGCACGTCATGCAGGGCGGCGAGACCATCGAGGTGTCCACCTTCCGCGCCGGCAACGGCGCCGATGCCGAAACCGACGCGCACGGCCGCGTGCTGCGCGACAACGTTTTCGGCAACATGGAGGAGGACGCGGCACGGCGCGACTTCACCATCAACGCGCTCTACTACGACCCGGGCGCCGAAACCATCACCGACTTCCACCACGGCGTCGCCGACCTGAGGCAGAAGACCCTGCGGATGATCGGCGACCCGCGCAGCCGCTATCGCGAGGATCCGGTGCGCCTGCTGCGCGCCGTGCGCATGGCCGCCAAGCTGGGGCTGGCGATCGACCCGGCGGCGCGCACGCCGATCCGCGAGATGGCGGACCTCCTGGAGAACGTGCCGGCGGCGCGCCTCTTCGACGAGATGCTTAAGCTGCTCCTCTCCGGCCACGCCGTCGAGTGCCTCAAGCAGCTGCGCGAGGAAGGCCTGCACCACGGCCTGCTGCCGCTGCTCGACGTCATCATGGAGCAGCCGCTGGGCGAGCGCTTCGTCTGGCTCTCGCTCGCCAACACCGACGCCCGCGTGAACGCCGGCAAGCGCACCTCGCCCGGCTTCCTCTTCGCCACCCTGCTCTGGCACGAGGTGCTGGCGGCCTGGGAAGCGCGCAAGCAAAGCGGCGAGCTGCCCTTCCCGGCCCTGCACGCCGCCATGGACGAGGTGCTCGACCTGCAGGCCGGCAAGCTCGCCATCACGCGGCGCATCGCCGCCGACATCAAGGACATCTGGGTCCTGCAGCCGCGCCTGGAGAACCGCGCCGGGCGCCGCCCGCTGCGCGTCATCGAGCAGCCGCGCTTCAGGGCCGGCTACGACTTCCTGCTGCTGCGCGCCGAGAGCGGCGAAGTGGAGCCGGAGCTGGCCGACTGGTGGACGCGCTTCATCGACGCCGACGGCGATTCGCGCCTGGCCATGCTGACGCCGGAGAAAAAGTCGGTCCGCCGGAGACGGCGGCGCGGCAAGGGAAAGGGGGACGGCGGCGCCGCGGAGTCCGAGCCGTGACCGCCCGGGCCTATGTTGCGCTGGGCAGCAACCTCGGCGATCCGCTGGCCACCGTCCGCTCCGCCTTCGACGCGCTGCGCGGCCTGCCCGAAACGGTCCTGGTCGCCGCCTCCTCGCTCTATCGCAGCGCGCCGGTCGGCCTGAAGAACCAGCCGGACTTCATCAACGCCGTCGCCGCCCTCGACACGCAGCTTGCCGCCGAGACCCTGCTGATGGAGCTCTTCGCCATCGAGGCGCGCTTCGGCCGCCGGCGCGACTACCACCATGCGCCGCGCACCCTCGATCTCGACCTGCTGCTCCACGGCGATGAGACACGCCGCACGGCGTCCCTGACCCTGCCGCACCCGCGCCTGCACGAGCGCGCCTTCGTGCTGCTGCCGCTGCTGGAGCTGGCCCCCGAGATCGCGATCCCGGGGCACGGCCCGGCCCGCCTGCTGATGGATGCCTGCCGCGAGCAAAGGCTGGCAAAGCTCGCTATCATCCCCTCCGTGCCCGATCACCGAACGGTCCACTCATGAGCTACCTCGAGAATTCGAAGCCGGTGACCCTGACCGAACTCGCCCGCCTGCGCAGCGAGGGCGAGAAGATCGCCGTGCTGACCTGCTACGACTCGAGCTTCGCCGCCCTGCTCGAGCGCAACGGCGCGGACGTGCTGCTGGTGGGCGACTCCCTCGGCAACGTGCTGCAGGGCCATACCTCCACCCTGCCGGTGACGCTGGAGCAGATGGCCTACCACACCGCCTGTGTCGCGCGCGGCGCCAGCCGCCCCTTCCTGATGGCCGACATGCCCTTCGGCAGCTACCAGGAAAGCCCGGCCCAGGCGATGCGCTCGGCCGTCGCCCTGATGGCCGCCGGCGCGCAGATGGTCAAGCTGGAAGGCGGCGCCTATATGGCGGAAACAGTGCGCTTCCTCGTCGAGCGCGGCGTGCCGGTGTGCGCCCATCTCGGCCTCACCCCGCAATCGGTGACCCAGCTCGGCGGCTATCGCGTGCAGGGCAAGACCAAGGCCGCGGCGCAAGTGATGAAGGACGACGCCCTGGCGCTGGAAGCGGCCGGCGCGGCGCTGATCGTGCTGGAGATGGTGCCCTCGGCGCTGGCCGCCGAAATCACGGAAAGCCTGGGCAGCATGGCCACCATAGGCATCGGCGCCGGCCCCGACTGCCACGGCCAGGTGCTGGTGCTGCACGACATGCTCGGCGTCTACCCCGGGCGCAAGGCGAAATTCGTGCGCAACTTCATGGACGGCGCGGCGAACATCGACGACGCCGTCAAGGCCTACGTCAAGGCCGTCAAGAACGGCGCCTTCCCCGGCCCCGAGAACTGTTACTGAGATGAAGATTCACACCACCATCGCCGGCTACCGCGCGGCGCTGAAGGGGGCCGGCCGCGTCGCCTTCGTCCCCACCATGGGCAACCTGCACGAGGGCCATGTCGCGCTGATGCGCCAGGCGCGGCCGCTCGGCGACACGCTGGTTTCCAGCCTCTTCGTGAACCGCCTGCAGTTCGGCCCGAAGGAGGACTTCGGCACCTACCCGCGCACCTTCGCGGCCGACTGCGAAAAGATGGAAGCGGTCGGCGTCGCCCACCTCTTCGCGCCGGACGAACGCGAGATGTACCCGACGCCGCAGTCCTGCTTCGTCCAGCCCGATCCGGCGCAGGCCGACATCCTCGAGGGAGAATTCCGCCCCGGCTTCTTCCGCGGCGTCGCCACCGTGGTGTTGAAGCTGTTTTCCGTCGTGCAGCCGCAGGTGGCCGTCTTCGGCAAGAAGGACTACCAGCAGCTGATGATCATCCGCAACCTGGTGCGCGAGTTCGCCCTGCCCATCGAGATCGTTGCGGGCGAAACCGTGAGAGCAGAGGACGGATTGGCCTTGTCTTCCCGCAACGGCTACCTCTCGGCGGCGGAACGGGCCGAGGCCCCCAGGCTGAATCGGGCTCTGGAAGCCATTCGGCAGGGGGTACGGGCCGGAGAACGAGACCTGGCGCGGCTTGAGCAGGGGGCCATCGCGGAACTCCGCGCCAGTGGCTGGATTCCGCAATATGTTGCGGTGCGAAAACAACTTGATCTACAATTGCCGGCCGCTCACGATTCTGGGTTGGTGGTGCTGGGCGCGGCACTCCTTGGGAGCACGCGCCTGATCGACAACCTGGAAGTTTAGGGTACCGTCTTGCGCTCAGGCCGTCGGTGCACCAGCAGCGCACCTTGCGGGAGAGGAAACCGCAACCTGCCAGCTACTGAGACTGAGAGAAGGAGCGACCACGATGCAACGGACGATGTTGAAATCCAAGCTGCACCGCGTAACGGTCACGCACGCCGAGTTGCACTATGAAGGCTCCTGCGCGATCGACCAGGACCTGCTGGATGCCGCCGACATCAAGGAATACCAGCAGATCGACATCTACAACGTCAACAACGGCGAGCGCTTCACCACCTATGCCATTTCCGCCGAGCGCGCGAGCGGCATCATCTCGGTGAACGGCGCCGCGGCGCGCAAGGCCTCGCCCGGCGACCTGCTGATCATCGCCACCTACGCGATTTACGACGAAGCCGAGCTGGCGAAGTTCGAGCCGGATCTGGTGTATGTCGATTCGCGCAATCGGATGATGAACCAGCGCCACAAGATTCCCGTGCAATTGGCCTGACCGAGGCCGACTGGGAACCCAAGCCCGCGAGATCCGCGGGCTTTTTTATTTTCTGATGGAGTGCATCAGGCTCGCCGCGGCGGCAAGCAGCAGCGCCGCGCCGAGGTTGTGGGCGACCGCCAGCCCGAGCGGAAAGCCCTTGGCCACGCCGAGCACGCCGATCGCCCCTTCCAGCAGCAGCAAAGCCAGCACCCCCAGGGCGGCGTTGCGCGCCCGCGGCACCCTGCGCTGGCGGAACGCCACCGCCGCGAAGAGAACGGCCGCCAGCGCGGCAGCGTAGCGATGCAGCAGGTGCAGGGCCATGCCGCCGGCCTCGCCCGGCTCCGAAGGGGAACTCAGGACATCCAGGGGATTGAGCGCCCGCCAGCCCTGCAGGGCCGGCCACCAGTGGCCTTCGCAGGCCGGCAGGGTGCCGCAGGCAGGCGCCGCATAGCGCGCGCCGATCAGCGCCCCAAGCAGGACCGCCAGGGTCAGCGACGCCAGCGCGGCGCGGCACACCGGCCCGCCTGCGCCGCGCTCCCGGAGCCGGGCCGGCTCCGAGGTGATCGCCACCCGCCAGGCGAACGTCACCAGTCCCAGCCCGCCGACCAGGTTGATGAAGTTCACCGCCACCTGGCGCGGATCGGCGCTCCACACGCCGACGACGGACAGTAACAGCATCAGTGCCAGCAGCAGGCTGGCATAGCGCGCCGCCGGCTGCAGCGGCTGGGGCCGCCAGCAGCGCCAGGCCAGCAGCACGCCCATCAGCAAGGCCGAGGTGGCGACGATGCGGTGCAGGAGGCGCGCGCCCGCCCAGGGGGCGGAGGACGGGACGCCGGCCAGGATTTGACCGTAGCAGCCCGGCCAGTCGGCGCAGCCCAGGCCGGCGCCGGACAGGCGCAGGAAGGCGCTGACGCCGACCACCCCGAGGCCGAGCAGGCAGGTCGCAAGCGCCAGCGCCCGCACCTGCCGCTCACGGCGCATCAGAAGCCTCTTTGCATGGGCGCCACGCGCAGCTCGTGGTTCACCCACAGCAGGATGCCCAGCAGCAGCATGGCGCCGCCCTGATGCGCCGCCGCCAGGGCGATCACCGGCTCGGGCACGAAAGTCAGCAGGGTGGCGATGCCCAGCGCGATCTGGGCGGCCAGCGCCAGCAGCAGCGCATGGCCCGAGAGCTTGGCGCGCGCGCTCGCCGCCGAGCGCTGCAGGCGCAGCCAGAACCACGGCACCAGGAAAGCCAGCAGCCAGGCGCCGAGGCGGTGGTCGAACTGCACCGTGGCCATGTTGTTGAACAAGTTCAGCCAGCCCAGCTCCGGCAGCCAGATTTCCGGCGGCACGAGATGGCCGTTCATGAGCGGAAAGGTGTTGTAGGCCTTGCCGGCGCGGATGCCGGCGACGAAGCCGCCCGTCACCACCATGTAGAGCACCAGCAGGGTCAGCCAGAAGCCGAAGCGGCGCAGGCCGAGCACGGTCCCGTTCACCATCCTGCCGCCGCGTTCGGCCAGCAGGCCGAGCGCCACCCACATCATGGCCACGAAGATCAGGAAGGCCAGGGACAGGTGGGCGGTCAGCCGGTACTGGCTGACGCGCGGGTCGTCCACCAGGCCGCTTTTCACCATGTACCAGCCCATGGCGCCCTGCAGGCCGCCCAGGAGGAAGATGCCCGCCAGCTTGGGCACCAGCGGCCGCTCGACCCGGCCGCGCAGCAGGAAATACAGGAAGGGCAGGAAAAACACCAGGCCGATGGTCCGTCCCAGGACCCGATGGAAATATTCCCACCAGAAGATGCCCTTGAACTCATCCAGGGTCATGCGGTGATTGACCTGCTGGAATTCCGGGGTCAACTTATATTTTTCAAAGACTTCCAGCCAGTCGGCTTGAGACAGGGGCGGCAGGGCGCCGAGCAGGGGCTGCCATTCGACGATCGACAGGCCGGAATGGGTCAGGCGCGTCACCCCGCCGACCACCAGGGTGGCGAAGACCAGCGAGGAGCAAATGAACAGCCAAGCGGCGATCTGGCGGCGAAAAGCGGGATTCATGCTCGTATAAGTGCTACTTTGGATATATTTTATGCTCTTGATACGCGGCCGGATTATATGCGACAACGCGCCGCAGCGCCGGCTGCAAGTTACTGCGTATTTAGGTGTTTCTTAACCCAGATCAAACTATTCGCGACGCCCGGGACGTACCTTATCGGCCGTTAATTCCTCGTAGTTTGTCTTGTCGAAAAACCGCGCCATCCAAGGCGAAAAAAGGAGGCTTACATGGCTGATCAAGAAGAACGCGTCCCCGTCATGCAGCAGGTGCTGGACAATCCGTTCCTGCTGCTTTTCCTGGGCATTACCGTCCCCACCGTGCTCTACATCGTGTGGGGCGTGATGGAAGTGGCGAACATTGCCGTCGCCCGCTGAGCGGTCCGAATTCAACAACACAGGGAGTATGAGATGAGCGCTATCAGCCCGCCCGCAGAGCGAATCTGGTGGAAACAACCGATCGACAAGCTGGAATTCACCTGGATTGCCATTGCCTTCGTCTGGTCGCTGGTGATGTTCGTGATGATGGTCTACTGGCACGTCGCCGGCGGCCAGAACCTGTCGAACGAAACCTACAAGACCACCAAGGAGATGTTCGCCGCCAAGGCCCAGGCCGTCGTTGATAAATACACGGTGCGCGCCGGTACCGCTGCCGAGAAGGAATTCCCTGTCGTCGCACCTCCCGCCGGCTCGGACATCTACCTGATCGGGCGCCTGTGGGACTGGTGGCCGATCTACGAACTGGAGAAGGGCAAGACCTACAAGCTGCACCTCTCCGCGATGGACTACATGCACGGCTTCTCGCTGCAGCCGCAGAACATCAACATCCAGGTGCACCCGAACTACGATCACGTCGTGAAGATCACGCCGAACCAGTCGGGAACCTACTCCATCGTCTGCAACGAATACTGCGGCATCGGCCATCACACGATGGTCGGTCGCATCTACGTGAAATAAGGGGCGCGTAAATGGCTACGACTTACCGCATCTGCCCGCGATCCGGGCTGCAATTCGACACCGACGCCGAGAAACTGATGCGCTGGAACGCCGTTGCCGGCGTGCTGGCGCTGCTGCTCGGCGGCATCATGGCGCTGGGCGTCATCCTCACCCGCTGGCCGGCGGTGCACCTGCTCCCGGCCGACCAGTTCTACCTGGCGCTCACCTCGCACGGCATCAACATGCTGCTGTTCTGGATCATCTTCTTCGAGATGGCCGTGCTCTACTTCGCCTCGTCCACGCTGCTGCATTGCCGGCTGGCGACGCCGAAGATCGCCTGGGCCGGCTTCTGGCTGATGGCCATCGGCGCCATCATGACCAACGTCGCCATCTTCCAGGGCGAGTCGAGCGTGATGTTCACCTCCTACGTGCCGATGCAGGCCAAGCCGCACTTCTATCTCGGCCTGATCCTCTTCGCCGTGGGCGCGCTGATCGGCTGCTTCGTCTTCCTCGGCACCCTGGTGGTGGCCAAGGCGGAGAAGACCTACGAGGGCTCGATCCCGCTGGTGACCTTCGGCGCGCTGACGGCGGCCATCATCGCCATCTTCACCATCGCTTCCGGCGCCGTCATCCTGATCCCGACCTTCCTCTGGTCGCTCGGCTACATCCGGGAAATCGACACCATCATGTATCGCGTCGTCTGGTGGGCGATGGGCCACAGCTCGCAGCAGATCAACGTCTCCGCCCACGTCGCCATCTGGTACGCCGGCGCTGCCATCGTCTTCGGCGCCAAGCCGATGTCCGAGAAGGTGAGCCGCTCGGCCTTCCTCCTCTACATCCTGTTCCTGCAGCTCGCCAGCGCCCACCATCTGCTGTCCGACCCGGGCGTCGGCTCCGAGTGGAAGGTGGTCAACACCTCGTACTTCATGTACTTCGCAGTGCTGGCCTCGATGATTCACGGCATGACGATCCCCGGTGCCATCGAGCAGGCGCAGCGCGCCAAGGGCTACAACAAGGGCCTCTTCGAGTGGCTGCGGAAAGCCCCCTGGGGCAATCCGGCCTTCTCGGCGGTATTCCTCTCTCTGGTCGGCTTCGGCTTCCTCGGCGGCATCTCCGGCGTCATGATGGGCACGGAACAGCTGAACCTGCTGATCCACAACACCATCTACGTGCCGGGCCACTTCCACGCCACGGTCGTCATCGGCACCACCCTGGCCTTCATGGGCCTGACCTACTTCCTGGTGCCGGTGCTGTTCAAGCGCGAGGTGCTGTTCCCCGGCTTCGCCAAGCTGCAGCCCTACCTCTTCGGCCTCTCCATGTACGTGGTGGCCCTGGTGATGATGGGCGCCGGCACCCTGGGCGTCTCGCGCCGCCACTGGGACATGGCCTTCGCCGGCTCCGGCATGGCCTACGAGTGGCCGGGCGCCGCCTACCTGATGATGGGCCTGACCGGCATCTTCGGCGTCATCGCCATCATCGGCGGCGCCGGCTGGATCCTGCAGGTCGTCCTCTCGCTGCTGTTCGGCAAGAAGCTGGACGATGGCGAGACCCGCAGCACGCCGATCCCGCTGACCCTGCCGCCGCAGACGGGCGGACACGCGGCCCACGTCGCCACCCCGGGCACCATGGTGCTGGCGCTGGTCTTCCTGGTCTCGTTCATCCTGTACTACTTCGTGAACTGGAAGTACCTGTCGTCCCTCTGGGGCATGGCCTGAGCGCCAGCCGCAGTTCCGAAAAAGGGCCGCGCAAGCGGCCCTTTTTTTGATCCGTTCGCTTGACGCTCCGGGTGGTCGCGGAGATCATGCCGGCCATGCAAACACTCCGTTTCCTGCTGCTGTGTGGTGCCGCGCTGCTGGGCGATGCGGCTCTGGCCGATGGCAAACTGGCCTCGCGGCCGCTCGATCCCGCCCTCGCCCCCAACGTCCCGGTGCTCGACCAGGCCAAGGCGCTGGAGCTGTCGCAATCGGTGGTCAACCGCCCGCTGGGGGATTTCACCCTCCTCGACCGCAACGACAAGCCGGTGCGCCTGGCCGATTACCGCGGCAAGCCGCTGCTGGTGAGCTTCATCTACACCGGCTGCTTCGAGGTCTGCCCCACCACCACCCGCAACCTGCAGAAGGCCGTCGTCAACACCGTGGCGGCGCTCGGCGCCGAGCGCTTCAACGTGGTCAGCATCGGCTTCAACCAGCCCTTCGACTCGCCCTCGGCGATGAAGACCTTCGCCACCCAGAACGGCATCGTCTTCCCCAACTGGGAATTCCTCAGCCCGGCGCCGGCCATCGTCAGCGAATTGACGAAAGCCTTCGGTTTCAGCTATGCGCCGACGCCGGCCGGCTTCGACCACATCGTGCAGGTCACGCTGGTCGATGCCGAAGGCAAGGTCTATCGGCAGATCTACGGCGAGACGCTCGGCGCCGATCAACTGGTCGAGCCGATGAAGCAACTCGTCACCGGCGCCCCGGTGGCGCAGACCGGCGCGGTGGCCGACCTGCTCGACCGGGTGCGCATCCTCTGCTCGGTATACGACCCCAGGACCGGCGAATACCGCCTGAGCTATGCCCTGATCTTCGAGATCGCCGGCTTCCTCACCTTCCTCTCGTATATCGTCTGGTATCTCTGGAAGGGCCTGCGCCGCAAGAATCGTCCGGCCATTTGACAGGCGTCAATTGGCCCTGGGCCTGCAGCGCATATCATAAAACACTAATAAACCCGTCCGCGGGTTCCCCCAACGTGAGCGCAATCGAATCCGTCCGCCTGAGCGGACTCGCCCTGCTGCAACGCGTCGAGCGCTTCTTCGACGCCTTCTTCGGTGCCGCCGCCAATCCCTGGCGCCACCTGGGCGCGCTCGGCTTCTATTTCCTCTGGATCGCGCTGGCCACCGGCATCTATCTCTTCATCGTCCTCGACACCGGCATCGAGGACATCCACACCGCGATCGAGTACTACACCCACCAGCAGTGGTGGCTGGGCGGCGTCATCCGCAGCCTGCACCGCTATGCCGCCGACGGCCTGGTGCTGGCGATGCTGCTGCACCTGGCGCGCGAACTGCTCTATGGCCGCTACCACAGCTTCCGCTGGTATTCCTGGATCACCGGCGTGCCGGTGCTCTGGCTGGTCTATGCTTCCGGAATCGGCGGCTACTGGCTGGTGTGGGACCAGCTGGGCCTCTTCTCCGCGGTGGCCAGCGCCGAATGGTTCGACTGGCTGCCGATCTTCTCCGATCCGGCCGCCCGCAACTTCCAGCCCGGCATCCTCAACGACCGTTTCTTCTCGCTGCTGGTGTTCCTCCACATCGGCATCCCGCTGCTGCTGCTGCTGGCCCTGTGGGTGCACATCCAGCGCGTCTCGCAGTCCGACGTGTTCCCCGCGCGCGCGCTGGGCTTCGGCACCCTGGGCATGCTGCTGGCGCTGGCGCTGGTCAAGCCGACCGTCTCGCACGGCAAGGCCGAGCTGACGCACCTGCCGGAGCTGCTGCACATCGACTGGTACTACCTGTTCATCCATCCGCTGATGTACGCCACCTCGCCGGCCGGGCTGTGGGCCCTCGTCGGCCTCGCCACCCTGCTGCTGCTGGCGCTGCCGCTGCTGCCGCATCCCAGGCAGGCACCTCTCGCAGTGGTGAATCCGCCCAACTGCAACGGCTGCCGCCGCTGCTTCGTCGACTGCCCCTACGGCGCCATCGCCATGGCGCCGCATCCGGACAAGCCCGGCCACGAACTGGCACGGGTGATCCCCGAGCTATGCGCCTCCTGCGGCATCTGCGCCGGCGCCTGCCCTTCGTCCACCCCTTTCCGCAGTGTGGATACGCTGCTCACCGGCATCGACATGCCGCAGCAGCCGGTCGGCGCCCTGCGCGAGGAGATGCAGCGCAAGATCGCCGCCCTCGCCGGCCCGGTGAAGATCGCCGTCTTCGGCTGCGACTGCGCGGCGGATGCGCGCCGGCTGCAAGGCGCCGACACCGCGGTGCTGAACCTGATGTGCACGGGCCTGCTGCCGCCCAGCTTCGTCGAATACGCCCTGCGCGGCGGCGCCGACGGCGTGCTGGTCAGCGGCTGCCGCGAGGGCAGCTGCGCCTACCGCTTCGGCACCCGCTGGACGGAAGAGCGCCTGGCCGGGCGGCGCGAGCCGCACCTGCGCCCGACGGTACCGGCCGAGCGGCTGCGCATCCATTGGGCCGACGGCCACGAACTGAGCTCCCTCAAGGCGGCGCTCGAGGAGTTCCGCCAGAATCTGCAGTCGTTCGGCGCTGACGAAAAACGCCTGCGCCCGTATACTCCCCGGAGGATCGCCCAACATGGTTAGCAAATCGCCCCTCAACCCCGTGGCCCTGGTCGGCCAGGCCCTGTTCTACGGCCTGTTCGCCGTGATCATCGGCTACTTCTCGACCTCGCCGGCCTACCGGCACCTGGCGCCCGACATGGCCCTGATCAAGCTCTCCTACAGCCATCACGGCCAGCCGGTCACCGAGTGCCGCAAGCGCACCGCCGAGGAACTCGCCAAGCTGGCGCCCAACATGCGCGCGCCGATGGCCTGCCCGCGCGAGCGCTCGCCGGTGACGGTCGAAATCGAGCTCGACGGCAAGCCGCTGCACAAGAGCGTCACCCCGCCCTCGGGCCTGTCCAGGGACGGCACCTCCACCACCTACCAGCGCTTCGAGGTGCCGGCCGGCGAGCACACCCTGTCGGTGAAAATGAACGACAGCGTGCGCCACGAGGGCTATAACTACGTCAGGGAAGAGAAGCTGGTGCTGAAGCCGGCGCAGATCGTGGTGATCGACTTCAGCGCCGACAAGGGCGGCATCTTCTTCGCCCAATGAGGCGTTTCTCCGGCGCTTCCGGCGCCGATTATTCGCTGCAAGTCGCCGACCCGCGCCTGCAGCGCCTGGCCCGCGGCTGGCTCTGGCTGGGCCTCCTGGCGCTGATCGGTTCCGGCCTGCTGTCGATCGTGCTGGTGCTCTCTCGCGCGCCGCAGTTCCAGAGCCTGATGCCGGCGGCCGACTTCTTCCGCGTCGCCCTGGTGGTGCATGTCGATCTGTCCGTGCTGGTGTGGTTCGTCTCGCTCGGCGGCATCCTGTGGACCCTGGCCGGCCGGGCGCGGGCCGTGGCGCTCAACGGCGCGGCCCTGGCGGTGGCCGGCCTGGGCACCCTGCTGATGACGGTCTCGCCCTTCGCCGGCCGCGGCGAACCGGTGATGGCCAACTACATCCCGGTGCTCGACAACCCGGTGTTCCTCTGGGGCCTGCTGATCTTCGGCGGCGGATCGGTGCTGCTGGTCCTGCGCAGCCTGATCGCGGCGCCGTCCTGCGCCGCGCCGCAGGACGGCGCCGCGGCCCTGCGCGCCGGCCTGGCGCTGGCGCTGCTGCCCGCCGTCGTGGCGCTGGCCGCCTTCGCCTGGTCCTGGCTCACCACCCCGGCCGAACTCGCGGCCAAGGCCTACTACGAAGTCCTCTTCTGGGGCGGCGGCCACGCCCTGCAGTTCATCTGGACCCTGCTGATGCTGGTGGCCTGGCTGTGGCTGGCCAGCGCCTGCGCCGGCAGCGTGCCGATGAGCCCGCGCATCGCCCTGCTCTGCTTCGCCCTGGCCACGGTCTGCGCGCTGGCGATCCCCGTCGCCTACCTGCTGTGGCCGGCGCACGCCGTCGAGCACCGCAACCTGCTCACCTTCGCGATGGGTCTGGGCGGCGGCCTGCCGATCCTGCCGGTGGCACTGGCCGTCCTGCTGGCGCTGCGCAGCGGCCAGCCCATTGCCGACGACGCCCGGCCGCTGCGCGCGGCGCTGCTCTCCTCCATCGCGCTGTTCTGCTTCGGCGGGCTGATCGGCTTCACCATCGCCGGCACCAACGTCAAGATCCCGGCTCACTACCACGGCTGCATCGTCGGCGTCACGCTGGCGCTGATGGGGCTGGTCTATCACCTGCTGCCGCGCCTGGGCTACGGCGCGCCGTCGCGCCGCTGGGCCACCTTCTCCTCCTACTGCTACGCGACGGGACAGGCCATGCACATCGGCGGCCTGATGTGGTCGGGCGGCTACGGGGTGCAGCGCAAGGTGGCCGGCGCCGAGCAGGCACTGCGCAGCGCCAGCGAGATCGCCGCGATGGGCGTCATGGGCCTCGGCGGCCTGGTCGCCATCGTCGGCGGCATCGTCTTCGTGCTGGTGGTGCTAGGGTCCATGCGCCGCTCAGCGCCGCAGCGCGACGCGCAGCAGCTGGCCGGCGAATAAGGCCAGGGCCGCTGCCGCCAGCCAGGCGCCCGGCCGCCAGCCCAGGGCCACCAGCCAGCCCGCCGCGAAAAAAGTCAGTCCCCGCAACACGGCGAAGCGGCCCAGCGTCGCCCGCGCCGCCCGATGCCAGTCGCTCTGCACGCCCGGCTTGAGCCATAGCGGCAGCAACTGGCTGGCGGCGCCGCTCACCAGCGGCAGCAGGAAAGCGCTCAGGAAAGCCAGGACCGCATCGGCGCCCGACAGGCGCTTGCCGCCATGCAGCGCGCCCAGGAACAGCAGCGTCATCAGCCCGGCCAGGGCCAGCGCCAGCGAGGGCGCCGCGCCATGCGCTGCGAACAACGCGTGCGGAAAGCGCCGCAGCCAGGCCGTGCCGAGGCGCGCGACAGTCAGGAACAGCAGCAGCGCCCCAAGATAGGCCAGCGGCGCCCACCAGGCGGCGCCGGCGGCGCAGAGCAGCACGCCCGACGCGGCCGGCGGCAGCATGCGGCGCAGCCAGCCGGCGGCAGCGGGATCGGCCTGGCCGGCGGCGGTGGGCAGCAGCACGGCCAGCGTGCCCAGGGCGGTGAGGCCGACGAAGCCGAGCAGGTTGAGATGCAGATGGGCGAGGCGCAGGGCGGCGCGCTGTTCTGGAAAGCCATCCATCGCCAGCACCGCCAGCAGGGCCAGGACGAGACAGCCCAGGGCGGCGAGATACCAGGCCAGGCCCGGATGCGGCGCGCCGAGCGCGGCGCGCCCGCAGCGCAGCACCCAGACCAGCATGCTCAAGGAAAAAGTCAGTCCCGCCAGGACGGCGAGGCGGATGCCGGTCTGGAAAAACGCCGGCAGCAGGAAGGCCACGGCGGCCAGCAGGCCGGCGCCCAGCATCGCCAGAGGGATTTTCTGCGCCCGGGCCGAGGGCGGCCGGCCGCGGGTGAGCACCGGCACGAAGTGCAGCATTGCGCCGAAGATCAGCGGCAGGACGCCCGAAGCGAAAGCGATGTGCGCCGCGGCGGCGGGCGAAGCCGCGCCGGAGAGGGCCAGCGCGATCGCCGCGGCGAAGGCGGCGAAGGCGCAGGCGACGAGGAGCGGCAGCATGGATCGGGTTCTGGATTCCCGCCTGCGCGGGAATGACGCCCCCGCTCAGGCCTGCTTCTTGACGAAGTCGATGACGATGGCACCGGGTTCGCGCTGCACGTATTTGATCTCGACCTTCTCGCCGTAGCGGTTGCGCATCTGGTCGAGCAGCGGCAGCGGGTCGTGGTCGTTACAGAATCGCATCGTCTCGCCGGCGAACAGCGCGTCGAGCGCGCCGAAGATGGCGGCATGGCGGAAGCGCTTGGCGATGCCGCGCGCGTCGAACGGATAAAGTTGGTCGGCTTGCAGATGCAGGTGGGGATTCGACATGTCATTACTCCTGTTGTGGGTTTGAGCGGCGCAAGACGCAGCGGCCGCATTGTCCTTGCCGTATCCTTCCGTGGCCTTGATGCAAATCATGGCCTGTAAATTATCGAACCCTTATATTCCGCCCAGCCAGTAAGGTCAATCCAATTCCACCCCGGCAGACGCCATGCTCAAGCTCATCCACAAAACGCTGCAATGGTTCTTCATGCGTGTCGAAGGCCTCTTCAACATCGCCTTCGGCGACAAGCTGAATCCGCTCTACCACCTCGGCACCATCACCTTCTTCCAGTTCTGGCTGGTCTCGATCAGCGGGCTCTACCTGTACATCTTCATGGATACGGGCGTCACCGATGCCTATCTGTCGATGGAGCGGCTCACCCACAAGCAGTGGTGGCTGGGCGGCATCATGCGCAGCATCCACCGCTATGCCTCCGACGGCATGGTCCTCACCATGCTGCTGCACATGGTGCGCCATTTCGCCTTCGACAAGTACCGCGGCTTCCGCTGGTTCTCCTGGGCCACCGGCGTCATCCTGATCTGGCTGGTGTACATCTCCGGCATCAACGGCTTCATGTTGCCCTGGGACCGGCTGGCGCAATTCGTCACCGTCGCGACGGCCGAGATGCTCGACTGGATCCCGATGTTCAGAGGCGCGCTGATCCGCAACTTCATCTTCGAGGGCGCGGTGAACGACCGCCTGTTCACCCTGCTCTCGTTCGTGCACCTCGGCGCGCCGCTGTTCGTCGTGATGCTGATGTGGATCCACGTCCAGCGCGTGCCGCGCAGCCACGTCAACCCGCCGCGTCCGATCTGGATTGCCGTCACCCTCACCATGCTGGCGCTGTCGCTGGCCAAACCGGTGGTCAGCCAGGGCCCGGCCAATCTGTCGGTGGAGGTCGCCGCCCTCGATTTCGACTGGTTCCTGCTGCCGATCTATCCGTTCATCTACGAATGGCCGCTGGAGCGCCTGTGGATGCTGCTGATCGGCGCCAGCGCCCTGCTGTTCTTCGCGCCCTGGCTGCCGCCCAAGCTGCACCGCGGCATCAAATCCGAGCTGCTGATCAGCGTCCATCCCGATAACAAGACCGTCAAGGCGCGCTTCGACGAACCGATCCTCGACGCCGGCCTGCGCGCCGAGATCAACCTGCCCTTCGACTGCCGCAACGGCGGCTGCGGCCTGTGCAAGTGCACGGTGTTGAACGGCGAGGTCGACCCGGGCGTCTACCAGCCCGGCGCGCTCAGCCCGGCCGAGCGGGCGCAGGGCAAGGTCCTGATGTGCTGCGCCACGCCGCTCTCCGACATCGAGATCGAGTACGAACCGGAAGTCGCCCTGGCGCGCGCCGCGGCGAAGGAATACGTCGGCACCGTCGCCCGCATGGAGAAGCTCACCCACGACGTCATGGGCGTGGTCGTCAAGCTGCCCGAGGGCCAGCAGATTCCCTTCACCGCCGGCCAGTACATCAACATCATCCTCGATGACGGCGAGCGCCGCGCCTTCTCCTTCGCCAGCGCCCCGCACCGGGCCCAGGACATCGAACTGCAGATCCGTCTGGTGCCGGGCGGGCGCTTCACCACCCATGTCTTCGAGAAGATGCAGGTCGGCGATGCGATCCGCTTCGAGGGCCCGCTCGGCGACTTCGTGCTGCGCGAATCGAACCGGCCGATCCTCTTCGTCGCCGGCGCCACCGGCTTCGCGCCGGTGAAGAGCATGGTCGAGGACGCCTTCCATCGCGGCCTGCACCGGCCGATCCACCTCTACTGGGGCGTGCGGCGCCCGGAGGATCTGTACCTGGTCGGCCTGCCCGAGCAATGGGCGCGCGAGCACGCCAATTTCAAGTTCGTGCCGGTACTCTCCGAACCGCATCCGGAAGACAACTGGAGCGGCCGCACCGGCCTGGTGCACGAAGCCATCCTGGAGGATTTCCCCAGCCTCGCCGGCAACGAGATCTATGCCTGCGGTTCGGTGAGGATGGTCGAGGCGATCTTCCCCAAGCTCAAGGGCCAGGGCGCCGAGGAAGGCATGTGCTTCTCCGACGCCTTCACGCTCTCGGCGCGCTCGATGGCGCTGCAGGTCCCGGCGGAAGAACCGAAGGCCTGACGCACCTCCGCGGCAATGAAAAACGGCCTCGCAAGAGGCCGTTTTCTTTGGGGAGCGCCGTGCTTCACTCCGGCAGCGCGACCTTGCCGTCCCTGCTGTGCTGGTAGTCCCTGAAGATGTGCTCGGCAGTCAGCAGTTGGTAGCTGCCGTCCCCCAGCCTGCGGGTGGTGTCCTTCAGTCGGTAGGTGGTATGGCCGCAGGTCCAGCAGTCGAAGTTGCGCATGTGGGTGCACAGGCAGGTCTTGTCCCGCACCTCGATCTTCTTGGCCCCGGGATGCAAAGCCACCTCGCGGTAATAGGCGTCGATGTAGGCGCAATGGCCGTTCGAGTCGAGCAGGTAGCCGTAGGCCTCGCAGTTGGGGCGGATGCCCGAGCCGATGGCCGGACTGTTCTTCAGCATGCGCATCGGGTAGCCGGTCGGCGAGATGCCGTTCACCTCGATGTCGTCCTCGCCCGCCTTGAAGTACTCCTGCTGCACCTCGGCCGGCAGGCCGCATTCCTTGGCCACGGTGAAACGCGTCGCCACCTGAACGGCCGCGGAACCGCTGTCCAGATACGACACCGCGTCGCTGCCGGTGAAGATGCCGCCGGCCGGAATCACCGGGATGGCCAGCTTCTCCTGGCGCAGCCAGTCGAGGATTTCCGTGGTGATGACCCGCAGGTCGTACTTCATCCAGTCGTCGAGGCCGAAACCGAGGTGGCCGCCGGCGAGCGGCCCCTCCACCACCACGTAGTCGGGCAGTCGGCCGGTGCGGGCGCTCTTGCGCAGAAACAGCTGCAGGGCGCGCAACGACGAGACGATGATGCCGAGCTGGACGTCCTTGAAGCGCGGGTGGTCCTCCATCAGCGCGAAGGAGCCCAGGTGCAGGCCGGCGGCCAGCGTGATGCCGTCGATGCCGGCGTCCATGGCCGCCGTGAGGCGCACGCGCAGCGTCTCCTTGGGCGCGTTCATGGTGAGCTTCTCCATGCAGTTGATGAAGATCAGCCCCTCGCCGCGCTTGGCCTCCATCGTGCTCTGGACATGCAGCCGGGTCGCCTCGGCGACATCGGCGAGGTCGAACTTCACCTCGGACTTGTCGACGTTGGCGACGTTGTGCTTGTAGCGCTTCTGCTTGACGCTGACGAACTTGGTGTCGTAGCGGCGGTCGGAGACCGTCTTGATCATGGCGTCCGAGATGTGGCCGACACCGCCCAGGCGGGCCGCCTCCAGCGCCAGTTCCGCCGTGGAGATGTCCACGCCCATGCCGCCGATCATGATCGGCACCAGTTCCCGCCCGCCGAGCCGCAAGCGGAAATCATCCACGCATTTCATCGATCTGACCGGCTCCCAGCCGAAGGCGGAAAATGCGACATTTTACGCCATGCGGGCGATCTCCTGCGGGAAAGGCCGGATTTCATTCGGCGGAAAAAAGTCGGTCTGCCCAGGACGGCGACATCAGTGGCTGGTGCCCTCGGAGCGGGTGATCTTGTTCCAGACGTTGTACTTGCCGACCGGCTTCTTCGCCGGGATGCGCTTGACTTCCTTCAGGGTGGCGGCGTCGAAGACAATGAGGGCGCCGTCCATCTCCCACAGGCTGGCCAGGGCGTACTTGCCGTCCTTGGTGAACTCGATGTGCGCCAGGGTCTTGCCCGGCACGGGCTTCAGCTGCGCGACGACTTCCAGCGTCTGCTTGTCGATCACCGTCAGCGTGTCCTTGTGGTTGCGGCTCATCATGGAATCCACCCAGGCGTAGCGCGAATTCTCGTGGCTGCGCATGAAGAAGCCGGGGCCGGGCGTGGGGATCTGCCTGACGGTCTTCCAGGTCTTCATGTCGATGACGCTGACGAGGCCCTCCTTCAGGTTGG
This sequence comes from Rhodocyclaceae bacterium, assembly GCA_016791205.1. Classification (GTDB taxonomy): domain Bacteria; phylum Pseudomonadota; class Gammaproteobacteria; order Burkholderiales; family Rhodocyclaceae; genus Desulfobacillus. Next base: position 2,906 of record JAEUNH010000182.1, on the reverse strand, counting down.
GCGTGGCCATCACGCGGCGCCCCTGCCAGGTCCAGGTGATGCCGGAACCGAGGTGCGGCATGCCGGGCAGGTCGAGGGTGGCGATGCTGCGGCGCACGTCGAGGTGCACCACCTGGCCCTTGCCCGCCTCCCGGGATGCCCCCATCACCTCGTTGTAGTCCTGGGTGAAGAAGAAGTCGTCGAGGTAATCGTCGAGGATCGAGCGCCGCGGGTTGAGGAAGCCCGGCACGAAGGCGCCCTCGCGGTACTGGAAGTCGTGGATGTAGCCGGCGGGGATTTCCGGCGCCTTCGGGTCGTAGCTGACTTCCCAGGCTTCCTTGACGTCCTTCAGCGCGGCGACGAAGCTCTTGCGCGGCTCGGCGGTGTAGACGGCGGAAACGCGCGAGGTCGTCTTGCCATCCTTGTCGCGCACGACATGAATCTTCAGGGGGTTCAGCTCGGCGTCGAGGATGACCAGGCTGTGCGGCAGATAGTTGGCCACGGCGACATATTTCCCATCGCCGGAGACGGCGGCGTTGCGGGTGTTGATGCCGGCGCGCACCTCGGCCACCACCTTCAGGTTCCAGATGTCGAACTTGGAAATCCAGCCGTCGCGCGAGGCGAAGAAGACGTAGCGCCCGTCCGGCGTGAACTTCGGCCCGCCGTGCAGGGCGAAGCGCGAGGGAAAGCGGTGGATCGGCTCGAGCCTGTCGCCGTCGAGCAGCGTGACGTGGTGGTCGCCGCCCTCGACGACAATGAAGAGGTTCATCAGGTCGGCGGCGAACTGCGGCTTGTCGGGCAGCGTGCCCGGCGCGTGGTGCACGATGCGCGAGGCGCGGATCTCCCGCTCGCCCCACTGCGGCATCGGCACCGGCGAGTAGATGTAGTCGGCGAGCTGCTGGATCTCCTCGGGCTTGAGCACGTCCTTGAAGGGCGGCATCTGCACGGTCGGCCGACTGTCGCGGATCATCGCGGCGGCGTCCGGCTTGCGCAGGCGCGAGAGGTTTTCCGGCAGCAGCGCCGGGCCCATCAGGCCGAAGCGGTCGGCGCCGTGGCATTCGGCGCAGTGCTTGCGGTAGAGTTCCGGCGCCACGTCAGCGGCAACTGCAAAACCATTAACCACAGAGGCACAGAGGCACAGAGAAAGAAGAAATTGTTTCGCTCCTCTCTGTGTCTCTGTGCCTCTGTGGTGAAACAGGTTTTTCATTTCAATCCTATCTCCTCGTCGGTGAGATAGCAGCCCGGGTCTTCGGCCCACGGGTCGCCGGTGAGCTGCTGGGCGCGCACGCGGGTGTTGCCATCGCAGATATCGAAATGGACGCAAACGCCGCAGCGGCCACCGACCTTGCGCGGCTTGGCCTTGAGGCCGGCCATGATCGGGTCGGAGGTGTCCATCCAGATCTCCGAGAAGGGCCGCTCGCGCACGTTGCCGAGGGTGTGGTGCCACCACATGGTGTCGGGATGCACGTTGCCGAGGTTGTCGATGTTGGCGACGTTGACGCCGGAGGAGTTGCCGCCCCACTGCGCGAGCTTGGCGCGGAGGTGCGCCGTCCGGTCGGGGAAATGCTTCTCCACCCAGTGCAGGAAGTACACGCCGTCGGCGTCATTGTTGCCTGTGGTGAATTCCTTGTTCAGGCCGCGCTGCTGATATTCCCAACAAGTGTCGAAGAGCAGGTCCATCGCCAGGCGCGTCATCTGGTGATGGGCGTCGTCCTTGCGGTTCTTGTTGCCGCGGCCGGCGTAGGTGAGGTGCGAGAAGTAGAAACGGTCGATGCCCTCATCCTCGACGAGCTTCAGCAGCCCCGGCAGGTCGTGGGCGTTGTCCTGCGTCATGGTGAAGCGCACGCCGATCTTCAGGCCGAGGTCGCGGCAGAGGCGGATGCCGTGCAACGACTTCTCGAAGGCGCCCTGCATGCGACGGAACTTGTCGTGCGTTTCGCGGATGCCGTCGAGGCTGATGCCGACGTAGTTAAAGTCAGTCTCCGCAATACGGCGAATGTTGGATTCGTCGATCAGCGTGCCGTTGGAGGACAGGCCGACATAGAAGCCCAGGCCCTTGGCGCGGCTCGCGATGTCGAAGATGTCCGGCCGCAAGAGCGGCTCGCCGCCGGAGAGGATCAGCACCGGCACGCGGAAGCGCTTGAGGTCGTCCATCACGCCGTAGATTTCCGCGGTGGACAGCTCGCCGGGGAAATCCTTGTCGGCCGAGATCGAGTAGCAGTGCTTGCAGGTGAGGTTGCAGCGGCGGATCAGGTTCCAGATCACCACCGGGCCGGGCGGATTGCGCTTCGGCCCGGGCGGCGTCGGGTGGGCAATCTCTTCCATGTATTGGGAAATGCGAAACACTCAGCCTCCGATGCGCAAGCCGGTCTTCTTGAGGATGCGGCTGCTGTAGAGCACGTCATGGGCACGGCAGTCTGCGCCGAGCAGTGCGGCGATCTGCCCGACCTGGGCCTCGACCTCGTCGCGGCTCTTGCCGTGCACCATGGCGAACAGGTTGTAGGGCCACAGCGGCAAAGCGCGCGGCCGATGGTAGCAGTGGGTGACGAAGGGCAGGCGGCCGACCGCCTCGCCCAGCGCATCGATGCGCTCGTCGGGGACGTCCCACACGCTCATGCCGTTGGCGGTGTAGCCAAGGGCGTAGTGGTTGGGCACGGCGCCGATGCGGCGGATGACGCCGATCTCCAGCAGGCGCCGCAGCCGTGCCATCACCTCCTCCGCCGCGAGCCCGAGCTGTTCGGCGAGGGTGTGGTAGGGGCGCAGCACCAGCGGCAGGCCGCCCTGGGTAGCCACGATCAGGCGGCGGTCGTCGGCATCGAGTGCGGGGGATTCCGTCATGCCGCCAGCCTCATTTCCACGAAATACTCCTTCAGCTTCGGGAAGGCGTAGACCTTCAATCCCGTCTCGCGTTCGATCTTTTCAATGGC
>JAEUNH010000092.1 GCA_016791205.1 Rhodocyclaceae bacterium | reverse complement strand
TGTAGGAGAGAAGCTCACCCGGTGCGCCACCTCTATCGAGATATCCAACAGTAATTGAAAAGCCAGTAAAGTTGAAAAGTGAATTGATGTTGTGTGATGAGCACTCTCTGGCAATGTCTTGATGTGCAAAGAATCTTGCCTGTCGGAATCCGTATAGCAACTTCAAAATCCTAGATAGTAGATGCAGTCTTGGTTGACCCCTCTTGGCCCAATCAATCCGATCATCCTTGATGCAATGTCTATCCGCTTTGACCAATCACCTGCCCAGACAAGCCCCCACGCCGTATTGCAGGAACTGACTTTTCCGCTCCGCCAGCCTGCATGCAGCCGCCCGCCGGGCGCTGCCTGGGCATTCCCGAAACCGCAGTGACGGCCTAGCGCGCCGAAGAAGGCGCGCCGGGGACGGGGGCCGGGCGTTCGCCGCCCTCGTCTTCGCCTTCGCCCTCGAACGGGTCCTTGCCGAGGATCGGCCGGGCGGCGTTCATCACCACCAGGAGGCTGCTCGCCGACATCGCCGCGGCGGCGACGAGCGGGCTGAGCAGGCCGGTGGCCGCCAGCGGGATGGCGATGGCGTTGTAGGCGAGCGCCCAGCCGAGGTTCTGGCGGATGCGCCGGCGCGTGACGCCGATGAGGAGGAAGGCTTCGAGCACGCGCTCGAGGCGCTTGCCGGGGATGACGATGTCGGCGGCCTCGGCGGCCAGCGCGGTGGGCGCGCCGAAGGCGATGCCGAGGTCGGCCTCGGCCAGCGCCGGCGCGTCGTTGCTGCCGTCGCCGATCATGGCGACGCGGCCCTGCGCCTTCAGCCGGCGGATGACGGCGGCCTTGGCTTCGGGCGGCACGCCGGCGTGCACTTCGTCGACGTGCTGGCGGTAGCCGTTGGGATGCTCGGCGCCGGTGAGCAGCACGACGCGGCAGTGGCGGCGCAGCGACTCGACGACGCGGTCCCAGGCCGGGCGCGAACGGTCGCGCGTGAGGATGGCGCCTTCGGCGGCACCGTCCCAGCCGACGTAGGAGACGACGGCTTCGCCGTGGCGGCTCTGCTCGGCGCGGGCGGCGAGCGCCTCGGGCACCGTCCAGCCGAGCGTGGCGAACAGCGCGCGGCTGCCAACGGCGATGCGCTTGCCGCCGACCGCGGCGACGGCGCCGCGCCCCGGGTGGAGCTCGACCTCGCCGGCGCTGCGGCCGGCGTCGAGCCGGGCGATGGCGCGCGCCACCGGGTGCGGCGAGTGCCGCTCGACGGCGGCGGCGCGGGCGGCGAGCTCGGCCGAGCCGATCACTTCGACCACCGCCATCTCGCCGCTGGAGAGCGTGCCGGTCTTGTCGATGGCGACGACGTCGACGCGCGGCGATTTCTCGAAGAGGTCGGGGCCGGTGACGACGATGCCGCGGCGCAGCGCCGCGCCGATCGCCGCCGCGGTAGTGAGCGGGATGGCCAGGCCGAAGGTGCACGGGCAGGAGACGATGAGCGTGGCGAGCGCGGCCAGCAGCGCCTTCTCCGCCCCGGCGCCGGCGAGCAGGAAGCCGGCGCCGACCAGCGCCGCCAGCGCCAGCACGCCGGGCACGAAGCGGCGCGAGAGGCGGTCGACGCGGGCCTGCAGCCCGGTGCTGGCGCTCTGCGTGTTCCAGAGGATGCGGGCGAGGTTGGCCATGCGGCTTTCCACCTGCGGGCCGGTGTCGATCTCGAGGTTGCCCTCGAGCAGGCGGCTGCCGCCGAGCACCTTCTCGCCCTCGCCGCGCGACACCGGGAAGGGCTCGCCGGTCATCAGCGATTCGTCCACCGCGCCGCGGCCGGCGACGATGCTGCCGTCGACGGGGATGGCCTCGCCCTGGCGGACGAAGACGCGGTCGTGCGGGCGCACCTCGTCGAGCGGACAGTCGAGATACTGGCCGCCGCGCAGCACGCAGGCCCGCGGCGCCCAGGCCTGCAGGATGGATTTGAGCGATTCGGTGGCGCGCGCGCGGGCGCCGCGCTCGAGGTAGCGGCCGATGGTGACGATCATGACCAGCGTGCCGGCCACCTCGAAATAGAGGTCGATGGAGCGGTTGAAGAACTGGATGAGGCTGTAGCCGTAGGCCGCGAGGATGGCCAGGGCGAGCAGGACGTCCATGTTGGGCAGGCGGGCGCGCAGGCCGATCCAGGCCCCGCGCAGGATCGGCCAGCCGACGAAGAACACCAGGATCGTCGTCAGAAAGAACAGGAAGATCGGCACGGCCTCGAAGGCGAGCCGGCGCATCGCGCCGTAGTCGTCCACCGTCAGCCAGCCGCCATGGATCGGGTAGATGAAGATGAAGGTCAGCATCATCACCAGCGAGGCGGCGGTGACGCCGGACACCAGGCGCAGCAGGTCGAGCCCCTCTTCGTGTTCCGGCGCCGGTTCGCCGCGCAGCCGGGCGCGATAGCCGTGGCGGCTGAGCAGCGCCGGCAGTTCGGCCTCCTTCACCTGCGCCGGGTCGTAGACGATGCGGGCGGTGGCGGTGGCGTAGCTGGAGGCGACGTCGAGCACGCCGGGGTGCTTCAGGGCGAGCTTGCCGATGAGGAATTCGCAGGAGGCGCAGTGCATGCCGTCGATCCAGAGGAAGGCCTCGCGGCTGCCGGGCGGCGGCGCCGTATCACGGGGACTAGTGCCAGCTCTTGTTTCTGTGGTACTGACTTTTGCCGGGATGAGGGCGTCCTCGCCGAAGGCGCGGTACACCTCGCGGCAGCCGATGCAGCAGAAGTCGTGGCCGGCGTCGGAAACCGGCGGTTTCGGCAGGGGCAGGCCGCAGAGCGTGCAGGGCATCGGGATGGCGCCAAAAAAAAAGCG
>JAEUNH010000135.1 GCA_016791205.1 Rhodocyclaceae bacterium | reverse complement strand
GCTCAACAACCTGAAGGTCAAGACCGCGGCCGCCTCCGCCTCCGCCACCAGCACGCCCAACGTTACCCAGGAAGACAACGACATCTTCAGCGCCACTTTCCGGACCGTCAAGTGGGACGGCGAACTCGTGGCGCAAAAGATCGATACCACAACCGGCAATCTGCTGCCGACCATCACCTGGGAGGCGCAGGGCCTGTTGGACAACAAGGTCGGCAACACTTCCGACAGCCGCGTCATCTACACCACCAACGCCGCGCTGCCGCCCACGCGGAAGACCTTCGAGTGGTCGTCGCTCTCCTCCGCTGAAAAGGCCCACTTCGACAACAAGTGCGTTGGCGCGGGTCAGATGTCCCAGTGTTCCAGTTTCGACGCCTCCCAGAAGGCCCAGGCCAACAACGGCCAGAACATGGTCAACTACCTGCGCGGCCAGCAGGAATGGGAGATCACCGCCCCGCCTATCTACCGCGATCGCGAGCATATTTTCGGCGACATCGCCAGCGCCAAGCCGGCCTATGTCCGCAATCCGCGGCGGAGCTATGGGGATACGGGATACGGCACCTATAAGTCGGCGCAAGCCGCACGCCAGGCCATGGTCTATGTGGCGGCCAACGACGGCATGTTGCACGCCCTCAATGCCTCGACTGGGGATGAAGTCTGGGCTTACGTCCCGCGCATGATCTTCCCCGATCTCTACAAGCTCGCCGACACTAACTATCAGAATAACCACCGCTATTTTGTCGATGGCAGCCCCGAGCCCGCGGACGTATACATCAATGGAGAGTGGCGCACTATCCTGGTCGGCGGCCTCAACAAGGGCGGGCGCGGCTACTACGCCCTGGATATCACCGACCCGAACGATCCTCTGGTTCTTTGGGAGATCTGCTCGGATTCGGCGCTGTGCAGCATCGCCGACTCGGATATCGGTTACACCTATGGCAATCCGATCATCACCAAGCGGCAGTCGGACGGGAAATGGATCGTCGTCTTCGCATCGGGCTACAACAACGTCAGTCCCGGCACCGGACAGGGCTACTTCTTCGTCGTCGATGCCGCGGACGGCACCGTCCTGCAAAAGGTCGACACCGGCGCAGGCAGCACCACGACGCCGAGCGGCCTGGCCAGGATCTCGGGTCTGGCTCGCAATGCCCAGACCGACAATACCGTCGAGACGGTGTACGGCGGCGATCTCCTCGGGAATCTCTGGCGCCTTGACATGGCGACAGGGACGGTCACTCAGTTGGCGCAACTGACCGACAATCTCGGCACAACCCAGCCGATCACCAGCCGTCCCGAGCTCGGCAGTTGCACCAACGACATCATGGTTTATGTCGGCACGGGCAAATACCTCGGTATCAGCGACCTGACCGACACCCAGCGCCAGACCATGTACGGCATCAAGGACAACGCCTCCTCGTACGGCGCGTTCCGCACGTCCTCCGCGGTGCAACAGTCGTTCTCTCCGCTAGGGACAAGCGGGTACACCATCAGCAACAACAGTGTCGACCTGTCCTCGGTTCCTGGCTGGTATGTCGACTTCGACCAGAATAGCGGCGAAAGGGTCAACCTCGATCCGCAGTTGGTCTTCGGCAACCTGCTCGTCATTACCAACCAGCCCAGCGACATCTCCGCATGCAGCACGGGCGGGAGCAGCTACATGTATGAATTCAACTACTGCTCCGGCAGCTATCTGCTGGCGGCCCCAAGCCAGCGTGTCGGCCAGAAGCTAGGCAACTCGATTGTCGTCGGCTTCATCGTCATCCGCCTGCCCAGCGGCGCGATGAAGGTCGTCACCACCTTCGCCAGCGGAGAGAAAACCACCAGCGGCTTGACAGGCGGCAGCGGCGGCAAGGTCAGGCGAGTTTCCTGGCGCGAGCTTTCCGAATAGGCGCACGGGCGGACTGGGCTGCATCGCAATGCCCAGCCCGCCCGGTCATGGATCGGTAGTCGTTTGCTACCCGCTTACGCGAAGGAATCCGCCTCTTCGCTCCTGGGTCCGCTGGCGCTCTCTCTAGCGCTTCACGCTGGTTTCATAACACTTGTTGAGGGGGTTTATGGCAGACCCGAGACTGGCCTGTCGTCGGCCCGGGGGCTGACTTCCAAAGCCCTGCTGGTAACTATTCATAGTTCAGCGACACCAGGCGAAGTCAGTTCAGCAAGCGAATTCCCGCAGGGTGCGCCCGGCGCGACCCAAAGAGATCTGCCTGAGGGCCTGGTCTCCTTTCCAGTTCCCTATTATTTCCCGCCAGAAGAACTCAGCAGCAAGCCTCGCGCCGTTGTGCCAGTGTTTCTGGACTACCCCGAGAACGCGCCACTCGTTTCCAAGAAACATATCGTCTTGCGTTTATTGATCAACGAACACGGCTCGGTCGATAGAACCGTTGTTGAAGACTCGGATCTACCTGAAGAACTACAAGGCATCGCCATCAACGCCTTCGGTCAATCACGATTCCATCCTGGCATGCGTAATAACGCACCGGTCAAGAGTCAATTGCTGGTGGAGATCACCTTCGAAGTGGATGCTTCCTCAACCCCGCCCTCGGGACTTCTGCCGGCCCGTTAGGAGTTGGAAACGAATCAGTCGGCGGGTTGTTGCAGTTCTCTTGGTATCGAAAAAACAATGTTCTCAATACTGCCCGCCAACTGGGAGACATTGACCGCTCCAAGCACTTCCAGCCGGTGAAGCACTGCCTCTACTAGGACCTCCGGGGCCGAGGCTCCGGCAGTGACGCCGACATGTTTTCTGTTAGCAAGCCACTTGGGATCGATCTGTTCAGCGTCGTCGACAAGATAGGCATCCACGCCACGATTGCTGGCCACCTCGCGTAGTCGGTTTGAGTTCGAGCTATTGGGAGAGCCGACAACGATCACTAGATCGCAGTTGCCCGCCAGTTGTTTCACGGCATCCTGCCGATTCTGTGTGGCATAGCAGATATCGTCTTTCTTCGGCCCGACGATGGCGGGGAAGCGGGTCTTCAACGCGGCGACGATAGCAGCGGCATCGTCGACCGACAGTGTGGTCTGTGTGACATAGGCCA
>JAEUNH010000106.1 GCA_016791205.1 Rhodocyclaceae bacterium | reverse complement strand
AGTGGGCGGCGATCTGCGCGCCCATGACGCCGGCGCCGAGCACGGCGACTTTGCGTACGATGAAATTACTCACTTGGCTTCTCCAAAATAAAGGGTCCTTCAGGCGGTTCTGTGGGTGGCGTCGGAGCATCGTGAGCCGTTCACCCACACCCCAACCCTCTACCATCAAGGGAGTGGGGGCCACATCTCCCCTCCCCCCACGCGGGGGAGGGGCCGGGGGAGAGGGGGAGCCGCGTCCGTGCAACATTCTGTTGAAATTGCTGCTACTCCGGCGGCACCTCGCGCTTGCCGCCGTCGGCGTCGACGGCAACATAGGTCAATTGCGCTTCGGTCACCTTGACCACCAGCGGATTGGTGGGATGGCGCTCGGCGTAGACCTCGACATTGATGGTCATCGAGGTGCGACCGACCCTGATCACCTCGGCGTAGAAGGACAGCACGTCGCCCACCGACACCGGCTGCTTGAAGAGGAACTGGTTCACCGCGATGGTGGCGACGCGGCCGCGGGCGCGGCGGATGGCGACGATGCCCCCGGCCAGGTCGACATTGGCCATGATGTAGCCGCCGAAGATGTCGCCGGCGTGGTTCACGTCGGCCGGCATCGGCATCACCCGCAATGTCGGCTGCTTGTCTGGCAACCGGGTCGCCTGTTCGCTCATGAGTTCTCTTTCAGGTAGTTCATCGGCCCGCCGCGGAAGGGCGCGAAGCCGGTGCCGAAGATCACGCCGGCGTCGGCCAGTTCGGCGTCGGCGACGACGCCTTCGTCGACTGCGCGCTGTGCGGCCGCCAGGAAGGGCTTGACGAGGCGGTCGGCCAGCCCGGCTGGCACCTGCCCCACGGCGCCCTTCTGTGGCTTGCCCTGATTGTACGTGTAGAAGCCGCGCCCCGTCTTGCGGCCAAGGTGGCCGGCATTCACCAGCTCCATCAGCTTCTTCGGCGCCTGGCTGATGCCGCTCGCCAGCTGCTGGCCGGCGGCCACCGCGATGTCGAGGCCGACCGTGTCGGCCAGCTCGATGGGGCCGAGCGGCATGCCGAAGGCCAGCGCGGCCTCGTCCACCACCTCCGGCGCGATGCCCTCGTCCACGCAGCGCATCGCCTCCTGCATGTAGGGCGCCAGCACGGCGTTTACCAGGAAGCCGGGCGCGCTCTTCACCGGCAGCGCGAGCTTGTCGATCTTGCGCACGAAGGCCAGGCCCCGCTTCACTGCCGCCGGGTCGGACTCCCTGCCCTCGACCACCTCGACCAGCGGCATCTTCGCCACCGGGTTGAAGAAGTGGATGCCGATCAGGCGCGACGGGTTCTTCAGCGCCACGGCGATGTCTTCCAGCTTCAGGCTGGAGGTGTTGCTGGCGAGCACGGCCTCCGGCTTGGCGATGGCCTCGATCTCGGCAAACAGCTTCCGCTTGGCTTCCAGGTTCTCGAAGATCGCCTCGATCACCACGTCGGCCTGGCGCGCGCCCTGGCCGGACGGGTCGGGAATCAGCCGGTCGAGCGCGAAGCGCACTTGCGTGTCGTCGCGCAGCTTCTTCTTGAAAGCCGCCGCAGCGCGCTGGATGGCCGGCGCGATGCGCTCGATGTTCTGGTCCTGCAGCGTCACCGTCAGGCCGCGCAGCGCGCCCCAGGCGGCGATGTCGCCGCCCATCACGCCGGCGCCGATCACATGCAGGTGCTTCGGCGCGAAGTCGCTGTCTTTTCCGAAGCCCTTCAGGCGCTCCTGCAGATAGTACACGCGCACCAGGTTCTTCGTCGTCGGCGAGGCGGCGATGGCCTCCATCGAGGTCGGCTTGGCGGCCGGCACGGCGAGCGCATCGCCGCCGTAATTCGCCCACATGTCGAGGATGGCGTAGGGCGCCGGGTAGTGCTCGGGACGGGCACGCTTCGCCACCTGCTTCCTCGCCTGCGCGGCGACGAAGCCCTTGAGCGGGCCGTTCATCAGCTTCTGCATGAAGGGCAGTTCGCGTCGCGGCTGTCCCGACAGCGCCAGCATGCGCGCGGCGTTCTCCATGACGCGCGGCGGCACGCATTCGTCGGCGAAACCGAGCTGTTTCGCCCGCTTCGCGTTCAGCGCGCGGCCGCTGAGCATCATGTCGAGCGCGGCGGCCGGGCCGATCGCCTGCGGCAGGCGCAACATGCCGCCCCAGCCCGGCACGATGCCGAGCATGACCTCCGGCAGGGCGATGCGCGTGCCCGGCTCGTCCACCGCGATGCGGTAGCGGCAGGCAAGCGCCAGCTCGGTGCCGCCGCCCATGCAATGGCCGCGGACCAGCGCCAGCGTCGGGTACTTCACGGCGGCGAGGCGGTTGTAGAGGTCCCAGCCGCGCCGCACCAGGGCCTTGGCGTCCTCGGCCGAGGCGACCTGGGTGAATTCCTCGATGTCGGCGCCAGCGATGAAGCCGGCACTCTTGCCGGAGCGGATCACCAGGCCCTTCGGCGGCTCGCGCTCGAACTCGTCCAGCGCCTGCGCCAGTTCGCGCAGCGCCTCCGCCGACAGCGTGTTGGTCGACTCGCCGGCCTTGTCGAAGATCAGCCAGGCGAGGCCGCCGGGTTCGCGCTCGATGCGCCAGTGTTTGAGTTCAGTCATGTCGCTCTCTTTACGAAAATATGCTGTCGCCCGCCGGGCGCAGATGGCCGACGATGGCCGGCCGCGCGTCATCATCCACATGCAGGGCGAAGCGGGTGCCGTCATGGCTTGATTCGCTGCGCATCGCCACCGGCGCGCCGTAGAACACCGGCCCCTTGATCCAGGCGTCCAGCCGCAGCGGCGGGCTGGCGTCGTGCGGCAGCCGCGCAAGGCACTGGCCGAGCACCCGCTGCGGGTGGAAGAAGGCGCGCGGAAAGCCTAGCTTGCGCGCATACCAGCCGAACATGTGCACGCCGTTGTAGTCGCCCGACAGGCCGCCGTAGTGCCAGCCGCCACCGGCCGGCATGCGCCACTTCGCCGTCCCAGGGAGACCGACTTTTTGTTCCGGCGCTCCCAGCTTCGGCGCCTCCGGGACGGATTCCGCGGTCGGCGCGCCGAAGCGGCCGCGCACGTAGAAGGTGTTCACGCTTTCCCAGGCGGTCGCCGCGCCGTCCCCCACCGTCGCATGCAGGTCGAACTCGGCGCCCTTCTCCAGGATGCGGTGGCCGGCCACCCGCACCGCGATGTCCAGCGTGGCGTCGCGCGGGAGCGGCGCGTGCTGCAGGATACGGTTCCTCACCTGGAGCACGCGCCAGATCGGCACCGGAAAGGCCGGCTGGGTGAGGATGGCCATGTGCAGGGGGAAGGCAATGGTGTGCGGGTAGAGCAGCGGCAGCGTGTCGCCCTCCGGCAGACCGGAGAGGGCGTTGAAGCGGGCCAGTTCCGCCGGCGCGACGCGATGGCGCCAGCGCGCCGCGATCGCCGGCACGCCGCGCTTCAAGCCGGGCGAGGGCCGCAGCGCGCGCGCCATGAAGGCCAGCGCCGAGGGGCGCGCGCGGTAGTCGAGGCGAATCTCCGGCTTCATCTCAATGAAAGGCGTGCGGGCCGGCAGCGTAGGCCACCGAGAGCGCACCGGAGCCGACGTTCACCGCCGCCGTCATGCTCATCACGGAGGCCATGATGTCGACGCCCTTCTCGCGCGCCGTGCGGTCAAGCTCCTCGTAGCCGGGCATGCTCCGGACCTGCTCCGGATCGCCGCCGTAGCTGATGCATACCTGCGGCGCCTTGAGGCCCTTTCTGATCTGATCGGCAGTGTTGCGGAAGAGCTTCTCGACGCCGGTGTCGAAGCCGCGCACCTTGCCGACCGGGCCGGTCTGGTCGCGGTGCGAGCAGAGGATGGGTTTGACGTCGAGCATCTGGCCGACGGTGTAGGTGCCCCAGTTGATGCTCTTGTCGCCGCGCTTGGAGGCGCGCTTGTAGACATGGAACAGGTCGGCCGGCATGAGGAAGGCATAGGTCTCCTCGGTCAGCTGGCGGATGCGGCTGCCGATCTGCGAGGGCGTACCGCCTTCGCGGATCAGCCGCACCACCTCGGCGGCCTGCACGGCCTGGCCGGTGAACATGGTGCGGCTGTTGATGACGCCGACGCTGAAGGGCCCGGCCAGGCCGGCCTGGCGTCGGCGCTCCTTGTAGCGGCCGATGATGTTGAGGGAAGCCTTGTTGGCGTGGTCGTAGATGAGGCTGCGCGCGCTGGTGATGGTGAGGCAGAAGACGTGGTCGTATTCGAGCACCAGCTTGTCGAGGAACAGCTCCTCGATCTGCTGCTGGGTCCACGGGATCGACTCGGCGTGGTCTTCCTTGCGCGTGTCGAGATGGCTGGCGTAGAAGGACCAGGTCGCCTGCGGGTCGCGCCGGTCGACGAAGGTCTGCTCGCCGACCCGCACCGAGATCGGCATGACGACGATGTTGTGCTCCTCGATGAATGACTTCGGCAGGTCGCAGGCCGAGTCCACCACAATGCCTATCCTCATGTTCCCCTCCTCCGGTTGATGAAAAAGGCGGCTTGGGCCGCTCTGTCGTGATGATTAAACGGTTTCCACCAGCATGGCGCCGCCCTGGCCGCCGCCGATGCAGATCGTGGCGATGCCGCGCTTGCCGCCCGTGCGCCGCAGCACCTGCAGCAGATGCAGGACGATTCGTGCGCCGGAGGCGCCGACCGGGTGGCCCAGGGCGACAGCGCCGCCGTCGACATTGAGCTTCGCCTCGTCGAGGGCGCCGAGCGGGGCGTCGAGGCCGAGCTGCTCCTTGCAGTAGGCGGCATCCTTCCAGGCCTCGATGCAGCCGAGCACCTGGGCGGCGAAGGCCTCGTTGATTTCCCAGGCGTCGAGGTCGTTGAGGCCAAGGCCGTGGCGCTGCAGAATTGGCGTCGCGGCATGCACGGGCCCGAGGCCCATCTGCGCCGGATCGAGACCGGCCCACTGCGAATCGACGATGCGGCCGATCGGCTGCAACCGGTGGCGCGCGACCGCCTCCTCGGAAGCGAGCACCAGCCAGACGCCGCCGTCGGTGATCTGCGAGCTGTTGCCGGGGGTGACCTTGCCGTACTTGCGGTCGAAGAAGGGCTTCAGCTTGGCCAGCCCTTCCATCGAGGAATCGCGGCGCACGCCGTCGTCGGCGGCATAGACCGCGCCGTCGCGGCCGACCAGCGGCACCACCTCGGCGTCGTAGTGGCCGGCGTCCTGGCCGGCGACCACGCGCTGGTGGCTGCGCACCGAGAATTCGTCCATCTGCTCGCGGCTGAGGCCGAAGCGGTGCGCAAGGTTCTCCGCCGTCTGGCCCATGAGCAGGTTCACCACCGGATCGGTGAGGCCCTTCATGATGCCGATCACCGGCGAGAGCAGCGCGCCGGGTTTCAGTTTGGCGAACAGCGCCGCCTTCTGGCCGGCGGTTTTCGCCTGCGCCATTTTGGCGAACCACAGCACCATGGTGCGGGAATACAGCAGCGGCGCATGCGACAGCGCGTCGACGCCGCCGGCCAGCACCAGCTGCGAGCGACCGGAGTGGATGTTGGCGATGGCCGAGTCGAGCGCCTGCATGCCGGAGGCGCAGTTCCTCATCACCGTCCAGCCCGGCACCTTGAGTCCGCAACCCATGCGCAGGGCGGCGACGCGGCCGATGTTCACCTCGTCCGGCGAGGGCGAGGCGCAGCCGAGGATGACTTCGTCGAGCGCCTCGGCGGCGAAGGGCTGGCGCACCAGCAGGGCCCGGCCCGCCGCGGTGGCAAGATCGCCCGCCGAGAAGGGCCCGGGGGCGTTGCGCGCCTTGAGGAAGGGCGTGCGGGCGCCGTCGATGATGTAGACCGGTTGCTGGCTCATATTTGCTCCTGGGAAAACCTTTCACCACAGAGGCACAGAGACACAGAGAACTGCAAAAGCAAATTCATATTCCGTGTTTTTCTCTGTGTCTCTGTGCCTCTGTGGTTAATGGTTTGGTTCTATGCGGCGGCACGGTGCGCGACCGGCTTCGGTTCGCTCCTCTGCAGACCGAGATCGAAGGGAAAATCGTCCACCTTGATGACTTCCGCCGTCAGCTCGCGGGCGCGCACCAGCAGGGCGTGCTCGGCGGTGGTAATGACCCCCGAGGCCAACGCCTGGCTTTCGATCTCCTGCGCGCTGCGGCCGGGCAGCTTGCCGGCCTTCTGCGCAGCGCGCAGCTTGGCCTGGACGGCTTCCGCCTGCAGGGTGGCCTCCAGCGCCAGTTCGATCACGCCGACCGGATCCTGCGCGTCGCGCGGGACATACATGCCGGCGGTGAGGCGGTCGCGGGTCCCGGAGGGGGCAATGAGCAGATCCGCCACCTGGCCGCCGAGGCGGTCGGAGGGCACGACGTAGGGCCGGCCGAGCGGGAAGAGGGTCCGCCGCAGCAGGGTCGACACAACGCGGCTGGGGAAGTTGGAGACGACGCCCTCGAAGGCATTCTGCGCCTTGAACATGGCGTCCCAGATGGCCCAGTGCATCAGCGGCGCGTCGGCCTGCTGGCGCCCTTCGGCCTCGTAGCGCTTGAGCACGGCCGAGGACAGGTACATCAGGGAGAGGATGTCGCCCATGCGCGCGGAGAGCTTCTCCTTGCGCTTCAGGTCGCCGCCCATCACCAGCATGGAGACGTCGGCGAGGAAGGCGAAGGCCGAGGAGAAGCGGGTCAGCTGCTGGTAGTAGCGGCGCGTCTCCGGCGCGACGCTGGCCGGCACGCCGACGAAATGCGAGCCGGTGATGCCGGTCAGGAAGGCGCGCAGGCCGTTGCCGATGGTATGCCCGATATGCGCGAAGAGCGCCTTGTCGAACGCCGCCAGGTCGTCCGTCTGCGCGGCACGCATCTCGGCCAGCACGTAGGGGTGGCAGCGGATGGCGCCCTGGCCGAAGATGATCAGGCTGCGCGTCAGGATGTTGGCGCCTTCCACGGTGATGCCGACCGGCACCTGCTGGTAGGCGCGG
>JAEUNH010000087.1 GCA_016791205.1 Rhodocyclaceae bacterium | reverse complement strand
GCATGCGAGTACATCACCGCCGGGTAGAAACGATAGCGCTTGATGACACCGTTGGCGGCAATGGCCATGTCGCAGACCATGCACAGGCGCTCCACCTGCGGATTGAGGGACCACAGGCCGTTGGATATCTTCTCCGGCAGCATCGGGATCACCCGGCGCGGGAAGTACACCGAATTGCCGCGTTCGCAGGCATCCCGGTCGAGCGCCCGTTCGGCCTGCACGTAGTGGCTGACGTCTGCAATGGCGACGATCAGGCGGAAGCCGCCCTTGCCGTCCTTGCCCTCGCGCTCGCAATAGACGGCGTCGTCGAAATCCTTCGCCGTTTCGCCGTCGATGGTCGCCAGCGGCAGGTGACGGATGTCCTCGCGGACGCCGCCTTCCCATTTCCAGTCGCCCTTGCGCACCGCGTCGGGCAGCTTCTTCGCTTCGGCCAGCGCCTCCTTCGAGAACTCGAAGGGCAGTTCGTGTTTCCTCAGGGCGATCTCGATTTCCATGCCGGGATCGGCATAGTTGCCGAGCACCTCGACCACCTTGCCGATCGGCTGGGAATGCTTCGACGGCTGCTCGATGATCTCCACCACCACCACCTGCCCGGCCAGCGCCTTCTGCTTGCCTCCCGGGGCGAGCAGGATGTCCTGGCTGATGCGCCGGTTCTCGGCCACCACGAACATCACCCCATGCTCGTTGTGCACGCGGCCGACGAGGCGTTGGTTGGCGCGCTCCAGCACCTCGACGATCTTGCCTTCCGGCCGGCCGCGACGGTCAACGCCGACGATTCGCGCCATGACCCGGTCGCCATGCAGTACCTTGTCCATTTCCTTCGGGCCGAGAAAAAGATCCGGCCCGTCTTCGTCGCGCACCAGGAAACCGTAGCCGTCCGGATGCCCCTCGACCCGACCGCGAATGAGGTCGGCCTTGTCGGGAATCAGGTAGTCGCCACGGCGGTTCTGCATGACCTGGCCGTCGCGCTGCATGGCCCCCAGCCGCCGCTGGAAGGCATCGAACTCGTGCGTCCCGATGTCGAGGACGGCGGCCAGCGACTCGAAGCTCAGCGGCACGCCGTGGTCGCGCAGGATCTGCATGACGTATTCGCGGCTCGGCAGCGGAAAATCGTATTTTCCGGCCTCCCGCTCATAGTGCGGATCGCGCTTGCGCGCCTTGCTCGGCTTGTTTGACAAAACGTTTCTTTCCTTTAAAATTGCGCCCTCTTTGCCCAGATGGCGGAATTGGTAGACGCACTAGGTTCAGGTCCTAGCGGTGGCAACACTGTGGAGGTTCGAGTCCTCTTCTGGGCACCAGATGCAAAGGAAAAAGCCGGTCAGCGACCGGCTTTTTTTACGCCCGTCACTTGAACGGGTGCCGCAAGACGATGGTTTCCTCGCGGTCCGGTCCGGTCGAGATCATGTCTACCGGCACGCCGCACAACGCCTCCATGCGCTTCAGGTAATTCTGCGCAGCGTTCGGCAGCGCCTCGAAACGCTTCACCCCGACGGTGCTCTCGCTCCAGCCGGGCAGGGACTCGTACACCGGCTCGCAGCGCTCGAGATCGTCAGCGCCGACCGGCAGGATGTCGGAGAAGCGGCCGTCGATGCGGTAGCCGGTGCAGATCTTCATCTCCTCGATGCCGTCCAGCACGTCGAGCTTGGTCACGCACAGGCCGGAAACGCCGTTGATCTGGATCGAGCGCTTCAGCGCGGCGGCGTCGAACCAGCCGCAGCGGCGCGCCCGCCCCGTGGTGGCGCCGAACTCGTGGCCGCGGGTGGCCATGTGCTTGCCGACCGGGTCGAGCTTGTCGACCGCATCGTAGAGCTCGGTCGGGAACGGCCCGCCGCCGACGCGCGTGGTGTAGGCCTTGGTAATGCCCAGCACGTAGTGCAGCATGCCCGGGCCGACCCCGGCGCCGGCCGCCGCCGCGCCGGCCACGCAGTTCGACGAGGTGACATAGGGAAAGGTGCCGTGGTCGATGTCGAGCAGAGTGCCCTGCGCGCCTTCGAACAGGAGGTTGGCGCCGCCCTTGTGGGCATCGTAGAGCGCGCGCGGCACGTCGGCGATCATCCGTGTCAGACGCGGCGCAATGGCCATCGCCCCCTCGAGCACGCGCTGGAAGTCGACCGCCTCGGCGCCGAGGTAGTTCTTCAGCACGTAGTTGTGGTAGTCGAGGATCTCGGCCAGCTTCTCGGCGAAGCGCTTCGGCCGCAGCAGGTCCTGCAGGCGCAGGCCGCGCCGCGCCACCTTGTCTTCGTAGGCCGGACCGATGCCGCGGCCGGTGGTGCCGATCTTCTTGGCGCCCTTGGCCGCCTCGCGTGCCATGTCGAGCGCCTGGTGGTAGGGCAGGATCAGCGGGCAGGCCTCGGAGATCTTCAGCCGCGACTCGGCATCGATGCCGGCCGACTGGAGTTCATCCAGTTCGTGCATCAGGGCGTCCGGTGACAGCACCACGCCGTTGCCGATGTAGCAGGTCACGCCCTCGCGCAGGATGCCGGAGGGCACCAGGTGCAGCACGGTCTTCTTGCCGCCGATGACCAGCGTGTGGCCGGCATTGTGGCCGCCCTGGAAGCGCACCACGCCCTGGGCATGGTCGGTCAGCCAGTCGACGATCTTGCCTTTGCCCTCGTCGCCCCACTGGGTGCCGATGACCACGACGTTCTTTGCCATTGCTATGCTTCTCCCTGAATGTTTTCAACCGCCCATTTTCCGGCGCGCCGCACCAGCTGCCGGTCGCAGCCGGTCTCGCCCCAGGTGCCGTCATGGCCGGGCAGCGCCTCGATGACGATCTCTCCCCCCGCGCGCAGCGCCGCGACGGCTTCGTGCAGCGCCTGGTCCCCGGCCGCCGGCGCCAGGATCGCCCGCCCGGCCTCGGCTGCCGGCGCAAGCTGGCACAGTTCGCGCAGGTCGAGGCTGAAACCGGTGGCCGGACGACCGCGGCCAAAGGATTTGCCGACCTTGTCGTAGCGGCCGCCCAAGGCGATCGCGCCGGGGTGCCCGGTGCAATAGGCGGCGAACACCACCCCGCTGTGGTAGTGGTAGCCGCGCAGGTCGGCCAGATCGAAGCTCACCGGTAGGTCGGGCAGCGTCGAGGCCAGTTTCCTCAGGCCGCCGACGGCCTGTTCGATGTCGGTGTCGCCCGGCAACAGCGCCAGAACGCGCTCCAGCACCTCCGCCCCGCCATAGCACTCCGGCAGCGCCAGCAGGGCCGAGCGCACCGGCTCGGGGACCTCGCCCACCAGTTCGCGCAGGTTGGGGATGTCCTTGGCTTGGAGGACCGCGAACAGCTCCTGCTCGAGTTCGGCCTCCAGGCCGCCGCGCGCCGAGAGTGCGCGGAACACGCCGACATGCCCAAGATCGATGCGCGTGGCCCGTACCCCGGCGATCTCCAGCGCCTGCGCCAGCAGCCGAATCACCTCGGCGTCGGCCTCGATGCCGGCATGGCCATAGAGCTCGGCGCCGATCTGAAGCGGCTCGCGGGTGGCGGTCAGCCCGGAAGGCAGCGTATGCAGGACGCTGCCGCAATAGCACAGACGGGCCACCCCCCGGCGGTTGAGCAGATGGGCGTCGATGCGGGCCACCTGCGGCGTGATATCGGCGCGCAGGCCCATGGTGCGGCCGGAGAGCTGATCGACCAGCTTGAAGGTGCGCAAATCCATGTCCCGCCCGCTGCCGGTGAGCAGCGACTCGAGGTACTCGAGGAGAGGCGGCATCACCAGCTCGTAGCCATGCAGCGAGAACTCGTCGAGCAGCGCCCGGCGCAGGCGCTCCAGCCGGCGCGCCTCGAAGGGCAGGACATCCTCGATGGATTCGGGCAGGATCCAGCGGCGCATAGAAACTATCCAATCACTTCAGGATGAACAGGAGAACGATGCCGGCGACGATCGAGGACAAGCCGAGAAAGCGGATCTGACCGTCGGCGAGTTCAGTGATGCGCCGGAAGGTGTCCTTCCAGGCCTTCGGCGCAAGAAAAGGCAGCAGGCCCTCGAGGATCAGCATGAGCCCAAACGCCGTCAGCAGGGTAACCCACATCACTTCCCTTTGCCGGTGCTCTTCAGGTACTTGAAGAACTCCGAGCTGGGCTCGATCACCATCACGTCGCCCTTGCTGCGGAAGCTGGCGCGGTAGGCCTCGAGGCTGCGGTAGAAGGCGTAGAACTCCGGGTTCTGGCCGAAGGCGGCGGCATAGATGGCGGCCGCCCTGGCATCGCCCTCGCCCTTCAGGCGCTGGGCGTCGCGGTAGGCCTCGGCGATGATGATCTCGCGCTGGCGGTCGGCGTCGGCCTTGATCTTCTCGGCCTCGGCGGCGCCCTTCGAGCGCAGCTCGTTGGCGACCCGCTTGCGCTCCGTCTCCATGCGTCGGTAGACCGACTCGGAGACTTCCTGCACCAGGTCGACGCGCTTCAGGCGCACATCGACGATCTGCACGCCGATGGCGCGCGCGTCGGCATCGGCCTTGGTGCGCACCGCCTCCATGATCTTTTCGCGCTCGCCGGAAACGACATCGTGCACGCTGCGCTTGGAAAACTCGTCGCGCAACCCGCCGTTCACCGTCTGCGCCAGGCGGGTCGAGGCGCGCGCCTCGTCTCCCTGCACCGAGATGTAGTATTGCCTGACATCGATGATCCGCCACTTGACGAAGGCGTCGACCAGCACCGGCTTCTTCTCGGAGGTGATGAAGCGCTCGGGCTCGGGCGCATCGTAGGTGAGGATGCGCTTGTCGAAGGTGCGCACGTTCTGGATCAGCGGCCATTTGAAATTGAGGCCGGGCTCGGTGATGACGTCCTTGATCTCGCCAAGCTGGAAGACGATGGCGAAGCGGCGCTGGTCGACCGTGAACATCGACATGGCCAGCGCCACCAGAACGGCGAGCAGGAAAGCGGCGACAAACGGCAGGTTGCGGCGCATCAGCGATCCCCCCTCTCGCGCGAGCGCAGCGATTCGCGCGAGCGCGTCCCGGAGCCTTCGATCTGCGGCGGAACATCGGCCCCCAGGTTCGGCAACGGCCTGGACAGGGGCATGGCCGTGTCGGACGACGCGGCGGCCGCCGCCGGCGCGCCGGCCGCCTGCATCAGCTTGTCGAGCGGCAGGTAGAGCAGGTTGCCCGCTCCCTTGGTGTCGACCAGGATCTTGCTGGTGCTGGAGAGCACCTGCTGGACGGTGTCGAGATAGAGGCGCTGGCGAGTGACCTCCGGCGCCTTGTTGTACTCGACCAGCACCTGCCTGAAGCGGCTGGCCTCGCCTTCGGCGTTGGCCACCACCCGGCCCTTGTAGCCGTTGGCCTCCTCCATCAGGCGGGAGGCCGCGCCGCGCGCCCTCGGAATCACATCGTTGGCGTAGGCCTGGCCCTCGTTCACCTGGCGGTCGCGATCCTGGCCGGCTTTCACGGCGTCGTCGAAGGCGGCCTGCACCTGTTCCGGCGGCTGGACGTTCTGCAGCGACAGCTTGGAGACGACAATGCCCGTCTGGTAGCGGTCGAGGATGTCCTGCATGATCTTCGCGGCCTGGGCAGCGACCTGCTCGCGCCCTTCATACAGGGCGAAGTCCATCTTGCTCTTGCCGACCACCTCGCGCATGGCGGTTTCCGCGGCGTGCAGAACGGTGTCTTCCGGGCTGCGGTTGTTGAAGAGGTATTCCTGCGGATCCTTGAGGAACCACTGCACGGCGAACTGGATGTTGATGATGTTCTCGTCGTCGGTCAGCATCAGGGCTTCTTTCAGCACCTTGTTCTTGTCCGAACCGCGGTAGCCGACCTCGACGACGCGGACATCGGTCAGCTTGACGATTTCATTGGCCTGGATGGGATACGGCAACCGCCAGCGCAAGCCCGGCTCGGTGGTCTGGGAAAACTTGCCGAAGGTCAGCACCACCCCGCGCTGGCTGGCGTCGACGATATAGAAGCCGCTGGCCAGCCAGACGATCAGCACCAGCACCACCAGGGCGCCGATGCCGCCGCCGAAGAGCTTGGCGTTCATCGGCGGTCGCGGCGGGCCGTCGCCGCCATTGCCGCCGCCCCCCTTCTTGCCGAAGAGGCCGGAGAGGCGACGATTGAAGTCGCGCCACAGATCCTCGAGATCGGGCGGACCCTGGTTCGGGCGGTTTCCCCACTGGGGATCGTTGAGCGACATCAGAATGCCTGTAATCATCTGGTCTTGCGGCTTAGGCTAAATCGATGGCAGGTGAAGTGGCGTCGGCATGGTCCCGGGCCGTTTCGATCAGGGCCTGCCTCAGCAGGTCCAGCCCGGCGCCGGTTCTGGCACTGACACGGACGCGCGGGATTCTACCATAGGCATCCCGCTCGACTCCGGCTTCGACCGCGGTGGCGTCGATCTTGTTCCATACCAGGATCTGCGGCACCTGCGCGGCGCCGATCTCCTCCAGGACGCCATCGACGGCCTCTATCTGCGCATCACGATCGGCACTGGCGGAATCCACCACATGCAGCAGCAGATCGGCTGCAGCCGTTTCCTCCAGGGTGGCGTGGAAGGCCGCCACCAGGGAGTGCGGCAGATCGCGGATGAAACCCACGGTGTCGGAAAGGATGATCGGGCCGCAGCCTTCCAGATAGAGCCGCCGCGACGTCGTGTCGAGGGTGGCGAACAGCTGGTCGGCGGCATAGGCCCCGGCCTTGGTCAGGGCGTTGAACAGGGTCGACTTGCCGGCGTTGGTATAGCCGACCAATGACACCGAGAGCATGTCGCGCCGGGTCCGGGCGCGGCGCCGCACGGCGCGCTGGCGCTCGAGCAGCTTGAGGCGATCCTTCAGCACCTTGACCCGCTTGCCGAGCAGGCGCCGGTCGGTCTCCAGCTGGGTCTCGCCGGGGCCGCGCAGGCCGATGCCGCCCTTTTGCCGCTCGAGGTGGGTCCAGCCTCGCACCAGCCGGGTGGCCAGGTGCTGCAACTGCGCCAGTTCGACCTGCAGCTTGCCCTCGTGGCTGCGGGCGCGCTGGGCAAAGATGTCGAGGATCAGGCTGGCGCGGTCGACGACCCGGCAACCCAGCTCCTTTTCCAGGTTGCGCTGCTGCGCGGCGGATAGTTCGTGGTTGAAGATGGCGAGGTCGGCAGCGGCGGCGCGGATGGCCTCGGCGACCTCGGCCACCTTGCCCTTGCCGGCGTAGAGCGCCGGGTCGGGACGCTCGCGTCGCCCCTGCACCACAGCCACCGCGGCAGCGCCGGCAGAAGCGGCCAGAAGCTTGAGTTCGTCGAGGCGCTCGGGCACATCGCCCTGCCCGAAATCGAGCTGGACGAGCACGGCCTTCTCGCCGCCGCCGGGGCGTTCGAACATGCGATTACTGCGAACGGCGGGCCAGGGCCCTGCCGGGACAGCCTGTCATCAACCCTCGCTGTGCTCGTGCGGGATGCTGACCGGACGCGCCGGGACGACCGTGGAAATGGCGTGCTTGTACACCATCTGCGTCACGGTGTTCTTGAGCAGGACGACATATTGGTCGAAGGACTCGACCTGACCCTGCAGTTTGATGCCGTTCACCAGGTAGATGGACACCGGGATGTGCTCCCGGCGCAGCGTGTTGAGGAACGGGTCTTGTAACAGTTGCCCTTTATTGCTCATGGTGTGCCCCACGTAAAAATTGTTTTTTGAAACGGCACTTTACCGGATTTTTCAAGCATCCGCTACAGGCTCCGGAGAAACCCGGTATCAGCGTTCCTTATTCGCATAGGGATTGCGCGTGGTGCGGAACTCGACCCGCAGGGGCGTGCCCTTGAGCTTGAAGGCTTCCATGTAGGTCCGCTCCAGGTAGCGGCGGTAGGAATCCGCGACATGGTCCAGGGCGTTGCCGTGGATGACGATGATCGGCGGATTGCTGCCGCCCTGATGGGCGTAGCGCAGCTTGGGGCGGAAAATGCCGTGGCGCGGCGGCGCCTGCTTCTCGACCGCGGCCTGCAGCAGCCGGGTCAGCTTGGGGGTGGGCATCTTCACCATCGAGGCGGCATAGGCGTCATCCACCGAAGCCATCAGGGGATTGATGCCCTCCCCTTTCAGCGCGCAGATGAAATGCGCCTTGGCGAAGCCGAGGAAATTGAGCTTGCGGGTCATGTCCGACTTGATCCGCTCGCGCCGGTAATCGTCGGCACTGTCCCATTTGTTCACCGCGACCACCATGGCCCGGCCGGCCTCGACGCAGAAGCCGGCGATGTGGGCGTCCTGCTCGGAGATGTCCTGGCTGGCATCGAGCACCAGCACCACCACGTTGGCCTCCTCGATCGACTGCAGCGTCTTGATGACCGAGAACTTCTCGATGGCCTCGAAGACCTTGCCCTTGCGGCGCAGGCCGGCGGTGTCGATCAGGGTGTAGTCCTTGCCCTTGCGCTGGAATGGGATGGCGATCGCATCGCGCGTGGTGCCGGGCTGGTCGAAGGCGATCACCCGCTCCTCGCCGAGCAGCGCATTGATCAGCGTGGACTTGCCGACGTTGGGCCGCCCGACGACGGCGATGCGCGGAGACCGACTTTTCTCGACCGCCTCCTCGGCCTCCGGAAACGGGGCCAGCGCCTCCTCGACCAGTTCCCTCACGCCATCGCCGTGGGCCGCGGAAATCACCAGCGGCTCGCCGCAGGCCAGTTCGTGGAACTCGGCTCCGACAATCGCCCGCTCCATCCCCTCGGCCTTGTTCACCACCAGCAGCAGCGGCCGGCCGCTGCGGCGCAGGCGCGTCGCAATGGCCTGGTCCTGGGCCGTCAGGCCGGAGCGCCCATCCACGATGAACAACAGCATGTCGGCCTCGGCGATGGCCAGTTCCGCCTGCTGGGCCATCTCGGCCAGAATGCCCTCCTTCGCGCTCGGCTCGAATCCGCCGGTGTCCACCACCAGGTAGGGGCGCTCGCCGAGCCGGCCGTGGCCGTAGTGGCGGTCGCGCGTCAGCCCGGGAAAATCCGCCACCAGCGCGTCGCGCGAGCGCGTCAGGCGATTGAACAGGGTGGACTTGCCGACGTTGGGCCGGCCGACGATGACCAGCGTGGGCGTCATGCTAGTTGACCGTCAGCGCGTAGAGGCCGCCATTGCGGGTCTGCATCAGGAAGCCGCGCTCGACTCGCACCGGCTCGGCGGCGATCCCGCTGCTGTCGGTGCTGCTGCGGGCGGCGAAGGCGCCGGTGTCGCGACGCAGCAGATGCACCACGCCCTGGTAGTCGCCCACGGCGACATGGTTGGCCATGGCGATCGGCCGACTCAACTGGCGCATGAAGAGCTTGTCCTGCTTCCACAGCGTGGCGCCGTTGGCGCGGTCCAGCGCATGCACGGCGCCCTTCTCGTCGCTGACATAGACATTGCGTTCATCGATGTCGATGCCGGCGGCTGAGGAGACGTCGCGCGACCAGAGATGGTTGCCCGAAGCCAGGTCGAAACAGGACACCCGCCCCTGATAGGCCGCGGCGCAGACCTCGCGGCCAGCGACGACCGGCGCGCTGGTCACATCCGAGACGCGCTCGAGTTCGGTGGCGCCCTTGGGCAGGGCCACGGTGGCCTCCCAGATCGCCGCGCCGTTGTTGAGGGCGATGGCCACCAGCTTGCCGCCCGGGAAACCGGCCAGGGCGGCCTTGCCGGCCACGGTTACCCCAACGTTGCTGCGCAGCGAGAGGGAGGGCGTGCTGCGCTGGTACACCCACTTGCGCTTGCCGTCGGCGGCATCGAGACCGAAGATGCGGTTGTCGCCGCTGCGCACCAGCACCAGGTCTTCGGCGAATTGCGGGGCGGCCAGCACTTCCGAGGTGACGCGCGCGGTCCACTTCGGCTTGCCCGCGCTGTCGAAGGCCAGCACCTCGCCTTTGGCGG
Source organism: Rhodocyclaceae bacterium (assembly GCA_016791205.1). GTDB lineage: Bacteria > Pseudomonadota > Gammaproteobacteria > Burkholderiales > Rhodocyclaceae > Desulfobacillus. The sequence goes on along the minus strand of JAEUNH010000087.1, from coordinate 7,981 downwards.
TGGCCACCGCCACCAGGCGCCCGTCCGAACCGACGCCGCCGGAAATCGGCTGCCCGGCATTGATGCGCCAGACCTGGCCGCCGCCGTCGTAACGGGCGATGGTGCCGTCCTGGGCGGCGGCATAGACGCTGGCGCCGACCACCGCCGGGGTGAAGACATAGCCGCCGGCGCTGCCGACGCTGGACTGCCAGAGGGGCGCCAGGGTCGCGCTCGGGCTGATCGGCTGCAGTTCGGCCGGCTTCACCTTCGGCGCGCTGGAGAACCAATTCACCGGATTGATCTTCTCCATCGTCGAACAGCCGGCCAGCAGGGCGGCGGCGCTGAGGGCGAGCAGAGTGCGCATCATTTGTCTCCGAGGGAGTCGGCTTTCATCTGCAGCAGGTCGCGGTACTGGGTGTCCCGTCCCGCCGGGATGGCGGCGGACTGGTCTGCCGCCTGCCTGGCCAAGGCCGCCTGGTAGGCGGCGCGGGCCTCCGCCTTCTTGCCCTGTGCGGCAAGCAGGTCGCCCCTGAGTTCGTTGAAGCGCGTGGCAAACGCCTGCGCCGGCTCTTCGGACAGCAGCTTGAGCGCTTCGTCGAGCGCCTTCTCGTCGAACAGAACGTGGGCCAGACGCAGGCGGCCCAGATCGCGCAAGTCCTTGTCGCGGGCCTTGTCGACCACCCATTGCAGTTGCGCCTTGGCGGTCTTCAGGTCGCCCGCGTCGAACTGCAGGCGGGCCGAAGTCAGAGCGGCCATGGCGGCATAGGCGGTACCGGGATACTTGTCGATGAGTTCGCCGGCGGCCTCGCGCGCGCGCTTGGGATCCCGCTCGGCGGCCGCCTTCTGCACGGCGGCATAGACGGCGGAGGCTTCGGCGGCCTGCTTGCGCTGATAGTAATTCCAGCCCTGCCAGCCGGCCACCCCGATGGCGACGGCCAGCAGGACGCCGGTCACCAGGTTGCCGTGCATCCTCCACCAGGTCTTCAGCTCCGAGATCTGTTCCTGCTCTTCAAGGTCAAACGTTGCCATCTTCTCCATCCCCAAAAAGATAATTGCCGATTTCCTCGGCCAGCTGTGCCAGCGGCACGCGCCGCTGCGGCTGTTCCTCGCGCAAGGGCTTGAGGCTGGCGCTTTCGCTGCGCGCCTCGTCCTCGCCGATAATCACGGCGAGCCGGGCGCCGCAGGCATCGGCACGCTTCATCTGCGACTTGAAGCTGCCGCCGCCGCAGTGGAAGACCACGTCGAGGCCGGCGCCGCGCAGGCTTTCCGCGGCGCGGAAGGCCGGCGCCTGCGTTCCCGCGCCTTGGTGCACCACATACACGTCTGGCTCGGCACGCGCCGCCTGCCCGGCCTCGTCGCCGTGCTCTTCCTTCAGCAGCGCGACCAGGCGCTCGACGCCCATGGCGAAACCGCAGGCCGGCGCCGGCTTGCCGCCGAGCTGCTCGATCAGGCCGTCGTAGCGGCCGCCGGCGCAGACCGTGCCCTGGGCGCCCAGCTTGTCGGTCACCCACTCGAACACCGTCAGGTTGTAGTAGTCGAGGCCGCGCACCAGGCGCGGGTTGATGCGATACGGCAGGCCGGCTTCCTTGAGCAGGGCCTGCACCCCGGCAAAATGCTCCAGCGAGGCCTCGCCGAGGAAATCCATCAGCCGCGGCGCCCCCTCGACGAGCGCCTGCATGTGCGGGTTCTTGCTGTCGAGGATGCGCAGCGGATTGGCATGCAGGCGGCGCTGGGCGTCGGCATCCAGCGACTCGCGATGCCGCTCGAAATAGGCGATCAGCTCGGCGCGGTGGCGACCGCGCTCCTCGGCATTGCCAAGGGAATTGACCTCGAGTCGGATGCCGGTCAGCGCCAGCTCGTCCCACAGCCGGGCGCACATCACGATCTGCTCGGCATCGACGTCCGGGCCGGGGTAGCCGAAGGCCTCCACGCCGAACTGATGGAACTGGCGATAGCGCCCCTTCTGCGGCCGCTCGTGGCGGAACATCGGGCCGGCGTACCAGAGGCGTTGCGGGCCGCCATGCAGCAGGCTGTGCTGGAGCACGGCACGCACGCAGGAGGCGGTGCCTTCCGGGCGCAGGGTCAGGGCCTCGCCGTTGAGGGCGTCGACGAAGGAATACATCTCCTTCTCGACGATGTCGGTCACCTCGCCGATGGCCCGCGAAAACAGCGGCGTCGGTTCGACAACCGGCATGCGGATCGGCCGATAACCGTAGGCGCGCAGCCAACCGCGCACGGCATCGTCGAAACGCTCCCACAGCTCGGCTTCGTCGGGCAGGATGTCATTCATCCCGCGAATCGCTTGAATCGTCTGGCTCATTGCAGAAATCAGCGTGTTTCCCGGCGCGGGTACTTGCGCGCCACGTAATCGTCGACGATCGCCTTGAACTCCCGGGCGATGTCGTCCCCTTTCAGCGTGATGGTCTTCTCGCCGTCGACATAGACCGGCGCCACCGGCGTCTCGCCGGTGCCGGGCAGGCTGATGCCGATGTTCGCGTGCTTGCTCTCGCCCGGGCCGTTCACCACGCAGCCCATCACCGCCAGCGTCATGTTCTCCACGCCCTCGTGCTGCAGCCGCCATTCCGGCATCCGCGCCCGCACATGGGACTGGATTTCCTGCGCCAGTTCCTGGAATACCGTGCTGGAAGTGCGGCCGCAGCCGGGGCAGGCCGCCACCAGCGGCGTGAAGGCGCGCAACCCCATGGTCTGCAGGATCTCCTGCGCCACCACCACTTCCTGGGTGCGGTCGCCGCCCGGCTCCGGCGTCAGCGACACGCGGATGGTGTCGCCAATGCCTTCCTGCAGCAGCACCGACAGCGCGGCCGTCGAAGCGACGATGCCCTTCGAGCCCATGCCGGCCTCGGTCAGGCCCAGGTGCAGCGGGTAGTCGCAGCGAGCCGCCAGCTCGCGATAGATGGCGATCAGGTCCTGCACCCCGCTCACCTTGCAGGAGAGCACGATGGCATCGCCGGGCAGGCCGAGTTCCTCGGCCTTGGCGGCGCTCTCCAGAGCGGAAGCGACCATCGCCTCGCGCATGATCTGCGTCGCATCGCCGGGCTGCGGCCGCCGCGCGTTCTCGTCCATGAGGCGCGCCAGCAGCGCCGGGTCCAGGCTGCCCCAGTTCACGCCGATGCGCAGCGGCTTGCCGAATCGACAGGCCAGTTCGATCAGTTGCGCAAACTGGTCGTCGCGCCTGGCGCCGCGACCGACGTTGCCCGGGTTGATGCGCAGCTTGGCGAGCGCTTCGAGACATGCCGGGTTGTCAGACAACAGCTTGTGGCCATTGAAGTGGAAGTCGCCGACCAGCGGCACCTCGAGGTTCATCGCCAGCAGGCGCTCGCGGATCCGCGGCACGGCGCGCGCCGCTTCCTGGGTATTCACCGTGAGGCGCACGATCTCGGAGCCGGCGCGGGCCAGTTGCGCCACCTGCACGGCAGTGGCCACCTCGTCCGCGGTGTCGGTGTTGGTCATCGACTGCACGGCCACCGGATGGCCGCCGCCGACCGGCACGCCGCCCACGCGCACCAGACGCGTCTTGCGGCGAGCCGGCAGCCCGTCAGGAAGATCGGCAGCCATGTCCATCGGTCTAGTCGAGGGTCAGCCGCGCCACTTCGACGCGCGTATGCGGCCTCAGGTCGACCGGCTGTTCGTTGTAGTGCAGGCGCACGTGGGAAGCATTGCCGACCACCAGCTGGAAGGGTGGGCGCCCCTCCACCACCTGGGTGCTGCCCTTGGGATTCATTTGCGAAAACAGGATGCGGCCGCCGGCATCGCGGACCTCGACCCAGGAGTTGCCCTCGAAACTGAATACCAGCTGCGGCTGGCCCGTCTTTCCCGTCGCGGCTTGTGCCGCTTCCGGTGCGGGGGACGCCTCGGCCGGTGCCGCCGGCGCGACCGCCGGCTGCGGCAGCGCCAGCACGGTTTGCGGCCGCGCATCGCTTTGCGTCGCGGGGACCGCGGCAGTGCCGCGAGTGGCCGAAGGAAAGCCGATGTCGAACAAGTCGAAGTACGCCGCCAGTGCAATGCCCAGCGCAACCAGGGCGATCAGCGTGGCGGCAAGCTGGCCGCGGCCGGCGCGGCCGGGGCTGCTGGGCATTTTCACCCCGGCATTGACCGGCGCAATCAGTTCGACCTGGGGCAGCACCGCCCGGTCCTCGAGCGAAGCCAGCACCGGGGCCGCGTCGATTTTCAGCAGCTTGGCATAGTTGCGCACGAAGCCGCGAACGAAGGTGGCGCCGGTCAGGCGCGAAAAATCCTCGTTCTCGATGGCCTCGATCTGCCGCGGACTCATCTTGAGCGTGGCGGCCACCTCGGCGACGGCGATGCCGCGCGCCTCGCGCGCCATGCGCAGCTGGGCGCCTGGACCGGGCGAAGCCTGCGTCTCCAGGTCGGCGGCGGACTCCGTCACTCGTACTTCCCCTGCAAGAGGGCCTGGTGCTCCGGGGTGCCAGCGAATTTCCGGCGCAGCTGGGAGGCATGGCCGTTTTCGGCCTGGCGGTCGCCGATCTTGCGCTCGATGCGCACACCCAGCCACAGCGACTCGGCGTTCGGCTCAATCTGCCGATGCAGTTCGGCCAGATATTTCCTGGCGCTGAAGAAGTCGCCGCGCCGGAAGGCCAGCTGGGACAGATGATAGATCGCCTGGCCGTTGCCGCCGTCCATGACCAGGGCGCGCTGGAAATTCTCCTCGGCCAACTTGTCGTCCTTGATACGCAGGTAGCACAGGCCGGCATTGGTATAGGGCTTGGTCGGCGTCCTGTAGAGCGGATTGCCGGCGGCCGCAAAGAAATACTTGAAGGCTTCCTGCTCGCGCCCGTTCTGGCAGAGGAACCAGCCGTAGTCGTTGGCGATTTGCGGGTCGCCCGGCGCCAGCTGGATGGCGCGTTCGAGGGCAGCCTGGGCCTGGGCGCTCTGGTTGAGCAGGACATGCACCAGCCCCATCAGGTTGTAGGCCGGCGCATAGTTGGGATCGACCGCCGCGGCGATGCGCGCCTCTTCGAGCGCCACGGCCAGGTTGCCGGACTGCAGGTAGAGGGTGCCCAGTTCGGTATGCGTCTTGGCGCTCTTCTCGGCGAAGCCGGCCGGGGCTTGTTCCGAAACCGGGACGCTGGCCGGTCCCGGCCCGCTGGTTCCGCCGCCGCCGCCGGCGCAGCCGGCCACCAGGATTGCGCAGACGATCAGGATGGCTCTAATCACGATGCTGCCTCCGCTAGAGTGATGGTGCGTTTGGTCCGGCGCCGGGTTCGATCGCGCACCTGCCCGGCCAGCTGGCCGCAGGCGGCGTCGATGTCTTCTCCCCGGGTCTTGCGCGTCGTCGTGACGATGTGAGCCTGCATCAGGATCTCGGCGAAGCGGCGCACCCGCAAGGCGGGCGAGCGCTTGAACCCGGAAGCCGGAAAGGGGTTGAAGGGAATCAGGTTGAACTTGCACGGCACCTCATGCACCAGGCGGATCAATTCGCTGGCATGGGCGTCGCTATCGTTGACGCCATCCAGCATGACGTACTCGAAGGTGATGAAATCGCGCGGCGACTTCTCCAGGTAGCGGCGGCAGGCGGCCATCAATTCGGTGAGCGGATATTTTCGGTTGATCGGCACCAGACGGTCGCGCAGGGCGTCCTCGGGCGCATGCAGCGACACCGCCAGCGCCACCGGGCATTCGTCGCGCAGCCGGTCGATGGCCGGCACGATGCCGGAGGTCGACACCGTGACCCGCCGGCGCGACAGGCCGTAGGCGTTGTCGTCGAGCATCAGGCGCAGGGCCGCGAGCACGTTCTCGTAGTTGGCCAGCGGCTCGCCCATGCCCATCAGCACCACGTTGCTGATGACGCGCTCGCGGCAAAAGTCGGTCTCCGCGGCACGGCGATCCCCTGCGCTGCCAGGGGCGCGGAAATCCCCCAGGGCGCGCTTGGCCCACCACAACTGGCCGACGATCTCGCCGGTGGACAGATTGCGGTTGAAGCCCTGCTTGCCGGTCGAGCAGAAGGCGCAGTCGAGGGCGCAGCCGGCCTGGGTGGAAATGCACAGCGTGCCCCGGTTCTCCTCGGGGATGAAGACGCATTCGACGGCATTGCCGTTGCCGACATCGAGCAGCCACTTGCGGGTGCCGTCGGCGGCGGTGGCGTCGCCCAGCAGCTGCGGCAGGCGCACCTCGGCCCGCTCCGCCAGCTTGGCGCGCAGGCCCTTCGCCACGTCCGTCATGCGCTCGAAATCGTCCTCCCCGAACTGATGCACCCAGTGCAGCAGCTGGCGGGCGCGAAAGGGCTTCTCGCCCAGCTCGGCGAGCCAGGCGGCGAGGCCGTCGGCATCCAGGTCGAGGAGGTTGACCTTCATCAGCGCGGGCAGAGCTCCGAGGCGGCGAAGAAGTAGGCGATCTCGACGGCGGCGGTCTCCGGCGCGTCGGAGCCATGCACGGCATTGGCGTCGATGCTCGCAGCGAAGTCGGCGCGAATGGTGCCGGCGGCAGCCTTCTTCGGATCGGTCGCGCCCATCAGGTCGCGATTCTTGGCGATGGCGCCTTCGCCCTCCAGCACCTGGATCATCACCGGGCCGGAAGTCATGAACTCGACCAGGTCCTTGAAGAAGGGGCGCTCGCGATGCACGGCATAGAAACCCTCGGCTTCCTTGCGTGACAGGTGCTTCATTTTCGCCGCCACGATCTTCAGGCCGTTGGTCTCGAAGCGCGAATAGATCTTGCCGATCACGTTCTTCGCCACGGCATCCGGTTTGACGATCGACAGGGTACGTTCAACAGCCATTTAATGCTCCACAATCAAGGGGTTGAAAAATGCTTCGGAAATTTCGTTTAACGCATTATTTTATCAGCAAAAAACCGGACTGTCCCGGGGCAGTGATGCGGCCCGGCCGCTGTTGCCGCAATCGGTTTCCGGCGTCATCCGGCGGCGCGCCTCGGACGTTTGACAGGCATCCGCCACCACCTTCCCCCCCCCGCATGAGCGCCCTTCTGCAACATGTTCTGGCCTGGCTGCTGCTGTCCGCCGCCCTGGCGGCCCCGGCTGCCGAGACCGACCCTCCGGGACGGGTCGGCCGCATCAGCCTGGCCGAGGAAGGCACGCTGCTGCGCCACGGCGACGGCCTGGTCGGCGGCGTTGCGGCCCTGAACTGGCCGCTGACGGACGGTGCCTGGATCGAAACCTCGGGCCGATCGCGCAGCGAGGCCCGCATCGGCTCGACGGCCCTGCGCCTGGACGCCGGCACGGTGCTGGAGCTGGTCGAGCTCAGCGATGAGCGCATCTGGCTGCGGCTGCAGCGCGGCAGCCTGCTGCTGACCGTGAGCAATCCCGAGCATGCCGCGGAACTGACGCTCGACACGCCCGAGGGACGGCTGCGCCTCGGTCAAAGCGGCCGCTACCGGGCCGATGCGATCGGCGGCACCACCGCATTTACGGCCTACCGAGGGCTGGCCCGCATCGAGGCTTACGAACTGAGCGTGCGCGGCGGAGAACGGGTCCTGCTGCTGGGCGGGGCCGAGCGGCGCTATGTGCTGGGCCGGGCCCTGACCGACGAATTCGCCAGTTGGGACACGGCCCGCGAGGAGGCCCATGCGCCCAGCCGCCATGTCTCTCCGGAAATGACCGGCCAGGAAACGCTCGACCGCCATGGCCAATGGCAGGAGACGGCGGAATACGGCCCGGCCTGGTTTCCGGCCAGCGTGGCGGCAGGCTGGGCGCCCTATCGCAGCGGGCGCTGGGCCTGGCTGCCGCCCTGGGGGTGGACCTGGATCGACTCCGCGCCATGGGGCTTCGCCCCGTTCCACTATGGCCGCTGGGCCTTGGTCGGCGGCCGCTGGGCCTGGATCCCGGGCACCTATGTGCCGCGTCCCGTCTATGCCCCGGCCCTCGTCGCCTGGGTTGGCCAGCCGGGTTGGCAAGTCGGCATGGCCTTCGGCGCCGCGCCGGCGGCAGGATGGTACCCGCTGGCACCGCGCGAGGCTTATCACCCCCACTACCGTTCCAGTCCGCGACACCTGCACATGGTCAATC
>JAEUNH010000067.1 GCA_016791205.1 Rhodocyclaceae bacterium | reverse complement strand
GTCACGGCGCACCTGGAGCGGGTGCCGGGCGACCCGCGCATGGGCGAGCTGATGGCGGCCTGCATCACCGGTCGCGCCACCGACGAGGTGCAGCGCGAGTTCGGCCGCCTGTGGCAGGCGCGGGTGCGCGCCATCCTGGTCGATCATGCCGCCGATCCGGCGGTGATCGCCGTGCGCGCCGTATGACGCAGACCGACTTTTTGCCCTGGCGCGCCGGCCGGCTGCTGGCCGTGCTGCTGGCCGTCCTGGCGCCGCCGGCGGCGGCCTTCGAGGCGTCGTCGTCCCGTCCGCTGCCGGCGCAGGGCACCGTGGAGGCGCTGTTCTCGCCCTGGGACGACGTCGAGGGCGCGCTGCTGCGGGCGCTGCGCGCGGCGCGCGAGAGCATCCACGTGCAGGCCTTCTCCTTCACCAGCCGGCCGCTGGCCGCGGCGCTGATCGAGGCCCGCGCCCGCGGCGTGCGCGTCGCGGTGCTGGCCGACCGCGAGCAGACCCAGTTCATGGACAACAGCCGGATCCCCCAGCTCGCCGCGGCCGGCGTCGACGTGGCGCTGGAGACGCGCTATGCCGCCGCCCATAATAAAATCCTGCTCATCGACGCCGAGGGCGCCGCGCCGGTGGTGGTCACCGGCTCGTACAATTTCACTTGGTCGGCGCAGGCGAAAAACGCCGAGAACGTGCTGTTCCTGCGCGGCCACCGCCCGCTGATGCGCCGCTACTACGACAACTGGCAGCGCCACCGCGCCGAGGCGCAGCCCTACGGCGAAGCCACTTTGCTCAAAGACTGAGATGCAACATACCGAATTCGGCAGCCTGCTCGCCGGCCTGTGGGCCGATCTGCAACAACCGGCCGTGCTCTGGCAGGCGGCGGTGCTGGGGCTCTGCCTCGGCCTGGCCTGGCTGGCGGCGCGGGCGCTGCGCCGGCCCGCCGAGGCCGCCCCGGACGAACGCTTCGGCCGGCGCGGCCTGAAGCGGCTGGCCTTCCCGCTGGCGGCGCTGGCCTTCGTGCTGGTGGCGCGGCCGCTCTTGAAGAACTGGCATTCGGTGAGCCTGCTCGACCTGGCGGTGCCGCTGCTGGCCTCCTTCGCCGTGATCCGCGCCATGGTGTTCGCGCTGCGCCACGGCTTCCCGCGCGCCGCCTGGCTGGCTTCCTTCGAGCGCCTGCTGGCGCTGACGGTGTGGAGCATCGTGGCGCTGCACATCACCGGCCTGCTGCCGGAGATCGTCTCGTCGCTCGATGCCATCGACTTCAACGTCGGCAGCCAGCGGCTGTCGCTGTGGCTGATCCTGCAGGGCTCGGTGACGGTGCTGGCCATGCTGCTGGCGGCGCTGTGGCTGGGCGGGCTGGCCGAGCAGCGCCTGCTGGCCGCCGCCGGTCTGGACGGCAACCTGAAGCTGGTCTTCGCCCGGCTGGCACGCGCGGCGCTGGTGCTGCTGGCGGTGCTGATCAGCCTGCCGCTGGTGGGCATCGACCTCACCGCGCTGTCGGTGTTCGGCGGGGCGCTGGGCGTCGGCATCGGCTTCGGCCTGCAGAAGATCGCCGCCAATTACGTCTCCGGCTTCATCATCCTGCTCGACCGCTCGATCCGGCTCGGCAACATGATCGTGGTCGACAAGTACCGCGGCGAGGTGACCCAGATCACCACCCGCTACACCGTGCTGCGCGGCGCCGACGGCGTCGAGTCGATCGTGCCCAACGAGACCCTGATCGGCTCGGTGGTGCAGAACGAGACCTACACCAACCCGCGCATGCGCCTGGCGGTGACGGTGCAGGTCTCCTACGCCTGCGACCCGGAGCGGGCCATGCGCATCTTGGTGGCGGCGGCCGAAAGCCATCCGCGGGTGCTGGCCGATCCGCCGGCCAGGGCGTTCCTGGTGCGCTTCGGCGATTCGGGGATCGACCTGGAGCTGGGCTTCTGGATCGCCGATCCGCAGGAAGGCAGTCTCAACATCAAGTCCGACATCAATCTCGCCATCTGGCAGGCCTTCCGCAAGGAGGGCATCGAGATCCCCTATCCGCAGCGCGAAGTGCGGCTGCTCAACCCGAACTAGATTTGCTTCAGGATTGAAGTAAAATCCCGGATAGCTTCATTTCCGGGCCAAGCCATGCTGTTCTCGGGCACATTCGATCTTCCCTGGTGGGGCCACGCGCTCGTCGCCCTGGCCCTGACCCACGTCACCATCGCCGCCGTCACCATCTACCTGCACCGCCACCAGGCTCACCGCGCCCTCGAGCTCGGGCCCCTGCCGAGCCATTTCTTCCGCTTCTGGCTGTGGCTGACCACCGGAATGGTGACCAGGGAATGGGCCGCCATCCACCGCAAGCACCACGCCCGCTGCGAGACGGCCGACGACCCGCACAGCCCGCAAGTCCTGGGCCTTGGCCGGGTGCTGTGGGGCGGCGTCTTCCTTTACGTCAAGGAGTCGCGCAATGCCCAGACCCTGATCCGCTACGGCCACGGCACGCCGGACGACTGGCTCGAGCGGCAGCTCTACACGCCGGGGCAGAAGCTCGGCATCCTGTTGATGCTGGCGTTGGACCTGTTCCTGTTCGGCCTCGTGCCCGGCGCGCTGATCTGGGGCCTGCAGATGGCGTGGATCCCGTTCTGGGCGGCAGGCGTCATCAACGGCGTCGGCCACTTCTGGGGTTACCGCCATTTCGCCTGCGCCGACGCCAGCACCAACATCCTGCCCTGGGGCATCCTCATCGGCGGCGAGGAGTTGCACAACAACCACCATGCCTACCCGACCTCGGCGCGGCTTTCCAGCCGCTGGTACGAGTTCGACATCGGCTGGCTCTACATTCGCCTGTTGGCGCTGCTCGGCCAGGCCCGGGTGAAGAAGGTGGCGCCGCGGCCGCGCCTGACCGCGCCGCGCCCGACCATTGACCTCGAGACCCTGCAGGCGGTCATCCTCCACCGCTACGACGTGATGGCGAAGTACCTGCAGTCGCTGCGGCAGATCCATCGCGAGGAGGCGGAACGGCTGAAGGCATCGCTCGATGCCGGTTCGCGCAAGGCGCTCAAGCGCTGGCTGGCGCGCGACGCCGCGGAACTGCCCGAGCCCGAGCGGCGGCGCTACGTCGCGGCGCTCGAGAAAAGCCAGCGCCTGTCGCTATTGGTGGAGATGCGGCGGGAACTGGCGGCGCTGTGGCAGCGGTCGACGGCGACGCACGAGGAACTGCTCGCCCGGCTGCAGGACTGGTGCCGGCGGGCGGAGGCCTCCGGCATCCGCCAGCTCGAAGAGTTCTCGCTGCGGCTGCGCCGCTATGCCGTGTAGGCCGCGCGGCCCCAACAAAAAACCCGCCGAACGGCGGGTTTTTTGTTGGACGGGTCCGGGCTTACTTCAGCTTGGTTTCCTTGTACTTGACGTGCTTGCGCGCCTTGGGATCGAACTTCATGATCTCCAGCTTCTCGGGCATGGTGCGCTTGTTCTTGGTCGTCGTGTAGAAGTGGCCGGTGCCGGCCGAGGATTCCAGTTTGATCTTCTCGCGGGGCATGTCGGCTCTCCTTAGATTTCACCCCTGGCGCGCAGCTCGGCCAGGACCACGTCGATGCCCTTCTTGTCGATGGTGCGCAGGCCGGCGTTGGACACGCGCAGGCTCACCCAGCGGTTCTCGGACTCGACCCAGAAGCGGCGGTTCTGCAGGTTGGGCAGAAAGCGGCGCTTGGTCTTGTTGTTGGCGTGGGAAACATGGTTTCCCACCATCGGTGCCTTACCGGTCACTTGGCAAACGCGGGCCATGGTGTGCTCCAGAATTCAGGATTGTGCAAAGCCGGGCATTATACGGGTCTTTCGACAGCTAAATCAAGCCTTTTTCCGCGAAGGACAGGGGCTCGGCCGACCCGGCGACGATGAAGTGGTCGAGCAGCTTGATCTCCACCAAGGCCAGGGCCTGCTTCAGGGCCTGGGTCAGGGCCTCGTCGGCGCGGCTCGGCTCGGCCACCCCGGAAGGGTGGTTGTGGGCCAGGATGGCGCCGGCGGCGTTGTGGGCGAGCGCCAGCTTGACCACCTCCCTGGGGTGCACGCTGGTCTGGCTGAGGGTGCCGCGGAACAGCTCCTCGGCGGCGATCAGGCGGTTCTGCGCATCGAGCAGCAGCACCATGAACACCTCGTGCGGGAGGCCGGAGAGCGTCAGGCGCAGCCAGTCGCGCACGGCGCGCGGGGAGGCGAGGGCATCGCCGGCCGCCACGTCCTCGCGCAGGGCGCGCCGTGCCAGCTCCAGCACCGCCTGCAGCTGGGCGTACTTGGCGCTGCCCATGCCGGGGATCGCGGAGAACTCGGCGGCGGAGGCGGCAAAGAGACGATTGAGGCCGCCGAAATGGTTGAGCAGAGTGCGCGCCAGGTCGACGGCGCTGGCGCCTTTTACCCCGACGCGCAGGAAGATGGCCAGCAGCTCGGCATCGGAGAGCGCGCCGGCGCCGTGGTTCAACAGCCGCTCGCGCGGGCGCTCGTTTTCGGGCCAGTCGGTGATCGCCATGAACGTGTACAATCGTGCGGTCGATTTCGGATTCTAGCGCATCGTCATGGCGGAACTGAGCGGAAAACGGCTGGTGCTGGGCGTCACCGGCGGCATCGCCGCCTACAAGGCGGCCGAACTGGCGCGCCTGCTGGTCAAGGCCGGCGCCGAGGTGCATGCGGTGCTGACCGCCTCCGGCGCGCAGTTCGTCACGCCGGTGACCTTCCAGGCGCTCACCGGCAATCCGGCCTGGAGCGACCAGTGGGACGCGCGCATGCCCAACAACATGGCGCACATCGACCTCTCGCGCGGCGCCGACGCCATCGTCGTCGCGCCGGCCTCGGCGGACTTCCTCGCCAAGCTGGCGCACGGACTGGCCGACGACCTGCTGTCGACGCTGTGTCTGGCACGCGACTGTCCCCTGATCGTGGCACCCGCCATGAACCGCCAGATGTGGGAGAACCCCGCCACCCAGCGCAACAAAAGTCGGCTTGCGCAGGACGGCGTGATCCTCCTCGGTCCGGCCGCGGGCGAACAGGCCTGCGGCGAGAGCGGCCTGGGCCGCATGCTGGAAGCGGCCGAGATCCTCGAGACGCTGGCCGGCTTCTTCCAGCCCAAGGTGCTGGCCGGGCGGCGGGTGATGCTCACCGCCGGGCCGACCTTCGAGGCGCTAGACGCGGTGCGCGGCCTGACCAATCTGAGCTCCGGCAAGATGGGCTTCGCGCTGGCGCGGGCGACGCGCGACGCCGGCGCGCAAGTGACGCTGGTGAGCGGGCCGGTGGCGCAGCCGACGCCCCCGGGCGTCGAGCGCGTCGACGTCACCAGCGCGCGCGAGATGCACGCCGCGGTGATGCAGCGCGTCGCGCAGTGCGACATCTTCATCGGCGTGGCGGCGGTGGCCGACTACCGGCCGGCCGAGCCGGCGGGCGACAAGATCAAGAAGGACGACAAGCCGCTGCAGGTCACTTTCGCGCCCAATCCCGACATCCTGGCCGAGGTGGCGGCGCGGCCGCAGCCGCCGTTCTGCGTCGGCTTCGCCGCGGAGAGCCGCGACCTGGAGAAATACGCCGAAGGCAAGCGGCAGAAGAAAAAGCTGGCGCTGGTGGTGGGCAACCTGGTGCAGGACGGCCTCGGCGGCGACACCAACGCAGTGGTGCTGCTCGACGATCAGGGGCGGCATCAGCTCGGGCCGGCGCCGAAGATCGACATTGCGCGCGCCATCGTCGCCCACATCGGGCGGATGCTCGAAGGGAAGGAAAACTAGGTGCATCGCATCGACGTGCGGATACTCGATCCGCGCCTGAAGGACAATCCGCCGCACTACGCCACCGCCGGCTCGGCCGGCCTCGACCTGCGCGCCTGCATCGAGGCGCCCGTCAAGCTGCATCCGGGCGACACCCAGCTGATTCCCGCCGGCATCGCCATCCACCTGGCCGACCCCGGCCTGGCGGCGCTGATCCTGCCGCGCTCGGGCCTCGGCCACAAGCACGGCATCGTGCTGGGCAACCTCACCGGACTGATCGACTCCGACTACCAGGGCGAGATCTTCGTCTCCACCTGGAACCGCGGCCGCGAGACCTTCACCCTCAACCCGCTCGACCGCCTGGCGCAGTTGATCGTGGTGCCGGTGCTGCAGGTGGCCTTCAACATCGTCGACAGCTTCGAGGAATCGCAGCGCGGTGCCGGCGGCTTCGGCAGCACCGGGCACAAATAGCGACCCAAAAAGACAAACCCCGCCGGAGCGGGGTTTGTGGTCGGGCTTGAAACGGACGATCAGGTCGACATCTCGGTGAGGATGTTCTTCAGCCAGCTCTCGGCGTAGATCGCCTCGAGCTCGGAGAGATCCGGAGAGACGGCCACCGAGCCGGGGGCGGCTTCGATGACATTCTTTTCCTTGTTCACCCGATACACGCCCGTCACGCTGACTGCTTCCTTGGCGGAGAGGTAGCTGTAGCAGGTGTTGATGCCGGACATGTCCACGATTTCGCGGCCGTTCATCGCGTTCACGATGTTGGTCGCGCAAGTCTTCGCTTCGGAGTTGGCCGAGTAGCCGGACTTCGGCATGGCGCCGGCGATGCAGGCGTCGCCGATGACATGGATGTCCTTCTTGAGGGTCGACTCGAAGGTGGTCGGGTTGACCGGACACCAGTTCTTGTCCGGGCCGACCACGCCGGCGGCGACGGCGATGGCGCCGGCGCGCTGCGGCGGGATGAGGTTCACCACGTCGCCACGGACGTCCTCCAGGCCCTCGATCAGCACGGTCTTCTTGCCGGCGTCGATCTCGGTGACCTTCTTCGCCGGGCGGTAGTCGATGATGCCCTCGTAGTGCTTCTTCCAGCCCTTCAGGAACAGGCCCTTCTTCGAGACGATGTCGGGATTGCCGTCGAGGATGACGATCTTCGACTTCGGCTTGTGCTGCTTGAGGTACATGGCGATCATGCTGGCCCGCTCGTAGGGACCGGGCGGGCAGCGGAAGGGCGCCAGCGGAATGCTCATCACGACGGAGCCGCCGGCGGGCATGGCTTCCAGCTGCTTCCTCAGCAGCACGGTCTGCGGGCCGGCCTTCCAGGCGTGCGGCATGAGCTCCGGCGTGGAGGCCAGGTCGTAGCCCTTGATTTCCTCGGCGCGAAAATCGATGCCGGGCGAGAGCACCAGCCGGTCGTAGCGGATGTCGCCGCGCGAGGTGCGCACCAGCTTGGCGCCGGCGTCGACGCCCGTCACCTCGGCCTGGACGAACTTGATGCCGTGGTTGGCCGCCAGTTTGTCGTAGTTGATAGTCAGGGCCGACAGGTCCTTCATCAGGCCGCCGATGTAGAGGTTGGAGAACGGGCAGGAGACGAAGTGGTCGTTGCGCTCGACCAGCACCACCTCGATGCTCTTGTCCATCATGCGGATGTACTTGGCGGCGATGGTGCCGCCGTAGCCGCCGCCAACCACCACCACCCGGCGTCCGCCGGTGGGGCCCTCCATGCCGAGGCCGGCACAGCCCGTCATCAGGCTGGCCGCGCCGAGGCCGGCGCCCGCGCCCATCAATTTGAGGAAACTTCTGCGTTGCATGGTCATGTTCTCTCCTCCCTTATTTCACGCTGGCGTAGAAGTGCAGCAGGGCGTCCAGGTCTTCCTTGGACAGCGGCTTCACCTTCTCGGCCATCTTTTCAGGCATCTTGCGCTGGCCGTTCAGGTACTGGCCCATCTGGATCTGCAGATAGGGCAGCCACTGGCTGGCCATGATCGGCGAGTCGTCCTTGCCTTCCTTGCCGCCTTCCATGTGGCAGCGCGAGCAGCTCTCCTCCTCGAGGCTCTTGCCGCGGGCGACCTTGGCGGAATCGAGGCTCTGGCCGGTGGCGTGGAACTTCTGCTTGGAGAAGAAATCGGCCATGGCGGCGAAGTCCGCGTCACTGTAGCCCTTGGCCAGGCGGCCCATGACGGTGCCCGGGCGCTCGCCGCTCTTGAATTTCTTCATGGCGACGACGATGGATTCCTTGTTGTGGCCGGCCAGGCTTGGCATGCTCGGGCCGGCGCTGGCGCCGTTGGTGCCGTGGCAGCCGGCGCAGGCGTTGGAAATCATCGCCGGCGTCGGCGGGGCCGCGAAGGCGCTTGCCGACAGGGCCAGGGCGGCAGCCGACAGCGCCCATTTAATTTGACTTATTTTCATAAGCATTTCCTCCTTTTGCGTGAAAAAAGTGCTGCTTGATACTTCTCCCTCATGCTACAGCATCACGGTTTGGCGACGTTGTAGTAGTTCCTGACGTCCGGGTTCGGCTTGTCGAGGCCGAACTGGTAGCCCAGCGAGACGTAGTGGTAGCGCGCCTCGGTGTGGTCCTCGTGGATGGCGAAGCCGAAGTTGTAGACCTTGCCCGCGGCGATGGCGTGGTCGCCCGCACCGCCGCCGGAGAGCGTGCGCTCGAAGGTGACGACCCACTTGTTGCCTTCCTTGACGCCTTCGGCCTTGACGAGGGCCTTGCCGCCTTCCATGACGCGCTTGTCGGCGACGTGGCCATCCACCGGCTTCTCGCCCTTGCCGCTCCTGAACTGGATCAGATCGTAGAACTTGCCGCCGGCGAGGTCGGCGCCCTTGACGTACTTGGTCTTCTTGTCGTCCTTGGCATCCTTCATGGTGCGCAGGTCGGTGTGGCAGGTGGCCCAGCAGCCGTTCAGCTCGGCGCCCTCGACCGTGCCGCCGCCGTCGAACAGCATGGTCAGCTTCATCTCGTTCTTCTTGTCCATCTTGACGCTGCCGACCTGCGGCGGCACCCACTCGAAGCGGAAGTAGATCTTCTCGCCGTCGTGGGCGGCCTGGAACTGCACCGGCAACCAGCCCACCTTGCCGGCGATCGGCTTCGGTTCGAGCACGGACTTGGAACTGCCGGCGGGCTTGCCGGCGACGATCATGTTGCCCACGTCCTGGGCGTCGCCCTCGTGGCACTTGGCGCAGGGGCGCTTCTTGTCGACGATGTCGGGCACGGCAGAATGGTCGGGCTTGTTCATGACCCACTCCAGGCTGGCCTGGCCGGGATAGAACACCTTGATCTTGCGCACCGGCACCTTGCTCCAGTCCGGCGCGGCCAGCGCCGAACCCGCGAGACAAATACCGGCCACTGCGATCGCTATCTTTTTCATGCTGACTCCTGTTGCAATGCCCAAATTGGCAAACAAATTCTAATCCTGAGAACGTGCCGTGGAGGAGGATTCAGCCTTCCTTGACCGCCGCGGCGCCCTCGGTCTTCTGGTGCACCGGCTTGTGGGCGATGCCCTTGTGGCATTCGATGCAGGTCTTGCCGTCCTCGATGGCGCCCTCGTGCTTGACCACCGAGCGGTCCTTCTGCTTTTCCGGATCCATGGTCTTGAAGTCGTGGCAGTTGCGGCACTCCTTGGAGTCGCGGCTGATCATGCGTTCCCAGACCCGCTCGGCCATGGTCAGGCGGTAGGCCTCGAATTTTTCCGGCGTGTCCACCGTGCCCTTGATGTGGCCGATGACATCGCGTGCCGCCATCAGCTTCTGGAACGACTTGAACATGTAGTCGGTGGGCGTCTTGCTGCTGGCGACGTGGCAGTCGGCGCACTGCACGGTGGTGCCGCTGCGGTTCTTGTAGTGCACCGTCTTCTTCAGTTCCTCGTAGGGGATGGTCATCTCGTGGCAGGAGGTGCAGAACTCGGAGCGGTTGGTCCACTCCATGCCGGTGTTGAGGCCGCCCCAGATGGCGATGCCGCCGAGGATGCCGATGACGATCATCCGCCGCATCGAGCACATGGGCGGCCGCTTCAGGCGTTGCCAGAGGCCTTGCTTGCCGGTTTCTTGCGTGCCGCCGGGCGGCTGTGTGTTGTCGCTCATATCCTGATCAACCAACTGCCATGCATGAATAAAACCGGCCGTGGCCGGCGGGAACAATCGGAGTGGATGCAGCAGGAACGCCGTCCTGGCGGGACCGACTTTTGCCCTGCGCAAGCCCGCGCCTGGGTGATGCCGTCCGGTCGCAACAAACGGCGACGCGTTTTGCCTGCTGCCTATTCCATTTGTTTTTACACGATTATTACAGTCGCCCGCGCCACCGACAAACCAAATATTGTGATTGATCGATCAAGGCTGCTCATATTCAATAGGGCTGATATTTGGCCGCGCCCAAGCGAAGCGGATCCCGGCCGGTCACTTGATGCCGAGGATTTTGGCGAGTTCCTCGTAGTCGGCGAGCCTGGCCGGCTCGAAGCCCGGGAAGTTGCTGAAGCGGAGGAATTCCTGGGCCTCCTTGTCCTGGGTTGCCTTGAACAGGGCTTCGGCGATGGCGCGCCGTTCGGCTTCGGGCAGGTCGCCGCGCACCCCGAAGGTCAGGTGCGGCACCCCCTTGCCGGAATGGATCAGGTTCATGTCGAAGCCCTTGTTGGTCCAGACGTTGAAGAGCCCCGAGTTGGCAACGCCGATGTCGATCAGGTTCATCTGCATGCCGGCCAGCACGCCGTCGGCGTCGTTGTAGTAGGCGAGGCTGCCGAAGTGCTTCTCCGGCTCCTTGATGCCGAGGTTGCGCAATTCGACGAAGGCCAGCCGGGTGATCATGGCGTCCTTGCCGGTGAAGCCGATGCGCTTGCCCTTCATGTCTTCGGGAAAGGCAATGCCGGACTTGGTCGGCGCCATGAAGGAGACCGACAGCAGGCCGGGGATCTTGGCGATGGGCAGGTAGCCGGCCGAGCGGTTGGCCTCGACCACGGCCGAGGGCGCGACGAACATCATGTGGTAACGCTTGGCCTTGGCCCGCTCGCCGAAGGAGGTGAAGTCCCTGGCGCCCTCGATCCGCACCGGTTTCTTCAGCACTTTGGACAGGTAGGCGGTCAGGCCGTGGTATTCCGAGGCGATCATCTGCGCGCTGTTGCCGTAGCTGATGACCCCCAGCAGGTAGGCGCGCTCTTCCGCCCGTGCCGACAGCGCGGCCAGCAGCAAGGCCAGGCCGAAAGCCCATGCGGGCGCAAAATGCAGTCTTGACACCGCTCTTCCTCCATGTGGGTGCGGGCCGGCTTGAATGTTTTTTTTTACCGGCAATGACGGAATCTAATGGATAAAATTCAAGGCGCTTATTGATTTTCTTGCTGTACAAATCACATAACATGTTTGAGGCCTTCAATATTTCACCCGCCGGCGGGGCGCGCGCGCCGGGCGGGCCGCCCAAGCCATGACCCGCCTCGTCGAAGTGCGCATGCCGAAATATCCCGAATGCTGGGAGACCTGCGGCAACTGCGCCAGCGGCGAGGTGGTCATCCAGACGCTGCTGGTCCGGCCGGGAGACGTCATCGCCGCGGACGACACCCTGTTCATCCTGGAAACCGGCAAGGTGGCGCTCGACATTCCCAGCCCGCGGGCCGGCCGGGTGGTCGAGGTTTTCGTCGCCGAGGGCGACGCCGTGGCCGAGGGCCAGATCGTCCTGACCATCGAGCCGGCCTGACTCTCCGTTAGAATCCCTTCTTTTCTCGAGCAACCGCGCATGGCCCAATACGTTTTCACCATGAATCGCGTGGGCAAGATCGTCCCGCCCAAGCGCCACATCCTCAAGGACATCTCCCTGTCCTTCTTTCCCGGCGCCAAGATCGGCGTGCTGGGCCTCAACGGCTCGGGCAAGTCCACGCTGCTGAAGATCATGGCCGGGGTGGACAAGGACATCGAGGGCGAAGCCACGCCGATGCCCAACCTCTCCATCGGCTATCTGCCGCAGGAGCCGCAGCTCGACCCGGATAAGACCGTGCGCCAGTCGGTCGAGGAGGGCTTGGGCGAGGTGTTCGAGGCGCAGCAGAAGCTCGATGCCGTGTACGCCGCCTACGCCGAGCCGGACGCCGACTTCGACGCCCTGGCCGCCGAACAGGCGCGCCTGGAGGCGATCATCGCCGCCTCCGACGGCCACACCGCCGAGCAGCAACTGGAAGTCGCCGCCGACGCCCTGCGCCTGCCGCCCTGGGAGGCGAAGATCGCCAACCTGTCCGGCGGCGAGAAGCGCCGCGTCGCGCTGTGCCGCCTGCTGCTGTCAAAGCCGGACATGCTGCTGCTGGACGAGCCGACCAACCACCTCGACGCCGAGTCGGTGGACTGGCTGGAGCAGTTCCTCACCCGCTTCCCCGGCACGGTGGTGGCGGTGACCCACGACCGCTACTTCCTCGACAACGCCGCCGAGTGGATCCTCGAACTCGACCGCGGCCAGGGCATCCCCTGGAAGGGCAACTACTCCTCGTGGCTGGAGCAGAAGGAGGAACGATTGAAGCAGGAGGAGTCCTCCGAGTCCGCCCGCCAGAAGGCCATCAAGAAGGAACTCGAGTGGGTGCGGCAGAACCCGAAGGGACGCCAGGCCAAGAGCAAGGCGCGTCTCGCCCGCTTCGACGAGCTCTCCAGCCAGGAATACCAGAAGCGCAACGAGACGCAGGAGATCTTCATCCCGGTGGCCGAGCGCCTCGGCGACAAGGTGATCGAGTTCAAGGGCGTCTCCAAGGGCTATGGCGAGCGCCTGCTCATCGACAACCTCAGCTTCCAGATCCCGCCCGGCGCCATCGTCGGCATCATCGGCCCCAACGGCGCCGGCAAGTCCACGCTGTTCCGCATGCTCACCGGCAGGGAACAGCCGGATGCCGGCGAGGTTGTCACCGGTCCGACCGTCAAGCTGGTCTCGGTGGAGCAGTCGCGCGAGTCGCTGCCCAACGACAAGAGCGTCTGGGAGGCCATCTCCGGCGGCGCCGACATCCTCACCGTCGGCAAGTTCGAGACGCCCTCGCGCGCCTACATCGGCCGCTTCAACTTCAAGGGCGCCGACCAGCAGAAGATGGTCGGCAACCTCTCCGGCGGCGAGCGCGGCCGCCTGCACCTGGCCAAGACCCTGATCGAGGGCGGCAACGTGCTGCTGCTCGACGAGCCGTCGAACGACCTCGACGTCGAGACGCTGCGCGCCCTCGAAGACGCCCTGCTCGAATTCGCCGGCTGCGTGCTGGTGATCTCGCACGACCGCTGGTTCCTCGACCGCATCGCCACCCACATCCTGGCCTGCGAGGGCGAGTCGCAGTGGGTGTTCTTCAACGGCAACTACCATGAATACGAAGCGGACAAGGTCAAGCGCCTGGGCGAGGAGGGTGCCAAGCCGAAGCGCCTGCGCTACAAACCTTTGAAAGGCTGACATGCGCAAGGGATTTCTCGCCGTGCTGTGCGGACTGACTTTTTCCGCCGCGGCCTTGGCCGCCGAAGAAGCCGGTCTCGCGGCCGTGCGCGACCTGGGGCGCCTGAACGGCCAGGCCCTCGCCTGCGGCCAGAAGGACACCGCTGCCTGGGTGCGCATCCTCATGCTCAACCATGCGCCGAAGACCCGCGCCTACGGAGAGGCCTACGAGGAGGCCTCGCAGGCGGCCTTCGTCGCCCACAACCGCGGCACGCCCTGCCCGAGCCAGGCCGAGCTGTCGGCCCGGCTGGAGTCGGTTAGCCAGCGCTTGAAGGCGGCTCTGCCGGCGCCCGGCCAGGTGCCGCAGGGCCACAACGCGGCGGAGGTCCTGCCCAACGGCATCGTCCCGCGCTATCTGCTGCAGGAACCCGGCGGGCGGGCGGTCACCAACGAGGACTTCCTCGGCCGCTTCCAGCTGATCGCCTTCGGCTACACCTCCTGTCCCGACGTCTGCCCGACGACGATGCAGGAGATGAAGGAAGTGCTCAAGCTCCTCGGCGACAAGGCCGCGCAGTTGCAGCCGATCTTCATCACCGTCGACCCCGAGCGCGACAGCGCCCAGGTGCTGCGCGAATACACCGCGGCCTTCGATCCGCGCATCCTCGGCCTGCGCGGCTCCGAGGCGCTGACGCGGCGCGCCGCCAGCGAGTTCAGGATGCGCTACGAGATCGTGCGCGAGCCCAACGCGCCGCCCGGCAGCTACACGGTGGATCACTCCGCCGGCATGGTCCTGGTCGCGCCCGACGGTCGCGCCGTCCTGCGCTTCGCCTATGCCACGCCGGCGCAGCAGGTGGCCGAACGGATCGCCGCGCTGATGCGCGAGGGCGGAGCGCGCGCGCCGCGCCGTCCGTGAGCCCTCGCATGCCGGCGCTGTTCGTCGGGCACGGCAGCCCGATGAACACGCTGGAGGACAACCGCTGCACCGCCGCCTGGCGGCGCCTCGGGCAGGCCCTGCCGCGCCCGTCCGCGATCCTGGTCATTTCCGCGCACTGGTATGTCCCGGGCACTGCCGTGACGGCGATGGAAACGCCGAGGACGATCCACGATTTTCAGGGCTTCCCGCAGGCACTTTTCGATTTCCGCTATCCCGCGCCGGGCAGCCCGGCGCTGGCGGAGCGCGTGCGGCAAATGCTTTCGCCCCTCGCGGTGACGACGGACGATGCCTGGGGCCTCGACCACGGCGCCTGGTCGGTGCTGGCGCATCTTTTTCCCGAAGCGGACGTTCCGGTGGTGCAGCTGAGCATCGATCGCCGCCAGCCGCCGCCATTCCATTACGAGACGGGGAAGCGCCTGGCGGCGCTGCGCGACGAGGGTGTGCTGATCCTGGGCAGCGGCAATGTGGTGCACAACCTCGGCCTGCTCAGGTGGGACGCACCCGATGCCGCCTACGATTGGGCGCTGCGCTTCGAGCTGGCCGTCAAGGAGCGCCTGCTGCGGCGCGACCCCGGCGGGCTGGTCGAATGGGAGAAACTCGATCCGCAGGCGCGCCGGGCGGTGCCGACGCCGGAACACTACCTGCCGCTGCTCTACGGCATCGCCACGCAGAAGGAAGGCGAAGCGGTGAGTTTCCCCGTCGAGGGCATCGAGATGGGCTCGCTCAGCATGCTGTCGGTCTGCATCGGCGCCTGCTGAGCGTTACAATCGTTCCATTCGCGCTTCTGCCAGGGAGTCGATCATGACCGCAGCAAAATCGCAACGCTGGATGCTTGTCGGCCTCGCCGTCGTCGTCGGCCTGGCCGTGCTGGTCGCCGGAGGGCTGTACTTCGGCGCCAAGGCGCTCAAGGGCAAGGTCGAGCAGGCGCTCGGGCCGGAGGCCGAAATCGGCGAGGTGCGCCTGGGCCTGACCAGCGTGGAGGTGCTCAAGCTGCGCCTGAAAGCGCCTGCCGGCTGGCCGGCGCCGGACACCCTGCGCGCCGAACGCATCCGCATCGCCCCCGACCTGCTGGCGCTGCTTTCGGCGAAAGTGAGCATTTCCAGCATCGTCGTCGAGGGCGGCTATGTCTCGGCCCTGCGCGGCGCCGACGGCAAGCTGCGGGTGGTGCCGAGCCTCCTCGAGAAGAAGGACGAGAAGAAGGACGCCGGCAAAGGCCCGGAGGTCGCCATCGGCGCCATCGAGCTGAAGGACGGCGTGATGGAATTCTTCGACGCCACGGTGAGAAAGCCGGCCCACAGGATCCGGCTCGAACAGCTGAATGCCAAGGTGACCGACCTGAAATTGCCCGGCCTGCAGGCCAAATCGAGCCTCCACCTCGACGGGACGATCAAGGGCGTGAGGAACGACGGCAAGATGCAGGTCGACGGCTGGATGGTCTTCGCCAGCAAGGACTCGGAAATCCGCAACACCCTGCGCGGCGTGGACCTGGTGGCCCTGCAGCCCTATCTCCTCAAGGCCGGCGAGGGCGGCGTCCGGAAGGGCACGCTCGACCTCGACCTGCAGTCCACCATCAAGGCCAACCACCTGCGCGCGCCGGGCACGCTGACCCTCAACGGCCTGGAGCTGGAGTCCGGCGGCACCTTCATGGGCATGCCGCGCGCCGCCGTGCTCGGCCTGATGAAGGACAAGAACGAGCGGATCAGCGTCAAGTTCGTGCTCGAAGGCAAGCTCGACGATCCGAACTTCCGCCTCAACGAGGGCTTCTCCACCAAGGTGGCCTCCTCCCTGGGCGACGTGCTGGGCATCAGCCTCGAAGGCCTGGCCAAGGGCGCCGGCACGGTCGGCCAGAAGGGCCTGGAAGCCGCCGGCGGCGCGGCCGAGGGCGTCGGCAAGGCGGTCAAGGGCTTGTTCAAGTAGGCCGGTGATGCTGGCCGGCCTGCTGCTGGCGGTGCTGGGGCCGCTGCTGCTGCTGTTGCCCTGCGGGTTGCTGTACTTCCTCTTCAGGCGCGCCGGTCTCGGCGGCCGCCTCGGTCTGAGTCCGGTCAATGCCCGCCTGCTGCATCTTGCGGCTGCCGCCGGGCTGGTTTTCGGCGTGGTGCTGGCGAGCTATCTGCCTGGCCGCCTCGAGTACGAGCGGCTATGCCAGGCTCTGGCCGAGCCGCGCATTCACGACAGGGCGCGGGTCGAAGGCTTCTTCCTCGACGACCTGACCGCGAGCAGCTTCGGCCAGCGCTATCTCGGCGAGGAAGGCTTCGCCTGGTTCGAGACGCACGACATCTACAAGCGAGGGCAGTTCGTGCGCTACGGCAGGGCGGGCGACAAGGTGGTGAACGAGCCGGTGAGCGTTCTGCAGGCACGCCATACGGTGAAATCGGGAGTGGAGGTCCGGCCCGACGGCATCCATGTCGCCCGCACCGCCATCACCGAACGCGAAGGCGGCAGGCTGCTCGCCGAGGCCCATTCGGTCACCTACCACGGCGGCCCGCTGGGGATGGTGCTGGGCGTCCATGGCATGAGCCACTGCCCGAACCCGATCACGCCCGAAGGCAGTCGCCAGTTCGACCTCTACTACCACCTCGTGCGCGAGGTGCTTGGCTCGGGCAACCGACCCTGATCCAGCCAGCGCCTGATGTGCGCATAGACCTCGGCGTTGCCGAGCAGATCGAGGTGGCCGCTGCCGCAGGCGATCCACTGCCTTTCCGGCGGAAACATCAGGTGCCGGTCCCGTTCCGCATGGCAGCCCAGCGCGCTGGCCAGGGGCACGAGACCGTCGCCGATCAGCCGGTCCTTCAGGTCGCCGGCCTGCTTGCCGGTGGTCGCGGCGATCGCATAGCAGGCCACGCCTGCCGGCAAGGGCAGCGCCGCATGGCGCCGGGCGGCGCGGGCAAAGCGGTCGCGGTCGCGCCAGTCCTCGTCGACAAGGAAGCCGTGGCGCAAATCGGTGATGCCGGCGCTGCGGATTTTGCCGAGGCGGGAGAGGGGGGCGGTGTACGGGCTGGCGCCGAGGACGCTGTCGATCCAGTGGCCGCCGCGCTCCAGCGGCGCGCCGTGGTGCGGGGTGCCGAGGAAGACGATCTTGTCCAGCCGCTGCGGCCAGGCGTGATTCGCCGCCGAGGCGTAATGCCAGGCGCTGCGCGCCAGCAGGCCGCCCATGCTGTGGCCGAGGATGGCCAGTTCCGTCACTTTCACCGGCCAGTTGGCGAGCAGGGCTTCGAGCTGGTCGGCGAATTCCCGCCCGTTGCTGGAAATGTGGCGGCCGCTGTTGTAATGCAGGTACACGGGGGTGTAGCCGAGTTCGCGCGCCAGCGCCGCGCCATGGTCGTGGCCCTGGCGCTGCCACTGCAGGTCGTTCATGCACAGGCCGTGGACGAGGACCAGCAGCCTGCCGCCGGGGTCCGGCAGCGCCTCGGCGAGGGCGGCTTTCTCCAGCGGCAGCGGCCGTCCGTCGCGGCGCAGCCGCATGCCGATGGCCAGCGGGTTGCCGCTGGCCTCGAGGTAATCGCCGAGCACGCCGTTGAGCGCCGCCAGAATGGCCTCGCGCTCGGGCGAAGAGGTCTTTTCGCCGAACAGCGGCACCAGCCGCCCCAGCGCCGCGTCGAGCCCGCCGCCCACCAGGCGAGTCACGCCGCGGATGCTGCGGTACACCAGGCCGGTAATGCCCTGGCTGCGGCCGGCCGGCGCCTTGCCCAGCGGCGCCGGCGCGCTGGCGATGTTGTGGTGCCTCGCCTCCACCAGATCGGTCAGGCCGGCGACGGCGTCGACGGCCAGGCGGCTGAAGCCGTGCAGGTCGGCGGGGTGGAGGTGGGCTTGTTTGGGCATGCGGCAGGGAATGCTTGCGTATGCCGGCCACTATACGCCGCGCATCCGGCCGGGGTCAGGCTTCCGCCGCGCCCTCCAGGTGCAGGATGGCGATGGCGTGTTGGGTGACGCTGACCTTGGCGTCGAAGCGGAAGCCGCCGCCGCAGAAGTTCTTCAGGCAGTACAGCCCGGGGCTGAGCAGATCGAAGACGTGGCTGCCGGCGCCCGTCACCCGCCGCGGCTCGAGTTTTTCCTTGGGGCTTTCTTCATTCGGTCGGTAGAAGACTTCGGGCGACTGCTTGCATTGGTCGCATTCGACCGACCAGAAGTAGTCGCGGTTGAGGATGGCCGAGCCGATCCTGACATGGTTCTTCGGTGTGGGTGCCGTCATGTGGGCGCATTGCATTCTTCATCGTTGGTGACCTTCTTGTTGTTCTTGCGCGCATTATCGCTGCGGCGCCGGGAGTTGGCGCGGCAATATGTCACGGCCGGCACTTAAACTTTGATTAATGTCATAAAACAAAGTGTTTGCCGGTTCAAGCATCGCCGTCGCCGGCGTGTATGATTTCGGCACCGCCCACCGAGCGAGCCATCATGACAGACTGCTCCGATCCCGCATCACGTTCCCGCGCCGGCATCGGCATCGCCCGCCGCAACGCCTTCGATCCCGCCGCCTTCGAGCGGGCCGTCGCCGATCTGCTCGCCGCCTGCGGCATTGCGCCCGACGTGCAGCACATGGGCCGCACCGCCGAGCGGGTGCGCGCGCTGTGGCAGCGGCGGTTGCTGGGTGGCTATGACATGGATCCGGCGGAGGCGCTCGGCGAGGGCTTCGAGGACCCCCGCCGCGACATGGTCGTGGTGCGCGGCATCGCCGTGCATGGCGTCTGCCCGCACCACCTGGTGCCCTTCCGCGGCGTGGCGCACGTGGCCTACCTGCCGGGCGGGCGCCTGCACGGCTTCGGCCGCATTGCCCGGATGGTCGACGCCATCGGCCACCGCTTCACCTACCAGGAGTGGATGACCCGCGACATCGCCGAGGCGCTGGTGGCGCACGGCAAGGCCGCCGGCGGCGCCTGCGTCATCGAGGCCGAGCAGTTGTGCCTGCTGCTG
>JAEUNH010000078.1 GCA_016791205.1 Rhodocyclaceae bacterium | reverse complement strand
GCCCCGGTGCTGGCCCGGGCCCAGGTTTCGGTGGCCATGGGCAGCGGCACGGATCTAGCGAGGAACCAGGCCGACATCGTGCTGCTGGGCGAGAACCTGCTGCGGCTGGCCGAGGCCGTGATGCTGGCGCGGCGCACCTTGCGCATCGTGCGGCAGAACCTCGGCTGGGCCTTCGCCTACAATCTGGCGGCGATCCCGCTGGCAATGTTGGGCTGGGTGACGCCCTGGATGGCCGGCATCGGCATGTCGGCCAGTTCCTTGCTGGTGGTGGCCAATGCGCTGCGCCTCCAACGCGGACGGAGGACCTGATGGAAATCCTCTACCTGCTGATCCCGCTGTCGGTACTGCTGGTGTTCCTGATCGGCGCGGTGTTCTGGTGGTCGGTGAAAAGCGGCCAGTTCGATGATTTGGAAGGGCCAGGCTACCGCATCCTCATGGACGATGACCGGCCGGGAGCCGACAAGACCGCCAATGAGCCAGCGGAGGAAAAAACCGGCGTCGAATGACCCCCATTTGACCCAGGTCAATTATTTCCGGGTTGTCCGTATCCATACTACGCGCAAGGTTTTGGGCTCCACGAGCCCGAAGTCTTGTCTCTCTGTTGGGGTTGGGGTGCGCGTTGCGCACCCTTTTTTTATGCCCACATTAGAACATTGACAATAGTCACACTACACCGCCAGATTGTTTTGACATGAATCAATCATAATGCGATAATTCACAGGTATCCTTAACGCTGATGGGGGTATGCTGTTTCCCCGCCATGCAACTTCCCTGAAGAGGCTTTCGCGCTATGACAATTCAAGCGACCTACAACTACAAGGTGGTGCGCCAGTTCGCCGTGATGACGGTGATCTGGGGCATCGTCGGCATGCTGGTGGGCGTCATCATCGCCGCCCAGCTGGTGTGGCCCGAGCTCAACCTGCACGAGTTCCTCGGCTATGGCCGATTGCGGCCGCTGCATACGAATGCGGTGATCTTCGCCTTCGGCGGCTGCGCCCTGTTCGCCACCAGCTACTACGTGGTGCAACGCACCTGCCATGCGCCGCTGTTCGCACCCGGGCTGGCCGCCTTCACCTTCTGGGGCTGGCAGCTGGTCATCGTGCTGGCGGCGCTCTCCCTGCCGCTCGGCTACACCACCGGCAAGGAATACGCCGAACTGGAATGGCCGATCGACATCCTCATCACCCTGGTTTGGGTGTCCTATGCAGTGGTCTTCTTCGGCACCATCGTCAAGCGCCAGGTGCCGCACATCTACGTCGCCAACTGGTTCTACGGCGGCTTCATCCTGGCCGTGGCGCTGCTGCACGTGGTGAACAGCTGCGAGATCCCGGTGACGCTGACCAAGAGCTATTCCTGCTACGCCGGGGTGCAGGACGCCATGGTGCAGTGGTGGTACGGGCACAACGCGGTGGGATTCTTCCTGACCGCCGGCTTCCTGGGGATGATGTACTACTTCGTGCCCAAGCAGGCGGGGCGCCCGGTGTACTCCTACCGCCTCTCGGTGGTGCACTTCTGGGCGCTGATTTTCACCTACATGTGGGCCGGCCCTCATCACCTGCACTACACCGCGCTGCCCGACTGGACCCAGTCGATCGGCATGATCTTCTCGCTGATCCTGCTGGCGCCCTCCTGGGGCGGCATGATCAACGGCATCATGACCCTCTCCGGCGCCTGGCACAAATTGCGCGACGATCCGATCCTCAAGTTCCTCATCACCAGCCTGTCCTTCTACGGCATGAGCACCTTCGAGGGGCCGATGATGTCGATCAAGACGGTTAACGCCCTGTCGCACTACACCGACTGGACGGTCGGCCATGTGCACAGCGGGGCGCTCGGCTGGGTCGCCTTTATCTCGATCGGCTCGATCTACTACCTGATCCCGCGCCTGTTCGGCCGCGAGCAGATGCACAGCGTCAAGCTGATGACCGTCCACTTCTGGATCGCCACCATCGGCGTGGTGCTCTACATCGCCTCGATGTGGATCGCCGGGGTGATGCAGGGCCTGATGTGGCGCGCCACCAACCCGGACGGCACGCTGACTTATGCCTTCGTCGAGGCGGTCAAGGCCACCTACCCCTACTGGACCATCCGCCTGCTGGGCGGGTTGATGTTCCTCGCCGGCATGCTGATCATGGCCTGGAACACCTGGAAGACCATCGCCGGGGCGAAAGCCTACGACGCCCCGGTGCTGGCGCCGGCCGGACATCACGCCTGAAGAACCGGAGAAAGAAACATGAAACTCACTCACGACTTCATTGAACGCAACATCGGCTGGATGATCGGCCTGATCCTCGTCGTGGTCAGCTTCGGCGGCCTGGTCGAGATCGTGCCGCTGTTCTTCCAGAAATCCACCACCCAGCCGGTGGCCGGGCTGAAACCCTACGACGCGGTGCAGCTCACCGGCCGCGACATCTATATCCGCGAGGGCTGCTACAACTGCCATTCGCAGATGATCCGCCCCTTCCGCGCCGAGACCGAGCGCTACGGCCACTACTCGGTGGCCGGCGAGTTCGTCTACGACCACCCCTTCCAGTGGGGCTCGAAGCGCACCGGCCCGGATCTGCACCGGGTCGGCGCCCGCTACTCCGACGAGTGGCATCGCGCCCACCTTGTCAATCCGCGCGACGTGGTGCCGGAATCGAACATGCCGGCCTACGCCTTCCTCGACCGGCCGGCCAAGGCCGACGATATCGAGGCCAGGATGCGCGCCTTGCGCATGGTCGGCGTGCCCTACAGCGACCAGGACATCGCCGGGGCGAAGGCGGCGCTCAAGGACAAGACCGAAATGGACGCCCTGATCGCCTACCTGCAGGGTCTCGGCACGGCGCTCAAGCAGAGGTGAGCCATGGATATCATCAACGACCTGCGTTCGATTGTCACCGTGCTGGCCTTCCTCAGTTTCCTCGGCATCGTGGCCTGGGCCTGGAGCGGCCGGCGCCGTGCGGCGTTCGAGGAGGCCGCACGGCTGCCGTTCACCGAAGATGACGTTCCGGATGCGACCGGGGCAAGCAAGCAAGGAAAGACATCATGAGCGATTTCGTCAGCGGATTCTGGAGCGTCTATGTGGCGCTCATCACCCTGGTCAGCATCGTCGGTTGCGCGATGCTGCTGTGGTCGCAGGGCAAGGCCCGCACCAACGCGGCCGGCCAGAGCGACACCACCGGCCACGTCTGGGACGAGGACCTGCAGGAATACAACCACCCCCTGCCGCGCTGGTGGAGCTGGATGTTCTACATCACCGTTTTTTTCGGCCTCGGCTATCTGGCGGTTTATCCGGGACTGGGCAGCTACGAGGGTTCCTTCAAATGGAGTTCGCGCGGCGAGTACGAGGCCGAGATGCAGCAGGCCGACGCCCGGTACGCACCGATCTTCGCCAAGTTCCAGGGGCAGGACCTCAAGGCGGTGGCGGCCGATCCGGAGGCGCGGAAAATGGGCGAGCGCCTGTTCCAGACCTACTGCGCACAGTGCCACGGCTCGGACGCGCGCGGTGCGAAGGGCTTCCCCAATCTCGCCGACAGCGACTGGTTGTGGGGCGGCGAGCCGGAACAGATCAAGACCTCGATCCTCGAAGGCCGCCAGGGCGTGATGCCGCCGCACGGCCATCTCGGCGCCGAGACGATCAAGGACCTGGCCCACCACGTTCGCTCGCTGTCGCCTGACAAGCTGGCCCATGACGCGGCGCGCGCCGCGCGCGGCAAGGAGGCCTTCGCCAGCGCCGGTTGTGCCGGCTGCCACGGCCCCGACGCCAAAGGCATGCAGGCCCTGGGCGCGCCCAACCTGACCGACTCGATCTGGCTTTACGGTTCTTCCGAAGCAACGGTGAGCGAAACCATCGCCAAGGGCCGCAGCAACAAGATGCCCAGCCACAAGGAATTCCTTGGCGAGGCCAAGAGCCACCTGCTGGCCGCCTACGTGCTGGGGCTCTCGCAGGCCGGCGCCGGCGGCAAGTAAGGCTTAACATAACGACTCCGGGAGCATGGCTCCCGGAGCATCCCTCCCCAGCCAGAGCCGCTTCATGGTGCAGCCCGCCCCCAGGCCGGAATCCGCCGGCGCCAAGGTCATTCCGATCAAGGAAACCTCGCTCTACGAGGCGCAAAGGAAGATCTACGCCCGCAGCGTCAGCGGCACCTTCGCCAACTGGCGCTGGGCCATGGTGTGGATCACCCAGGCCATCTTCTACGGCCTCTGCTGGCTGCCGTGGAACGGGCGCCAGGCCGTGCTCTTCGATCTGGTCGAGCGCAAGTTCTATATTTTCGGCCTGGTGTTCTGGCCGCAGGACGTCTTCTATCTCGCCGTGCTGCTGATCATCTCGGCGCTGGCGCTGTTCCTGTTCACCGCCGTGGCCGGGCGCCTGTTCTGCGGCTATGCCTGTCCGCAGACGGTGTACACCGAGATCTTCATGTGGGTGGAGAAGCTGTTCGAGGGCGACCGCGCCGCGCGCATGAAGCTCGACGCGGCGCCGCTCACCGGCAACAAGCTCGCCCGCAAGGGCGCCAAGCACGCCGTCTGGATCGTCATCGGCCTGTGGACCGGCTTCACGTTCGTCGGCTACTTCACGCCGATCAAGACCCTGGCGGGTTCCGTCCTGAGCTGGCAGCTTGGCCCCTGGGAGACCTTCTGGATCTGCTTCTACGGCTTTGCCACCTGGGGCAACGCCGGTTTCATGCGCGAGCAGGTGTGCAAGTACATGTGCCCCTACGCCCGCTTCCAGGGCGTCATGTTCGATCCCGATACCCTGATCGTCACCTACGACGCCGAGCGCGGCGAGCCGCGCGGGGCGCGGGCCAAGAAGGCCGACCACAAGGCCGCTGGCAAGGGCGACTGCGTCGACTGCGGCATCTGCGTGCAGGTCTGCCCGACCGGCATCGACATCCGCAACGGCCTGCAGTACGAGTGCATCGGCTGCTCGGCCTGCATCGACGCCTGCGACCAGGTGATGGACAAGATGGCCTATCCCCGCGGCCTGATCCGCTATTCGACCGAGCACGCCCTGGCCGAGCGCTGGGGGCGCGGGCAGATCCTTGCCCACATCCTGCGGCCGCGCACCCTGGTCTATGGCGCCATCCTGTCCGCCATCGTCGCCGCCGCCGCCGCCGGGCTGGCCTTGCGTCAGCCGCTCAAGGTGGACGTCATCCGCGATCGCACCACCCTGGCCCGCGAGGTGGAGGGCGGCCTGGTCGAGAATGTGTACCGTCTGCAGATCATGAACCTGGCCGAGGCGCCGCGCCGTTTCGCGCTGGCGGTCACCGGCCTGCCAGGCGTCCGCATCGCCAGCGAGCAGATCGTCGAGGTGGCGCCAGCCGCCACCCAGGCGGTGGCGGTGCGAGTGCGCGTCGAGCCCGACGCCGGCAAGCGCGGCTCCAACCCCATTCACTTCGAAGTGCGGGCCATCAACCACGACGAGGTCTTCGTGCGCGAGAAGGCCAGCTTCCTGCTGCCATGATGCCGACCTCCCAAGCGCCTCCCTGGTATCGACAGCGCTGGCCATGGATCCTCATGGCCGGTCCGGCCGCAGTGGTGGTGGCCGGCGTCGTCACCGCCTGGATCGCCGTGTCGACCCACGACGGGCTGGTCGCCGACGACTACTACAAGCAGGGGCTGGCGGTGAACCAGAAATTGGCGCGCCTGGATGCGGCCGCGGCGATGGGGCTGGAAGGCCGCCTGCGCCTGGGCGCCGGCGGGGCCGAACTGCGGCTCGGCTCCCGCGTCGGGGCGCCCTTGCCCGAGCGGCTGCGGCTGACGCTCGCCCACCCGACCCGGGCGGGGGAGGATCGCAAGGTGCTCCTCGACGGCCGGGACGGGCACTATGCGGGCGAATTGCCGGCGCTGGGACCCGGCCGCTGGCAGGTGGCCATCGAGGACGAGGCCGCCAATTGGCGGCTGGCTGGCAGCATGCTGCTGCCCGATTCACCCGAAACCCTGTTGCGTGCAGAGGGCCGGAGATAGCGAGGCGGATATGCAGAAACTGATCTGGATCCTGTGGCCGTCGTTCGTGATGGCGGGCATCGCCGAAGCGGTCTTCTTTACCCTGGTGGATCCGCAGGAACTGTATCTGTTCGGCGAGCCGGTGCACATGACGCCGCTGGCCACCTATTCGATCGGCTTTTTCGCCTTCTGGGCGCTGTGCGCCGCCTCCAGCGCCTTCAGTTGCTTTCTTCAGCGCAGCGCCGGCGCGCCGCGGGTGTAGAATCCCGGCCATGACGCGCGCCCCGATGCAGGGCGGGCGATAAAACTACAAGGCGACCGACGCGGTCGCCACGAACTTCGCCAAGGCGAGGTCATGGCTGAAACGGACGAGTGCGATGTGCTGGTGGTGGGCCTGGGCCCGGCTGGCGCCGCTGCGGCAACGGCAGCGGCGAAGGCCGGCGCGCGCGTGCTCGCCGTCGAACGGCGCCAGGCCCTGGGCGGCGTCTCCAACTGCCCTGAATTCATCCCGATTCCCCTTGGCCTGCATGCCGCCACCGACCATGTGGTGATCCAGAACATCGTCGGCAGCCGCGACCATCGCAGCAACGGCGACCAGGCCGAGAACCTGCTGCCGGGCTGCGTGGTGAACCGCGACGCCTTCGACCGGGCCCTGGTCGACTTTTCCCGCGCCGCCGGCGCCCGGCTGCAGCACAACGCCGTTTTTGCCGGCCTGGATGCCGACCACAGCGAAGCCACCTTGAGCCGCGACGGGCGTAGCTTCGTGGTCCGCTACCGGGCCCTGGTGGCGGCCGACGGCCACGCCTCGGCGGTGGCCCGCCTGCTGGGCCTGCGTCCCCTGATCAAGATGTACACCCTGCGCTACCGCGTGGCCTTGATGGCCCCGCTGCAAGCGGTGGAGGTCTGGCTGTCGCCCAAGTATCCCGGCGGCTACGCCTGGCTGATCCCCGCTGGCAAGCATGCAGTGATCGCCACCGGCATGGCCCAGGAACTGGCCGAGGCGGCGCTCCGCGACCTGCACAAGCAATTGCACGAAGCCGGCATCGTCGGCAGCGCCATCCTCGGCCATTCGGCCGGCGCCGTGCCGGTCGAGGGGCTGCGTCAGAAGCTCACCCACGGCAACATCCTCTTCGCCGGCGATGCAGGCGGCCTGGCGCATCCGCTGACCGGCGCCGGCATCCATCCCGCGGTGGTGTCGGGCGAGGCCGCCGGTCGGGCGGCGGCCGAATGGTCTACCGGCCACCTCGGCGCGATTCCCGCCTACGAGGCCAAGATGCGCGGCCAGTTCGGGGAGACCATGTCGCGCGCTCTCAGGCGGCGCGAGCCGCTGCAATCGCCGGTCGGTGCCGAACTGGGCCGGCCGGGCCTGGAAGCCAGCGGCTGGAGCGTGGTGCGCGGGGCTTTCGAGCCGTAGCTCAGGCGGCGCTGCGCACCGGTCCGACGCCGATCGGCGGCGGGGCGAGATTGACGATGCGCGAGAACAGCGAGCGGAACTCGTGGTCGGGCTCGGCGCCGAAGCGCGGGTCGCCGTTCTCGCCGAAGGCCTGGGCGATCTCCACCCAGTCTTCGGCCAGCAGATGCTGCTTGGCCAGTGGAATCAGCACGTTTTCCTCCAGCGCCATGTGCACCGCGATCTCGTCGGCGAAGGTCTCCGCAGCGGTCATGAAAGTCTCGCGGCCGCCCGGCGCGCCGGCCTCGTAGCGGCCCAGCGCCATCTCCAGCGCCTTGACGTGCTCGACGCCGCTGCGGTGCTGCTCCTCCAGTTTCAGGATGGCCTGGTCGGCCGCGCGGGTGCGCATCTTCAGGCGGCGGAAGAGGTAGGCCTCTTCCTTGGGATGGTGCAGCTTCTGCGGGAAGGTGTCGATGTAGTAGAGCATCGCCCACAGCAGCTTGCTGTCGGGCTCGCTGCCTTTCTCGCGCATCTCGCGCACCAGGAAGCGCAGGCCGTGGGTGACGGCGGCCATCGAGCGGTGCTCGTCGAGAATGATGGTGAGGGCGGTGTTGAGCATGGCGGCGGCTCAGCGGTAGACCAGGACCGGCACCTTGGAGTGGGTCAGCACTTTCTGGGTTTCGGAACCGAGCAGCAGGCCGGAGAGGCCGCGGCGGCCGTGCGAGGCCATGAAGATCAGGTCGCAGCCGCTGGCGGCTGCGGCGTCGATGATGGCCTGGTAGGGCGCGTCGCTGGCGGCGGCGGCCGTTGCGCAGGCCACGCCCGCCGTCCGCGCCTGGGCGGCTGCGGCGTCGAGGATTTCTCCGGCCTGCTTGTCGGCCATCTCGGCGAACTTCTCCGGCGTGGTCGGATCGATCAGGGCGCCCTCGCCGTAGAAGGCCACCGGGTAGTCGGGCTTGGCGTAGAAGAAGGTCACCTTGGCGCCGATCTCGCGGGCGAAATCGACGGCCTTCTTCACCGTATCGGTGGACAGCGCCGAGCCGTCGGTGGGAACGAGGATGTGCTTGAACATGTCGCCCTCCAGAGTAATGAACTCATTATAGAAAGCGCAACCCAATAGCGATTGACGCAGATCAAGCATGATACCGCCATTGCCGGCAGAGAATGGGCCATGCGTATCACGTTCCTTGGCGCTGCCGCCGAAGTCACCGGTTCCTGCTTCCTGGTCGAGACCGGCGAGGTGCGCTTCCTGGTCGACTGCGGCCTGTTTCAAGGCGGTCGCGACGCGGCGCGGCGCAACCGCGAGGCGCTCGACGTCGACCTGCGCCGGCTCGACTTCATCCTCCTTACCCACGCCCACCTCGACCATTCCGGCCTGCTGCCGCGCGCAGCGGCGCTGGGCTTTCGCGGACCGGTGCACGCCACCGCGGCGAGCGTCGATCTGCTCGGGGTGATGCTGCTCGACGCCGCCCACATCCAGGAGAAGGAGGCCGAGTGGGAGGCGCGCCACGCCCGCCGCCAGCGCCGCCCCAGCCGCGCCGGCGCGCTGCTCTACACCGTGGCCCAGGCCCAGGCCAGCCTGCGCCTGCTGCGCCGCGCCGAGTACGACGCGCCCTTCCAGCCGCATCCGGCGGTGCGGGTCTGCCTGCGCGAGGCCGGCCACATCCTCGGCTCGGCCATCGCCGAGGTCTGGGTCACCGAGGGCGGCCGCCGTCGCAAGCTGGTCTTCTCCGGCGACCTGGGCATGGCGGCGCGGCCGGTGCTGCGCGATCCGCAGCCGGTCGAGGCGGCCGACGCGCTGCTGGTCGAGTCGACCTACGGCAACCGCCTGCACAGGTCCCTCGCCGAGACCGAGACGGAACTGGTCGAGGTGATCGAGCGCACCCTGCGGCGCAAGCGCGGCAACGTGGTGATGCCGGCCTTTTCCGTCGGGCGCACCCAGGAGATCCTGTTCATGCTGGCCGACCTGGTGCGCAGCGGCCGCCTGCCGCCGCTCGAGGTGGCGGTCGATTCGCCGATGGCCACGGCGGCCACCGGCATCACCCTGCGGCACGCCGACCTGCTCGATGAGCATGCCCGCACGCTGCTCGATTGGCAGCGGGCCCATCCGCAGGCGCTGCGGGTGCGCTTCGTCGAAGACGTCGAGGAATCGAAAGCCCTCAACCGGGTCGAGGCCGGGCTGGTGATCCTCTCCGCCAGCGGCATGTGCGAGGCCGGCCGGATCAAGTACCACCTGCGCAACAACCTGCCGCGGCCGGAATGCTCGGTAGTGATCACCGGCTTCCAGGCGGCCGGCACGCTCGGCCGCCGCCTGGTGGAAGGCGCCCGCCGCGTCACCCTCTTTGGCCAGAGCGTGGCGGTGCGCGCCGAGATCCATACCGTCGGCGGCCTGTCGGCCCATGCCGACCAGGCCGGGTTGCTCGACTGGCTCGGCCATTTCCGCCCGCCGCCGCGCCAGACCTTCGTGGTGCACGGCGAGGCGCAGACCGCACAAGCCTTTGCCCAGGCGGTGACCCGACGCCTGGGCTGGGACAACGTCGGTGTGCCGCAAGCGGGCGCCCGCATCGAAATAACCTAGGGAGTCGCCATGTCGCGAACAAAGGAAAACCACAACACGCCGGTCGTCGCCAGCCCGGCCGAAACCTGGAAGGCGCTGCACGAGGTCGGCGAGGCCGGCATCGACCCGCTCGGCATGCTGGCTCCGCTCGGCCATGCCCAGGTGGCCTGGCTGACGCACCCTTTCGAGCTGGCCGAGCTCGGCGCCAAGCTCTCCGGCGACCTGATGGCCTTCACCTGGCACGCCTGGAACCGCGCGCTGGGCCTGCCCAGCGAGGATCCGATCCTGCCGCACGCCGACGACACCCGCTTTGCCGATCCGCTGTGGAAGGACTCGGCCACCTGGGACATCGTCAAGGAGTGGTACCTGCTGCTCACCCACAACGTGCAGGACGCGCTCTATGACACGCCGGCGCTCTCGGGCAAGGAGCGCCGCCGCGCCGCCTTCTGGTGGCGCAAATGGCTCAACGCCATGGCGCCGACCAATTTCCTGCTGACCAATCCGGTGGCCATGGCCAAGGCCGCCGAGACCCACGGCGAAAGCCTGGTGCGCGGCATGCACATCTTTCTCGAGGACCTGAAGGCCGGCAATGTGCGCATGACCCGGCCGGAGGACTTCACCGTCGGCAAGAACCTGGCGACCACGCCCGGCGCGGTGGTGTTCCGCAACCGCCTGCTGGAAGTCATCCACTACGCGCCGGCGACGGAGAAGGTGCATGCCATGCCCATCGTCATCGTCACGCCGTGGATC
Organism: Rhodocyclaceae bacterium; assembly: GCA_016791205.1. Taxonomy (GTDB): domain Bacteria; phylum Pseudomonadota; class Gammaproteobacteria; order Burkholderiales; family Rhodocyclaceae; genus Desulfobacillus. Next base: position 1,200 of record JAEUNH010000078.1, on the reverse strand, counting down.
AACAAGTTCTACATCCTCGACCTCAACCCGAAGAAGAGCCTGGTGAAATACCTGACCGAGCAGGGCTTCGCGGTGTTCATCACCAGCTGGAAGAACCCGACGCCGGAGATGCGCGACGTGAGCTTCGAGGACTACATCGTCGAAGGCGTCGATGCGGCCATCGAGGCGGCGCGCGGCTTCTGCGGCGTCGAGCAGGTGCATGCCGTCGGCTATTGCATCGGCGGCACGGCGCTGTCGACCTGGATGGCCTGGGCCAACCGCAAATACGGCGAGCCCGACAAGGTGCCGGCGGCGCACTGGTCGCTATTCACCACCCTGGTGGATTTCCACAAGCCCGGCGACATCGAAGTCTTCATCGACGAGGGTGCGGTGCGCTGGCTGACCCAGTCGATGCAGGGCAAGGGTTTCCTCGACGGCAAGGAGATGGCCTCGGCCTTCCGCCTGCTGCGCTCCAACAGCCTGATCTGGCACTACATCGTGCACGGCTATCTCTACGGCGAGACGCCGCCGCCCTTCGACGTGCTCTACTGGAACATGGACACCACGCGCATGCCCTTCGCGATGCACGAGTGGTACCTGCGCGAGCTGTACCTCAGGAACAACCTGATCAAGGGCGACGCGCTGGCGATCGGCGGCCAGCCGATCGACCTTGGCCGCATCCGCCAGCCGCTCTACGCCGTTTCCGCCGAGGACGACCACATCGCGCCCTGGCGCCAGTGCTACCGCGTCTGCAACTTCGTGCCGGCCGAGAAGCGCTTCGTGCGCTCTTCCTCCGGCCACATTCTCGGCATCGTCAATCCTCCGGTAGCGCCGCCCAAGCGCAGCTACCGCGTCGCCCAGGCGCACCGCCGCGACCGCGTCGAGCAATGGCTGGCGCGCGCCGAGGAGCGGCAGGGCAGTTGGTGGGAGGACTGGATGGCCTGGCTCAAGCCGCAGGCCGGCCCGCTGGTCGACGCCTATCCCGCTGCGACCCAGGCCTGTCCCGCACTCGCCGAGGCGCCCGGCACCTACGTGCTGGAGGGCTGATTCGCCGTCCCGCGCAGACCGACTTTTTATTCATGGCCGGCGACGCCCCTGCCATTGGCGGGGTTTATCCGTCCATCGATTCTTGACAGCCGTCAAGGCTCCCCGTTCCTGCGGGCAACAGAATCCATCCTCGAACAAGTCCGATGGAGACAAACCAATGAGCGGCATCACCAG
>JAEUNH010000012.1 GCA_016791205.1 Rhodocyclaceae bacterium | reverse complement strand
TTACTTGATCAGCGTGACGGGAACGCCGGCCCGACCGGACACATCGCTGGCCACCGAGCCGAGCAACAGATGGCTCAGGGCGCTGCGGCCCTGGGTGCCCATGACGATGCCGCTGACGGCATGTTCCTGGGCGAAGCGGATGATGGTGTCGGCGATGTGGCCCACCGCTACATGCCAGTGATATTTGACGCCGGCCGCATCGAGCTTCCCGCGCGCCGATTTCAGGGCCTGCAGCCCCTCCTCGCGGTGGTAGGCTTCGACATCCTCGGCGGAAACGAACATGCGGGCGTGGCCGGAATCGACCGGAATCTGGACATTCAGCAGATGCACTTCCATCGGCCCCTCGGCCGCGAGCGCGCCGATCAGGTGATCGATGACGCGATCGGAGTTGGTAGAGCCGTCGACCGGCACCAGCAGCTTAGGCATCGCTTCGCTCCTTAACGGTCTCATCAGAGGCAATCTCCAGCAGCGGCTTGGGCGGCGCCGCACGGCGGGCAAGCCAGGTACCGACCGCCACCACCAGCAGGGCGCCCGCAGCGGCCGAGACATATTTAAGCCAGCCCGGCTGGCCTTCCAGGTAAGGCTTCACCACCGCGTCGCCCAGCAGCATGTCGCCGGCGATCCAGCCGAGCAGCGCCCCGCCGAAGGTGATGACGATCGGCAGGCGGTCCATCAGCTTGAGCACGAACTTGCTGCCCCAGACCACGATCGGGATGCTGACCAGGATGCCGAAGACGACCAGCGTGAGATCGCCCTTGGCGGCAGCGGCCACGGCGATGACGTTGTCCAGGCTCATCACCGCGTCGGCGATGATGATGGTGCGGATGGCGCCCATCAGGTGCGTGCTGCCCTCGACCTTGCCGTGCGCGCCGTCGTCTTCCGGCTGCAGCAGCTTGATGCCGATCCAGACCAGCAGCGCGCCGCCGACAATCTTCAGGAATGGGATGGCCAGCAGCTGCAGGGCAAAGAAGATCAGGATCACCCGCAGCGCGATGGCGCCGACCACGCCCCAGAAGATGCCCTGCTTGCGCTGTGCCTCTGGCAGGCGCCGGCAGGCCAGGGCGATCACGATGGCGTTGTCTCCGCCGAGCAGGATGTCGATGGCGATGATCTGCAGGACGGAGACCCAGAAGGCGGGATCGAGGGCGAATTCAAGCATCGCGCCGAAGCTTACCCGAAAAAAACCCGGCCGGAGCCGGGTTCGAATCAGGGTAAACGCGAATCAGGAAATCATGCCGAGCTGCCGCGGCAGCCACAGCGACAGCGGCGGCCAGTAGGTGACGACCACCAGGAACACCAGCATGGTGAGCAGCCAGGGCCAGGTGGCGACGGTCAGCTCCGTGATGCCCATTTTGGTGATGCCCGAAGCCACGTAAAGATTCAGCCCCACCGGTGGGTGGCACATGCCGACTTCCATGTTCACCACCATCAGGATGCCGAAGTGCACCGGGTCGATGCCCAGCTTCACCGCGATCGGGAACAGGATCGGCGCCAGGATCAGCACGATCGAGGACGGCTCCATGAAGTTGCCGGCCGCCAGCAGCAGGATGTTGGCGATCAGCAGGAAGCCGATCACGCCCACCCCGGTGCCGATCATGGCGTCGGCCATCGCCTGCGGGATGTTCTCGTGGGTCATGAGGAATGAGAACAGCACCGCGTTGGTGATGATGTAGAGCAGCATGGCGCTCATGTTGGCCGAGGACAGCAGCACCCGCGGCACGTCCTTCAGGCCGAGGTCCTTGTAGATGAACACCGCGCAGACGAAGGCCCACACCGCGCTCATCGCCGCCGCCTCGGTCGGGGTGAACATGCCCGTGTAGATGCCGCCCATGACGATGACAATCAGCAGCAGGCCCCAGATCGACTCCCGCAGGGCCTTGAGCCGCTCCGCCCAGCTCGCCTTCGGCATGCGCGGATAGTTGTTGCTGCGGGCGCGGTACCAAGTGGTCAGGCCGAGCATGAAGGCCAGCATCAGGCCGGGAATCACGCCGGCCATGAACAGAGCACCAACCGAGGTGTTGGTCGACACCGAGTACATCACCATCACGATCGAGGGCGGGATCAGGATGCCCAGCGCCCCGGAGGTGGTGATCACCCCGGCACCGAAACGGTTGGGAAAGCCCGCCTTGACCATCGCCGGCAGCAGGATCGAGCCGATGGCTACCACCGTCGCCGGGCTGGAGCCGGAAACCGCGGCGAACAGCGCGCAGGCGAGTACGCCGCCCAGGCCGAGGCCACCGTAGAAGTGGCCGACCATGGAGGTGGCGAAGCGGATCATGCGTTTCGCCACGCCGCCGTGGGTGAGGAAGTTGCCGGACAGGATGAAGAACGGGATGGCCATGATCTCGAACTTCTCGATGCCGGTGAACAGCTTCAGGGCCACCGACTCGATCGGCCCCTGGGTCAGGAAGAAGAGGAAGCTCAACACGGTCAGGCCGAGCGAGATGGAGATCGGCATGCCGGTCAGCATCAGCACGACCAGCAGGCTGAAGATGATGACGGTATTCATTTCCGTTCCTCCCCGTCCGTTTCGCGCGG
>JAEUNH010000003.1 GCA_016791205.1 Rhodocyclaceae bacterium | reverse complement strand
TGCTGCACATCACCGACCTGGCCTGGCGCCGCGTGCGCCATCCCTCGGAAGTCCTCAACGTGGGCGACGAGGTGCAGGCCAAGGTGCTCAAGTTCGACCAGGAGAAGAATCGCGTCTCGCTTGGCCTCAAGCAGCTCGGCGAGGACCCGTGGGTCGGCATCGCCCGCCGCTACCCGCAGGGCACGCGTCTGTTCGGCAAGGTCACCAACCTCACCGACTACGGCGCCTTCGTCGAGGTCGAGCAGGGCATCGAGGGTCTGGTGCACGTCTCCGAAATGGACTGGACCAACAAGAACGTGCATCCCTCCAAGGTCGTCCAGCTGGGCGACGAGGTCGAGGTGATGATCCTCGAGATCGACGAGGACCGCCGCCGCATCTCGCTCGGCATGAAGCAGTGCCTGCCCAACCCGTGGGACGAGTTCTCGATGAACCACAAGAAGGGCGACAAGGTGCGCGGCCAGATCAAGTCGATCACCGACTTCGGCATCTTCATCGGCCTGCCCGGCAACATCGACGGCCTGGTGCACCTCTCCGACCTGTCCTGGTCGGCGGCCGGCGAGGAGGCCGTGCGCAACTTCAAGAAGGGCGACGAGGTCGAGGCGGTGGTGCTGGCCATCGATGTCGAGCGCGAGCGCATCTCCCTCGGCATCAAGCAGCTGGAGGGCGATCCCTTCACCAACTTCATCGCCACCCACGACAAGAACAGCGTCGTCAAGGGCACGGTGAAGAGCGTCGACGCCAAGGGCGCGGTGGTGCAGCTGTCCGACGAGGTCGAGGGCTACCTGCGCGCCTCCGAGGCCGCCCGCGAGCGCGTCGAGGATCTGCGCAGCCTGCTCAAGGAAGGCGATGTCCTCGACCTCATGATCATCAACGTGGACCGCAAGTCGCGCTCGATCAACCTGTCGATCAAGGCCAAGGACCAGGCCGAGCAGAACGAGGCCATGCAGAAGCTGCAGAGCGAGTCTTCCGCCTCCAGCGGCACGACCAATCTCGGCGCCCTGCTGAAGGCCAAGCTCGGCAATAACCAGCAATAACCTTTTAACAGGCAAACATGACCAAGTCGGAACTCATCGCGAGGCTGGCGGGGCGCTTTCCCCAGCTGGTCGCCAAGGATGCCGATTACGCGGTCAAGATGATTCTCGATGCCATGACCGCCGCGCTCACCCGCGGCGATCGCATCGAGATTCGCGGCTTCGGCAGCTTCGCGCTGAACTACCGGCCGCCCCGCGTCGGACGCAACCCGAAATCGGGCGAGAAGGTTCAGGTGCCCGAGAAGTACGTGCCCCACTTCAAGGCCGGCAAGGAACTGCGCGAACGCGTGGACCAGCTCGTCTGACCGGCCCGGCTTGCGGTACTGATCTGGTGTAATCGGGCGGCGTCTGGCGATGCCGCCTTTTTTTTGTTCAGGCTTTCGGCGCGGCCCCTTGCCCGCCACCATGGATCGACATGAAATATCTGGTCTGGCTGCTGCGGATCGTGCTGTTCGTGCTGCTGCTCGGCTTCGCGGTGAAGAACAGCGGCGTGGTCACGCTGCACTTCTTCTTCGACGCCGCCTGGCCGCTGCCGCTGGTGGCCGTCATGCTGATCTTCTTCGCCGCCGGCGCGGTGGCCGGGCTGTCGGCGGCGCTGGGCACCTTCCTGCGCCAGCGTCGGGAACTCCTGCGCCTGCGCCAGGCCCTCGAGGCGGCCGGGCGGCCGAAGTAGGGGCGCCATGATGGAATTCGAACTGTGGTGGCTGCTGGCGATCCCGCTGTTCTTCGCCCTGGGCTGGATGGCGGCGCGGGTGGACATCCGCCATGTGGTGCGCGAGTCGCGGGCCCTGCCCAAGTCCTACTTCAAGGGCCTCAACTTTCTCCTCAACGAGCAGCCCGACAAGGCCATCGACGCCTTCCTCGAGGCCGCCAAGGTGGATTCCGAGACGGTCGAGCTGCATTTCGCCCTCGGCAACCTGTTTCGCCGCCGCGGCGAGACCGACCGCGCCATCCGCATGCATCAGAATCTGGTCGACCGCGACGGTCTGCGCGAGGAGAGCCGCACGCTCGCCCTGGCCGAACTGGGACACGATTTCCTCAAGGCCGGCCTGCTCGACCGCGCCGAGGAGATCTTCCTCAAGCTGCGCGGCAGCGCCCAGAATGAGGTGGCTCTGAACTTCCTGCTGGAGATCTACCAGCAGGAGAAGGAGTGGCGCAAGGCCATCGACATCGCCCGCCAGCTGCCGGACCACTCCGGCCACCTGTGGCAGAAGGAAATCGCCAATTTCTACTGCGAGCTGGCCGCGACGGAGATCAACAATTCGCGGCCGCAGGAAGCCCGGCAGCTGCTGGAGGAGGCGCTGGCGACCCACCGCAAGTCGGTGCGGGCGACCCTCCTGCTCGGCGACCTGCACGCCGCCGCCGGCGACCTGGAGGCCGCCATCGAGGCCTGGAAGCGCATCGAGCAGCAGAACCCGGTGTACCTGGCCCTGGTCGCCGCCAAGCTGATGGACGCCTACCGCAAGCTGGGGCGCAGCGAGCAGGGGCTGCAGCTGCTGCGCGGCTACCTTGCCCAGCATCCCTCGCTCGACCTGCTCGATGCCGCTTTCCAGTGGGCCCTGGAGGACGAGAGCCCCGAGGCGGCCTACCAGCTGGTGCGGGACGAATTGCGGCGCAACCCGACCCTGCTCGGCCTCGACAAGCTGCTCCAGGCGCAGATCCTGGTTGCCCCGCCCGAGCGGCGCGCCGACCTGGAACTGGTGAAGAACCTGATCCACAACCATACCCGCAAGGTGGCGCGCTACCGCTGCGACGATTGCGGCTTCAAGGCGCGGCAGTTCTACTGGCGTTGTCCGGGCTGCGGTGCCTGGGAAAGCTATCCGCCCAAGCGCACCGAAGAATTCGATTTGACACCATGAGCATTTACGCCCCCATCCCCCCCGCCCCCCCTTCCCGAGGAAGGGGGGTGACGGTTGTTCAGCCACAGCGTGGCTTCCGGTTTGCTGACTTGCCGCTCTCTTGGGGCGGCCCGGCGAGAGCGTCATGAAGATCACCGTCATCGGCACCGGCTACGTCGGCCTGGTCAGCGGCGCCTGTCTCGCCGAGGTGGGCAACGACGTGCTGTGCCTGGACCTCGACGCCGAGAAGATCCGCATCCTCGAGGCCGGCGGCATGCCGATCCACGAGCCCGGCCTGCTCGACATGGTGTCGCGCAACCGCGCCGCCGGCCGGCTGCGCTTCACCACCGACGTGGCACAGGCGGTGGCGCACGGGCTGCTGCAATTCATCGCGGTGGGCACCCCGCCCGACGAGGACGGCTCGGCCGACCTGCAGTACGTCGTCGCCGCGGCCCGCTCGATCGGCCGCCACATGGACGGCTACAAGGTGGTGGTGGACAAGTCGACGGTGCCGGTCGGTACGGCAGACAAGGTGCGCGCGGCGGTCGCCGAGGAACTGGCGGCGCGTGGCCTGAAGGCCGAATTCAGCGTCGTCTCCAACCCGGAGTTCCTCAAGGAGGGCGCCGCGGTGGAGGATTTCATGCGCCCCGACCGCATCATCGTCGGCGCCGGGGAAGGGCGGGCCATCGAGCTGATGCGCCAGCTCTATGCCCCCTTCCAGCGCTCGCACTCCCGGCTGATCGTCATGGACCTGCGTTCGGCCGAGCTGACCAAGTATGCCGCCAACGCCATGCTGGCCACCCGCATCTCCTTCATGAACGAGCTGGCCAACCTGGCTGAAAAGCTCGGCGCCGACATCGAGCAGGTGCGCCAGGGCATCGGCGCCGACCCGCGCATCGGCTACCAGTTCCTCTACCCCGGCTGCGGCTACGGCGGCTCCTGCTTTCCCAAGGACGTGCAGGCGCTCAACCGCACGGCGCAGGAAGCGGGCAGCGCCCTGCGCGTGCTCGCCGCGGTGGAATCGGCCAACGAGTTCCAGCAGGGCGTGCTCGGCCGCAAGATCGCCGCCCGCTTCGGCGAGGACCTGTCCGGCCGCCGCTTCGCCCTCTGGGGCCTGGCCTTCAAGCCCGACACCGACGACATGCGCGAGGCGCCCAGCCGCCGCGTCGTCGCCGACCTGCTGGCGCGCGGCGCCACCGTATGCGCCTACGACCCGGTGGCCATCGACGAGGCCCGTCGCGTCTTCGGCGCCGAGCCGCGCATCGCCTATGCCGAATCGCCGATGGCGGCGCTCGACGGCGCCGACGCGCTGCTGATCGTCACGGAGTGGAAGGCGTTCAGGAGCCCGGATTTCGAGGACATCAAGCGCCGCCTCAAGGCGCCGCTGGTTTTCGACGGGCGCAACCTTTACGACCCGGCGACGCTGCGCGCCGCCGGCATCGAATACCATGCGATAGGACGACCGCGATGAACAAGCTCGCCCTGCCCGACACCGCATCCGCCCGCATCCTCGTCGTCGGCGACGTCATGCTCGACCGCTACTGGTTCGGCGAGGTGAGCCGCATCTCACCCGAGGCGCCGGTGCCGGTGGTCAAGGTCGTGCGCACCGAGGAGCGCCCCGGCGGGGCGGCCAACGTGGCACGCAACTGCGCGGCGCTGGGCGCGAAAGTGTCGCTGCTCTCGGTTGTCGGCGCCGACGAGGCCGGCCAGGCGCTCTCGCGCCTGCTTGCCGCGGAGGGCATCGCCGCCGGCCTGCACGAGGATGCGGAGCTGTCGACCACCGTCAAGCTGCGCGTCGTCGGCCGCCAGCAGCAGCTGCTGCGCATCGATTTCGAGCAGGCGCCGGCGCACGAGGTGCTGCGCGCCAAGCTGGCCGAGTACGAGCGGCAACTGCCCGATTGCGACGCGGTGATCCTCTCCGATTACGGCAAGGGCGGGCTGGCCCACATCGGCGAAATGATCCGGCTGGCGCGCGCCGCCGGCAAGCCGGTGCTGGTCGACCCGAAGGGCGAGGACTACGCCCGCTACGCCGGCGCCAGCCTGCTGACGCCCAACCGCGCCGAGCTGCGCCAGGTGGTCGGCCGCTGGAAGGACGAGGACGATCTCCAGGCCCGTGTCGCCGGGCTGATGCGCGAGCTCGGCCTGCAGGCCCTGCTGGTGACCCGCAGCGAGGAGGGCATGACGCTGTTTCGCGCTGCGGCGGGGCAGGAAGCGGCCCTGCACGAGCCGGCCCAGGCGCGGGAGGTTTATGATGTCAGCGGCGCCGGCGACACCGTCATCGCCGCCATGGCCGTCATGCTGGCGAGCGGGGCCGATCTGCCTGCCGCCATGCGCCTGGCCAACCGCGCCGCCGGCATCGTCGTCGGCAAGCTGGGCACGGCGACGGCCAGCCTGGACGAACTGCGCGGCACGATTTGACCCAATACTCGATACCGACATGTACATCATCGTGACCGGCGCGGCCGGGTTTATAGGCTCCAACCTCGTCAAGGCGCTCAATGCGCGCGGCGTCGCGGACATCATCGCCGTCGACAACCTGACCCAGGGCGACAAGTTCCGCAACCTGGCCGATTGCGAGATCGCCGACTATCTCGACAAGGGGGAATTCATCGAGACGCTCGCCGCCGGCGAGCTCGACGGCGCCGTCGAGGCGGTGCTGCACCAGGGCGCCTGCTCCGACACCATGGAGCACGACGGCCGCTACATGATGGACAACAACTACCGCTACTCCCTCGAGCTGCTCGACTTCTGCCTCGACCAGGAGGTGCCCTTCCTGTATGCCTCCTCGGCCTCGGTCTATGGCGGCGGCCGCGTCTTCCGCGAGTCGCGCGAGTGCGAGGCGCCGCTCAACGTCTACGGCTACTCCAAATTCCTCTTCGACCAGGCCGTGCGCCGCCGTCTTGCGCAGACCGACATTTCCTCGCAGGTGGCCGGCTTCCGCTACTTCAACGTGTATGGCCCGCGCGAGAGCCACAAGGGCCGCATGGCCTCGGTCGCCTTCCACTTCTTCAACCAGTACCGGGCCGAAGGCAAGGTCAGGCTGTTCGAGGGCTGCGACGGTTACGGTAACGGCGAGCAGCGGCGCGACTTCGTCTTCATCGACGACGTCGTCAAGGCGAACCTGCATTTCCTCGACAGCGGCGCCTCCGGCATCTACAACCTCGGCACCGGCCGCGCGCAGTCGTTCAACGACGTCGCCGTCGCCACGGTGAACGCCTGCCGCGCGGCCGCGGGCGAGGCGGCGCTGCCGCTGGCCGAGCTGCGCAGCCGCGGCATGATCGAGTACATCGCCTTTCCCGAGGCGCTGAAGGGCAAGTACCAGAGCTACACCGAGGCCGACATCTCGCAGCTGCGCCAGGCCGGCTACGAAGCGCCGTTCGCCACGGTGGAGGAAGGCGTCGCGCAGTACGTGAGCAGCCGGATCGGATCATGAACCGGGTGCTCGAAGACTTCGTCGGCAACACCCCCCTGGTGCGCCTGAAGCGCCTGCCAGGCGCGGAGAACGAGCGGCGCGGCAATGTCATCCTGGCCAAGCTGGAGGGCAACAACCCGGCCGGCTCGGTGAAGGACCGGCCGGCGCTGTCGATGATCCTGCGCGCCGAGAAGCGCGGCGAGATCAGGCCGGGCGACACCCTGATCGAGGCCACCAGCGGCAACACCGGCATTGCGCTGGCGATGGCGGCGACCATGCGCGGCTACAGGATGGTGCTGATCATGCCGGAGCACCTTTCCATCGAGCGGCGCCAGACCATGCGCGCCTTCGGCGCCGACATCGTGCTGGTCCCGCAGAAGGGCGGCATGGAGATGGCGCGCGACGTCGCCGACAAGATGGTCGCCGAGGGCAAGGGCATCATGCTCGACCAGTTCGCCAACCCCGACAACCCGTTGTCGCACTACGAGGGCACCGGGCCGGAGATCTGGCGCGACACGCAGGGCAAGCTCAGCCACTTCGTCTCCAGCATGGGCACCACCGGCACCATCATGGGCTGCTCGCGCTTCTTCAAGGAGAAGAATCCGCAGATCGAGATCGTCGGCTGCCAGCCCGAGGAGGGCTCGCAGATCCCCGGCATCCGCAAGTGGCCCGAGGAATACCTGCCGAAGATCTACGACAAGCGCAACGTCGATCGCCTGGAGTACGTCAGCCAGGCCGACGCCGAGGAGATGACCCGGCGCCTGGCGCGCGAGGAGGGCCTCTTCGCCGGCATCTCCTCGGGCGGCGCCATGGCGGTGGCCCTGCGCGTGGCCGAACGGGTCAGCGGCGCGGTGATCGTCACCATCGTCTGCGATCGCGGCGACCGCTACCTGTCTACTGGTGTTTTTCCGGCTTAGCCTCCTGTTCCTCCTGTGCCTGGCGTCCCGGACGGGCTGGACGGCGCAGGTCACCCTGTCCCTCGGTTCGATCAGGCATGCCGCCTTCGAGGCCGACGGCGTCAGCGTCGCTTTCGATGCGGCGCGGCGCGGCGAGGCCGACATCCGCCTCGGCCGGCTGTGGGTCGCCGGCATGGAATACCGTGAGCTGAAGCTGCACTGTTCCGGCTTCTACTTCGACGGCCGGCGCCTCGACTGCCCGGACGGCAGCCTGCGCCGTGACGATGCCCGCGGCCGCGAGCGGCCGGCGCTGCCGTTCTCCCTGGCCTGGCGGGCCGGCGACGGCTTCCTCGATTTCTCCCTTCGCGACGTCGATGCCGTCGCCTTCTCGCCATTGGTCAAGCGCCTGCGCGGCTGGAAGCCGCAGGGCCGGATCGACCTCGCCCTGCGCGCCGAGGGCGGGCGGGCGACGCTCGACCTGTCCGTGCGCGAGCTGGCATTCGCCAGCCGCGAGGGCGAGGTGGCCGGCAAGGGCATCGCCTTCACGCTGGCCGCCGTCGCCGAGCAGGCCGCCGGCGGCTGGCACTGGCGGGCCCGCTTCGACTGGCCCGAGGGCGAGTTCTTCCGCGCGCCCTGGCGGCGCAACGCCGGCGTGCGCATGGAAGCCGAGGGCAGCTTGACGCGGGACATTCTGGACGTCGTCCTGGCCCGCCTCGAGGTGGCCGGCACCGGCGCGGTGACGGCGGGGTTGCGCTGGGACCGCGAGCGCGGCGAAGCCACCGACTGGGGCTTCATCACCGAGCGCATCGGCCTCGAAGCGGCCATGCGCGACTGGATCCAGCCCTGGCTGTCGTCGCTCGGCTTCCCCGAGTGGCGGGCCTCCGGCCACGCCCGCTTTTCCGCCGAATGGATCGCCGGCGGGCTGCGCCGCTTCTATGCCGGGCTGGAGGAGGCGCGGCTTGCCGACGGCACCGGCCACATCGAGTTGGACGGCGTGAACGCCCGCATCCCCTGGGAGGAGGGCGTGCCGACGGAGGCCGAGATCGGGGTCGCCGCCGGCCGCCTCGGCGACCTGCCGCTGGGCGGCTTCACCCTGCCGCTTAAAATGGACGGCAACGAGGCCAGGGTGGCGGGCCTGGCGGCGCCGCTGCTCGACGGCCGCCTGCTGATCGACGAACTGCGCCTGGCAAAAAGTCGGTCTGGCTGGCACGGCGAATTCGAGGGCGGCATCGAGGGCGTTTCCATGCCCAAGCTGTCGCGCGCGCTCAAGCTGCCGGCCATGGCGGGCAGCCTCACCGCCCGGATTCCCCGCATCGCCTATGAGGACGGGGTGCTGCGCCTCGACGGCGCCCTCGCCATCGAGGTCTTCGACGGCGGCATCATCGTGCACCAGCTGCGTCTGATCGATCCCTTCGGCAAGAATCGGCGCTTCGTCGCCGACGTCACCGCGCGCAACCTCGATCTCGGCATGCTGACGCGTACCTTCGCCTTCGGCGCCATCGAGGGGCGCTTCGATGCCGATCTGCGCGACCTGGAGATGCAGGGCTGGAAGCCGCTGCGCTTCGAGGCCCGCCTCGCCAGCAGCGAGGGCGACTACACCCGCAGCCTGAGCCTCGGCGCGCTGAAGGACATTACCGCGCTGGGCGAGACGGGCACCCCGGAGCGCCTGGCGCGCGCCCCGGAGCGCTCCGGCTTCAGCTTCGGCTATTCGCGCATCGGATTCGGCTGCCGGCTGGCGAACGGCATCTGCCTGCTCGATGGCGTCGAGCGAGAGGGCCGGGGGGTGGTGTTGATGCGCGGCGCCGGCATCCCTTCGGTGAGCATCATCGGCTACAATCGGCATATCGACTGGGAGGCGCTGGTGGCGCGCATCCGCGAGCAGATCGCGGGCCGGCCCGGCGTCGTCATCGAATGAAGAATATTCTCTTGCTCACCGCGGTTCTCCTCCTCGCCGGCTGCGTCAACCTGCACGTCCACTTCCCTGAGGCCTCGGGCAAGGCGGCGGAGCCTGCGCCCACGCAGGAGCCGGCCGGAGCGGCGAAATGACACCCGTTCTCGCCTTCGACATCGAGACGATTCCTGACGTCGCGGGGATCCGCAAGCTGCATGACCTTCCGGCCGAGCTGTCCGATGCCGAGGTGGCCGAGTTCGCCTTCCAGAAGCGGCGCGCCGCCAGCGGCAACGACTTTCTGCCGCTGCACCTGCAGCGCGTCGTCGTCATCTCCTGTGCGCTCCGCGAGGGCGACCGCTTCAGCGTCTGGTCGCTGGCCGAGCCGAAGCTGAAGGAAGCGGAGATCATCCAGCGCTTCTACGACGGCATCGAGAAATTCACGCCGCAGATCGTCTCCTGGAACGGCGGCGGCTTCGACCTGCCGGTGCTGCATTACCGCGGCCTGATCCATGGCGTCGCCGCGCCGCGCTACTGGGACCAGGGGGAAGACGATCGCGACTTCAAGTGGAACAACTACATCAGCCGCTATCACTCTCGCCATCTAGACCTGATGGACTTGCTGGCGATGTACCAGCCGCGCGCCAGCGCGCCGCTCGATGAACTGGCCAAGCTGATGGGCCTGCCCGGCAAGCTCGGCATGGACGGCGGGGCGGTGTGGGGCGCGTACCAGGCCGGAAAGATCGACGAGATCCGCGACTACTGCGAGACGGATGTCGTGAACACCTTCCTCGTCT
>JAEUNH010000052.1 GCA_016791205.1 Rhodocyclaceae bacterium | reverse complement strand
CATGAAGGCGAGGCCGACGGCCGGGTTCATGCCCAGCTCGATCAGTCCGGCGATGAGCGGCACGGCGGCGAAGCCGTTGAGGTAGGCCGGGATGCCGGCGAGCACGGCGAAGGGGATCGCCGCGCCGCCGCTGCCGCCGAGCCAGTGCGCGATGCTCGCGGCCGGCACCCAGGCCAGCATCAGGCTTTCCAGCAGGAAGGCAAGCGCCATCAGCCGGCCGAGGTTCCATGTGGTGGTCGTGGCGGAGACGAGGAACACCTGCGCGCGCGCCGCGTCCTGCCAGAAGCGCCAGCGCAGCGTGGCGTGCCGTTCCGCTTCGGCCAGCGTGGCCGCGCGCCGTCGACCGCCGTCGACATCGCGCAGCGGATCGGCGAACAGGCCGCCGCGCGCCAGCGCCAGCGTGGCGAAGCCGCCGAAGAGGCCCAGCGCGATGGCTGCCAGCGTCTTGGCCAGGGCGAACTCCAGGCTTATGGCGCCGACGGTGAGCACGAACATGGCCGGATCGATGACCGGCGAGGCGAGCCAGAAGGCCATCACCGGCGCCAGCGGCACGCCGCCGGCGAGCAGCCCGGCGATCAGCGGCACCACGCCGCAGGAGCACAGCGGCGAGAGCGCGCCGGCCAGCGCGGCAATGGCGATGGCGCGTCGCTCGCGGCCGGCGAAGACGCGTCCGACGAGCGCCTCGGCGCCGCTCGCCTTGATCGCCGCGGCGAGCGCCGCGGAGAGTACCAGCAGCGGCGCCAGGCCGGCGAAGTGGCTGCCGAGGAAGCGCAGCGAGGCGACGAGCTGGACCGGGGCGAAAACGGCGAGCGCGGCGAGCAGCAGGGCTATGGCCAGCAGGACGCGGTCGAGGTCGCGCAGCCGGAAGGACGGGCGCGCCGGCAGGGCTTGATTTGCGGGGATCATGGCGTTCTCCTAAAAACGACAAAACCGGGAAAGTGGTTATATGCGATTAAAAAAATTTCAGCCGCGCTTGCGCCGCGCCGGCAGCTCGACGCCCTTGCAGCACTCGTCGCGGAAGTAGTCGAGCGTCGAATTGAGCTGGTCGAAATCGGCGCGGTTGCGCACCTCGCGCCCCTGGCGTTCCTGGCGCACGAGACCGGCCTCGACCATGCCGCGCAGGTGGAAGGCCAGCGTCGAGGCGGGCACGCCGAGCATCTGGCGCAGTTCGCCGACGGTGAGGCCGTCGTGGCCGGCGCGCACCAGCAGGCCGAAGATGCGCAGCCGCAGCGGGCTGCCGAGCTCGGCCAGGCAGCGCGCGGTTTTCTCGAAATCCATGCGGGCGGGGGAAGACATGGGGCGACTATATAACCATAAAACCGGTTCTGTCAAAATTATTTCCGTGTGCAGCCGGCGCCTGTTTCCTGATTCATTCTTCTCTCTGAAGCGCCGTTGACCTGTATCAAGGGCCGAATCGCCCTCTCCAAGTAGCTTCGCCCTTCTTCTTTTCTGTTTATCTTCAGCGGGGTGGGGCAAATGGCAGCAGTCATGCCGGCGCCGGCGGCGAGCCGGCTGTTGATGTCGGGCAACGAGGCGGTATCGCGTGCCGTGTGGGAATCCGGGACCAAGGTCTGCGCCGGCTATCCGGGCACGCCGGCGACCGAGATGCTGGAGCAGCTGTCGACCTATCCCGACCTGTACACCGAGTGGTCGGTGAACGAGAAGGTCTCGCTGGAAGTCGCCATCGGCGCCTCGATGATGGGCGCGCGCGCCTTCTGCGCCATGAAGCACGTCGGGCTGAACGTCGCCGCCGATCCGCTGATGACCGTCACGCTGACCGGCGCCGAGGGCGGCCTGGTGATCGCCGTGGCCGACGACGTCGGCATGTCTTCCTCGCAGAACGAGCAGGACTCGCGCTTCTACGCCCGCTTCGCCCACGTGCCGATCCTCGAGCCGGCCGATTCCCAGGAAGCCTACGACATGGCGCGCTACGCCTTCGAGCTTTCCGAGGAATACCAGGTGCCGGTGATCCTGCGCCTGACCGCGCGCATCTGCCACGTCAAGGGCCTGGTCAAGGTCGGCGAGCGCGTCGCGCACCCGCCCAAGGGCTTCACCAAGAACGCCGAACGCTGGGTGATGGTGCCCGGCCACGCCAAGCGCCGCATCCCGCTGATGCTGGCCCGCGAGCAGGAGCTGAAGCGTTTGTCCGACAAGACGCCGCTCAACGTGCTCGAGCCGGGCAGCGACCGCCGCGTCGCCTTCGTCACCAGCGGGCCGGCCTACATGCACGTGCGCGAATCGTTTCCCGACGCGCCGGTGCTGAAGCTCGGCCTCTCCTATCCCTGGCCGCTGGAGAAGGTGGCGGCGCTTGCCGAGATGGCCGACACCCTCGTCGTGGTCGAGGAGGTCGAGCCGCTGCTGGAGACCGAGCTGAAGGCCGCCGGCTTCAGCGTGCACGGCAAGGACTTCCTGCCGCGCATCGGCGAGCTGGCCCCCGAGGTGCTCGCGCCGGCCGTGGAGAAGCTGCTGCGCAAGGAGTCGGCACCCGCCCCGGAGGCGGCCCAGGGAGTGTTGGCAAATGCGCCGCCGCTGTTCCCGCGTCCGCCCACCCTGTGCGCCTCCTGTCCGCACATGGGCATCTACTACACGCTGTCGCAGCTGAAGAACCTGACCATCGCCGGCGACATCGGCTGCTACACGCTGGGCGCGGGCCATCCGTGGAACTCGCTCGACTCGACCATCTGCATGGGCGCCTCGATGGGCGTGGCGCTGGGCATGGACAAGGGCCGCGGCGAGGCCGACAAAAACAAGAAGATCCTCGCCGTGATCGGCGACTCGACCTTCATGCACATGGGCATGCAGGGCCTGCTCGACATCACCTGGAACCGCGGCAACGTCACCATCCTGCTGCTCGACAACGGCACGGTGGGCATGACCGGCGGCCAGAACACCCCGGCCAACGGCCGCGACATCCGCGGCCAGTCGGCGCCGCGCATCGACTTCCCCAGGCTGGTCGAGGCGCTCGGCGTGAAGAAGGAGCGCATCCACGTCATCGACCCCTACCAGCTGCCGGTGCTGTTCAAGACCGTGCGCGACGAGACCAAGATCGACGACGTCTCGGTCATCATCACCAACCGCCCCTGCGTGCTGATCGAGGAGTTCAAGCCCTTCAGGCCCTACGTCGTGCAGGAGGAGAAGTGCACCGGCTGCGGCAACTGCGTCGAGGTCGGCTGCCCGGCCATCCACGTCACCCGCCGCGACCGGGTGGTGAAGGCCTCCGGCAAGGAGGTCGACCTGGCCTTCACCCGCATCGACAGCGTCGCCTGCACCGGCTGCGGCCTCTGCGTGCAGCCCTGCGCGCCGGAGGCGATCGTGCATTTCGCTCCGGCCGGCCAGGTCATTCCGGTCGTGCCTGCCTGAGGTCACTATGCCGAACACCACGAACATTCTTGTATGCGGCATTGGCGGCCAGGGCGTCATGACCGCCACCGAGATCCTCTCCGAAGCCGCCATCGCCGAGGGCCACGACGTCAAGAAGACCGAAGTCGCCGGCATGAGCCAGCGCGGCGGCGTCGTCACCTCCCACCTGCGCTTCGGCCCGAAGGTGCTCTCGCCGCAGATCGCGCCCGGCACCGCCGACGTGCTGCTCGGCTTCGAGGCGGCCGAGGCCTTGCGCTGGTCGCACTACCTCAAGCCGGGTGCCATGGCGCTGGTGAACGATGCGCGCCTGGTGCCGCCGGTGGTCGAGCTCGGCCTGTTCAAGTATCCGGACGATCCGATCGGCGAGATGAAGTCGCGCGGCGTGCGCACGGTGTCCTTCGACGCTGCCACCATCGCCCGCGACCTCGGCGACCTGCGCCTCGGCAACACCGTCATGCTCGGCGCCATCGCCGACCAGCTGCCGTTCTCGGCCGAGGTGCTGCTCGACTGCATCGTCAAGCGCTTCGCGCGCAAGGGCGAGCAGGTGGTGGAGATGAACCGCAAGGCCTTCGCCGCCGGCCGTGAGGCGGCGCAGGCCGCCGTGCCGGCCTAGGTTCGTCATTCCCGCGCAAGCGGGAATCCACAGGCCGCCTGGATCCCCGCTTCCGCGGGGATGACGAGGCGGGTAAAATAGCCTCATTCCGCGGAGCCTCCGGGCTCCGCCTTCATTTCCGAGCCACCATGACCGCCAAGATCCTCGACGGCAACGCCCTTTCCGCCAAGCTCCGCGAATCCCTCCGCCAGCGCGCGGCCGAGCTCACCGCCCAGGGCTGCCAGCCCGGCCTGGCGGTGATCCTGGTCGGCGAAAACCCGGCTTCGCAAGTCTACGTGCGCAACAAGATCAAGGCCTGCGAGGCGGTCGGCGTGCACTCCGAGAAATACGAGTTCCCCGCCGACACGCCGCCGGAGAAGGTGCTGCAGAAGATCGCCGCCCTGAATGCCGACCCGAAGATCCACGGCATCCTGGTGCAGCTGCCCCTGCCGCCGCAGTTCGACGAGGACGAGGTGCTGGAGGCCGTCTCCGCAGAGAAGGACGTCGACGGCTTCCACGCCGAGAACGTCGGCCTGCTGGCCCAGGGCAACCCGCGCTTCATTTCCTGCACGCCCTACGGCGTCATGGAGATGCTCAGCGCCGAGGGCATCTCGCTGCGCGGCAAGGAGGCGGTGGTGGTCGGCCGCAGCAACATCGTCGGCAAGCCGATGACCCTGCTGCTGATCGGCGCCAGCGCCACCGTCACGGTGTGCCACTCGCAGACCAGGGACCTGGCCTTCCACACCCGCCGCGCCGACGTGCTGATCGCCGCGGTGGGCAAGCCGAAGATGATCACCGGCGAGATGGTCAAGCCGGGCGCGGTGGTCATCGACGTCGGCATCAACCGCTTGCCGGACGGAAAGTTGTGCGGCGACGTGGATTTCGACTCGGCGAAGGAAGTCGCTTCGCTCATCACCCCGGTGCCGGGCGGCGTCGGGCCGATGACCATCACCATGCTGCTCGCCAACACCATCGAGAGCGCGGATCGCGCTGCGGGAAAATAGGAAAGGTACGATCATGACCAAACATCCCCTCGTCGGCATCGTCATGGGCTCGGATTCCGACTGGCCGATCATGAAGGCCTGCGCCGAGACGCTGAAGAGCTTCGGCGTGCCCTACGAAGCGAAGGTGCTCTCGGCGCACCGCACGCCGGACGCGGCGCTCGACTACGCCAGCATGGCCGACGACCGCGGCCTCAAGGTGCTGATCGGCGCCGCCGGTGGCGCGGCCCACCTCGCCGGCGTGCTGGCGGCCAAGACCGAGCTGCCAGTGCTGGCCGTGCCGATGCCCTCCAAGCACCTGCAGGGCCTCGATTCGCTGCTCTCCATGGTGCAGATGCCCGGCGGCATTCCCGTCGCCACCTTCGCCATCGGCGAGGCCGGCGCCACCAACGCGGCGCTGTTCGCCGTCGCCATGCTGGCGCTCTCCGACAAGGCGCTGGCCCAGAAGCTCGCCGACTTCCGCGTCCGCCAGACCGAGAAGGTGCTGGCCAAGTCGCTGCCGGAAAGCTGACCCGCGCCGGTCGCCGTGCTGCGCAGACCGACTTTTGTTTCCCTGCGCGATGCGACCTGAGATCGAACGGGCCGTTGCGCTGCTCAGGCGCGGCGAGCTCGTCGCCTTTCCCACCGAAACCGTCTACGGCCTCGGCGCCGATGCCGCCAATCCGGCGGCGGTGGCGAGGATCTTTGCCGCCAAGGGGCGGCCTGCCGACCATCCCTTGATCGTGCATCTCCCTGCGGCGGAGCATCTGGCGCGCTGGGCGCGCGGGATCCCCGCCGAGGCGGAACAACTCGCCGCCGCCTTCTGGCCCGGCCCGCTCACCCTGATCCTCAAGCGTCAGCCGCAAGTGCCAAATGCCGTCACCGGCGGCCAGGACACGGTCGGCCTGCGCGTGCCGAGCCACCCGCTGGCGCTGGAGCTGCTCGCCGCCTTCGACGGCGGCGTTGCCGCGCCTTCGGCCAACCGCTTCGGCCGCATCAGCCCGACCACCGCTGCCCACGTGCGCGAGGAACTCGGCGAGCGCGTGCCGCTGGTGCTCGACGGCGGCGCCTGCCCGGTCGGCATCGAGTCGACCATCCTCGATCTCTCGCGCGGCGTGCCGGTGCTGTTGCGCCCCGGTGCAATCAGCGCGGCGGACATCGCACGGGTGCTCGGAAGTGCACCCGAAACGGTCGCGCCGCACGCCGAGGCGCCGCGCGTCTCGGGCAGCCTCGATGCCCACTACGCGCCGCGCACGCCGCTGCAGCTGGTGTCTTCCGACGGCCTGCTCTTTGCGCTGCGCAATGCGCTCGTCGCCGGCGAAAGGGTGGCCGTGCTGGCGCCCACGGCGCAGGCCATCGGCCACGACCTCGTCACCTGGAAGCAGTCCCCGGCCGAGCCGGCCGGCTTCGCCCACGAGCTCTACGCCAGCCTGCGCGAACTGGACGCCCTCGGCTGCGCGCGCCTCCTCGTCCAGCAGCCGCCCGCCGGCGAGAATTGGCTCGCCGTCAACGACCGCCTGCGTCGCGCCGCCGCCGGCTCGGGCGAGGACGACGAGACCTGACTGGCAGAACCCCCCGAAACTGGCTATAATCCGCGCCTTCTTTGGGGAAGTAGCTCAGCTGGGAGAGCGTCGCGTTCGCAATGCGAAGGTCGGGAGTTCGATCCTCCTCTTCTCCACCAGAAACACAAAAGCCAGCTTCGTGCTGGCTTTTTTCACGCCCTTCGCCGTGCTGCGCAGACCGACTTTTTCCTGCGGCTACTGATTCTCTTCCGGCAGCAGGCCGGCGAGCATGGCAATCATTTCGGGGTCGAGGTCGAAGCCCGGCTCCTGGTCGGGGTTGATGGAGATCGACAGGCCGGCGCCCATCCGCCGCAGCACCCAGGCGAACTCGACCAGCACGCCGCCGCCGTAGCCGGGGAAGTGGGCGAGGAAGTCGCGCGCCCGCGCCGGATCCGAGAACAGCACCAGCACGCGCTCGCCTTCGGCGACGCTGACCACCAGCGGGTCGGCCAGGGTGGAGGACTGGAGGCCGCCGATGTCGCGCTTGTCGTCGCGCACCGGCAGGAACACCTGCTCGTCGAGCAGGCGGCGGGCGAAGTCCTCCGGCTCCAGCTTGCCAGCGTGGAATTCGAGCAGCAGCGCTTCGAGCGGGTTGCGTTCCATGGGCGAAAGCTACTCCAGTTTCAGGCGGCGCGGAAGTGCTGCACGGCGAAGGCGGCCTCCTCGGCCAGCCACTCGCCGGCCGGCGCCCAGCCCGCCGCGCCGGCGAGCGCGGCGAACTCCCCGGGCAGATATTTGTAGGAATTTTCCGTGTGCAGCGTCTCGCCGCGGGGAAAACTGATCTCGTCGCCGGCGATGCGCACGGTCTGGTCGCGCAGGCTGACGAGGTGCATCTCGATGCGGCCTTCGACCGGCTCGTAGAAGGCGTGGTGGGCGAAGCCGCCCGGATCGAAGTTTCCGTCGAGCAGCCGATTGGCGTGGCCGAGCAGGTTGAGGTTGAAGCGGGCGGTGAGGCCCTGTTCGTCGTTGTAGGCGCGGCTGATGCGCCCGGGGTGCTTCTTGCAGTCGAAGCCGATCAGCAGGCCGCCGTCGGTGCCGGCCAGGCGGCGGAAGCGGGCGAGCAGGGCGATGGCCTCCTCGGGCGTGAAGTTGCCGATGCTGGAGCCGGGATAGAAGAACACCCGGCGCCCGTCCGGCAGCAGGGGCGCGATGCGCTCCAGGTCGGCGAGAAAATCCATGGCGCAGGCCGTCACGCGCAGGCCGGGGCGCCGCGCCGCCAGCGCCTGGGCGGCGCGCTCCAGCGATTCGCCGGCGATGTCGAGGGGCGCGTAGGCCGCCGGGGCGAGGGCATCGAGCAGCAGCCCGACCTTTTCGCAGCCGCCGGCGCCGGGCTCGACCAGGCAGGCGCCGCGGCCGACGGCGTCGGCGATCGACGCGGCCTGCGTCCGCAGCAGCGCGGTCTCGTTGCGGCACAGGTCGTACTCGGGCGTCGCGCAGATGGCCTCGAACAGCGCCAGGCCAGCCTCGTCGTAGAACAGCTTGCAGGGCAGGCGCTTCGGCCGCGCGCGCAGTCCGGCCAGCGCCTCGGCGGCGAGGTCTGTCGGCGAGGCGGGGATGAGATGGAAACGAAAGTTATCGGTCACGGGCCAGAACAATCACTTAACCCGACCGCATGCGGTCGGCGCCGCTACGAGATCGAGAACTCCTCGGCGAGCGGTTTCGCCGGCATGTGGAAGGCCACCGGGCCGTCGGCCTGGCCGTCGACGAACTGGCGCACGAAGGGATCGGTCGAGGCGCGGATCTCGTCGGGCGTGCCCTGGGCGACGATGCGGCCGTCGGAGATGAAGTAGGCGTAGTCGACCACCTTGAGCGACTCGGCCACGTCGTAGGTGACGACGATGGAGGTGACGCCGAGGGCGTCGTTGAGGCCGCGGATCAGGTTGCCGATCTGGGTCAGCGAGATCGGGTCGAGGCCGGAGAAGGGTTCGTCGTACATGATCAGCATCGGGTCCATGGCGATGGCGCGCGAGAGCGCGACGCGACGCGCCATGCCGCCGGAGAGCTCGCTCGGCATCAGCGGCCAGGCGCCGCGCAGGCCAACCGAGTGCAGCTTCATCAGCACCATGTCGTGGATCAGCGCGTCGGGCAGGTCGGTGCGCTCGCGCATCGGGAAGGCGATGTTCTCGAAGGTGGAGAGGTCGGTGAACAGCCCGCCCTGCTGGAACATCATGCCCATCTTGCGGCGCACCTCGTAGAGCGCGTTGGTGTCCAGCTCGTGGATCACCCGGCCGTCGAAGCGGACGAAACCGCCGGCCGGCCGCAACTGGCCGCCGATCAGTCGCAGCAGCGTGGTCTTGCCGCAGCCGCTGGCGCCGAGGATGGCGACGATCCTGCCGCGCGGCACGGCGAGGTCGAGGCCCTTCAGCACGTCGAGGCTGTTGTAGGAGAACTTCAGGCCGGAGATTTCGATCAGGGTGTCGGTCTGGGCGGTCATGTCGGTTCCTTTTCAGCGAACGTACCCCAGCCGGCGCAGATCGTCAAACACCTTGCCGGCCAGCGCCGCCTGGCCCTCGGCGTTGGGGTGCAGCGGGTCGAGCTTGAAATCCGGGTTGGAGAGCACGTCCGGAATCGCCTCCTCGATCAGCGGCGTCTTCTGCTCCTTGGCCAGCTCGGCATAGAAAGGCGGCGCGGCCAGGCTCTGGAACACCGCTCCGGCGACGCTGGGCTTGGGCGTGGCCAGCAGCACCGGCTGGCCTTGGGCGCCACGCACCAGGGCGACGATGCGGGTCAGATCGCTGCGGGTCCGCGCCTCGGGCAGCTTGCGCAGCATGTCGTTGCCGCCCAGGGCGATCAGGACCAGCTTGGGCGCATGCCCATCGAGCAGCGCCGGCAGGCGCGCCAGGGCGTCGGCCGCGGTGTCGCCGCTGACGCCGCCGTTCACCACCTTCCAGCCGGTGCGCGCCGCCAGCTGCGCCGGCCAGGCCTGCTCCGGCGCCAGGCCGTAGCCGGCGGTGATGCTGTCGCCCAGCGCCAGCACCGTCGCGCCGGGCGCCAGCGGCTCGGCCTTCTTCCCGCCGCAGGCGGCGAGCAGGCCGCACAGCAGGATCGCCAGCAGGCGCTTCATGCCGAGCGGGCCTTGCGCTTCGCCGCCGTCGCCAGCAGCTGCGCCAGGTAGCGGCCGGTGTGGCTGCCGGGGATCTGGGCGATGTGCTCGGGCGGCCCCTCGCCGACGATGCGGCCGCCGTTCTCGCCCCCCTCCGGGCCGAGATCGACCAGCCAGTCGGCGGTCTTGATGACGTCGAGGTTGTGCTCGATGACGACGATGGTATTGCCGTGGTCGCGCAGGCGGGTCAGTACCTTGAGCAGCATCTCGATGTCCTGGAAGTGCAGGCCGGTGGTCGGCTCGTCGAGAATGTAGAGCGTGCGGCCGGTGTCGCGCTTGGACAGTTCCAGCGCCAGCTTGACGCGCTGCGCCTCGCCGCCGGAGAGCGTGACGGCCGACTGGCCGAGCTCGATGTAGCCGAGGCCGACGTCGAGCAGCGTCTCCAGCTTCCTTGCCACCACCGGCACGGCGTCGAAGAAGCCGTGGGCCTGCTCGACGGTCATGCGCAGCACGTCGTGGATGGTCTTGCCCTTGTAGCGGATCTCCAGCGTCTCGCGGTTGTAGCGCTTGCCGTGGCAGACGTCGCAGGCCACGTAGAGGTCGGGCAGGAAGTGCATCTCCACCTTGATCAGGCCGTCGCCCTGGCAGGCCTCGCAGCGGCCACCCTTGACGTTGAAGGAGAAGCGCCCCGGCCCGTAGCCGCGGCTGCGCGACTCCGGCACGCCGGCGAAGAGCTCGCGGATCGGCGTCAGCAGGCCGGTGTAGGTGGCCGGGTTGGAGCGCGGCGTGCGGCCGATCGGCGACTGGTCGACGCTGATCACCTTGTCGAAGAACTCCAGCCCGTCGATGGCCTCGAACGGCGCCGGCTCGGCGCTGCTGCCGTAGAGGTGGCGCGCGGCGGCGGCGTAGAGCGTGTCGTTGATGAGCGTGGATTTGCCGGAGCCGGAGACGCCGGTGATGCAGGTGAACAGGCCCACCGGCAAGTCGACCGAGACCTGCCGCAGGTTGTTGCCGCGCGCACCGAGGATGCGCAGGCGCCGGGTCGCGTCCGGCGCGCGGCGCTTCTTCGGCAGGGCGATGGCGCGCCGGCCGGAGAGGTAGGCGCCGGTGAGCGAGTCCGGATGGGCGGCGATCTCGGCCGGCGTGCCCTCGGCGACGATGCGGCCGCCGTGCTCGCCGGCGCCCGGGCCCATGTCCACCACGTGGTCGGCGGCGTGGATGGCCTCCTCGTCGTGCTCGACGACGATCACGGTGTTGCCGAGGTCGCGCAGCTCGGCCAGGGTGGCCAGCAGGCGCGCGTTGTCGCGCTGGTGCAGGCCGATCGAGGGCTCGTCGAGGACGTACATCACGCCGGTGAGGCCGGAGCCGATCTGGCTGGCGAGGCGGATGCGCTGCGCCTCGCCGCCGGAGAGCGTGTCCGCCGAACGGTCGAGCGAGAGGTAGTCGAGGCCGACGTTGATGAGGAAGGTCAGCCGCGCCGTGATCTCGCGCACGATCTTCTCCGCCACCTGGGCGCGCTGGCCTTCGAGGGCCAGCAGGTTGAAGAAGTCGCGCGCGGCGACCAGCGGCAGGGCGCTGACCTGGGGCAGGTTGCGGTTGCCGAGCAGGACGTGGCGCGCTTCGCGCCGCAGGCGGGTGCCCTCGCACTCGGGGCAGGGCCGGGTGTTGAGGTACTTCGCCAGCTCCTCGCGCACGGCGACGGAGTCGGTCTCCTTGTAGCGGCGCTCGAGGTTGTGGACGATGCCCTCGAAGGCATGCTCCTTGATGCTGCTGCGGCCGGATTCGGAGAGGTAGCGGAAGGCGATCTTCTCGCGGCCGGAGCCGTAGAGCACGATCTGGCGGTGCTCCTCGGCCAGCGCCTCGAAGGGCCGCTCGATGTCGAAGCCGTAGTGGGCGGCGAGGCTGGCCAGCAGCTGGTAGTAGAACTGGTTGCGCCGGTCCCAGCCGCGGATGGCGCCGGAGGCGAGCGAGAGGTGCGGGTAGGCGACCACGCGTGCCGGGTCGAAGAAGCTGATCTGGCCGAGGCCGTCGCATTTCGGGCAGGCGCCCATCGGGTTGTTGAAGGAGAACAGCCGCGGCTCGAGCTCCGGCAGGGCGTAGCTGCAGGCCGGGCAGGCGAAGCGCGCCGAGAAGAGGTGCTCCCTGCCTGCATCCATCTCCACCGCCACGGCGCGGCCGTCGGCATGGGTCAGCGCCGTCTCGAAGGACTCGGCCAGGCGCTGGCGCGCCTCCGCGCGCACCTTGAGGCGGTCCACCACCACGTCGATGCTGTGCTTGCTGTTCCTGGCGAGCTTGGGCAGGGCGTCGATGTCGTGCACCGTGCCGTCCACCCGCAGGCGCACGAAGCCCTGGGCGCGCAGTTCGGTGAACAGATCCAGCTGCTCGCCCTTGCGGCCGGCCACCACCGGGGCGAGGATCATCAGTTTGGTGTCTTCCGGCAGGGCCAGCACGTGGTCCACCATCTGCGAGACGCTTTGCGCCTCCAGCGGCTGGCCGTGCTCCGGACAGTGCGGCGTGCCGGCGCGGGCGAAGAGCAGGCGCAGGTAGTCGTGGATCTCGGTGACGGTGCCGACCGTCGAGCGCGGGTTGTGGCTGGTGGCCTTCTGCTCGATGGCGATGGCCGGCGAGAGGCCCTCGATCAGGTCGACGTCGGGCTTCTCCATCAGCTGCAGGAACTGCCGCGCGTAGGCCGAGAGCGACTCGACGTAGCGGCGCTGGCCCTCGGCGTAGAGCGTGTCGAAGGCGAGCGAACTCTTGCCCGAGCCGGACAGGCCGGTGATCACCGTCAGCCGGTTGCGCGGCAGGTCGAGGTTGAGGTTCTTCAGGTTGTGCGTCCGCGCGCCGCGGATGCGAATCTCGTCCATGTTCGAGGGCAAGGCGCCAAGGGCAATCTGCTAATATACGCAATTCCCGCGCCTCAAGCCAAGCACGTTTCATGTCTTCCAGCGTTGTCCAAAACGACCCCGACCGCATGACCCGGCAGGAGCTGCGCGCCGGCCTCTCGCTGGCGTCGATCTTTGCCCTGCGGATGCTGGGATTGTTCCTGATCCTGCCGGTGTTCGCGGTGGCGGCGCAGAAGATGCCCGGCGGCGAGGACCTGACCCTGGTCGGCATCGCCCTGGGCGCCTACGGCCTCACCCAGGCGGCGCTCCAGCTGCCCTTCGGCATGGCCTCCGACCGCTATGGCCGCAAGAAGGTGATTGTCATCGGCCTGCTGATCTTTGCCGCCGGCAGCTTCATGGCCGCAGCCGCGCCGGACATTTACTGGACCATCGTCGGCCGCGCCCTGCAGGGCGCCGGCGCCATCTCGGCGGCGGTGACGGCGCTGGCGGCCGACCTGACGCGCGAGCAGCACCGCACCAAGACGATGGCCCTGATCGGCTCCAGCATCGGCCTGGTGTTCGCCCTGTCGCTGGTGGCGGCGCCGGCGCTCGATGCCCTGATCGGCCTCTCCGGCCTGTTCATCCTGACCGGCCTGCTGGCGCTGGCGGCCATCGTCCTGGTGCGCAAGGTCGTGCCCGAGCCGCCGCCGGCCGAACACCACGAGCACGACCCGGTCGGCTTCCTCGACGTGCTGCTCGACCCGCAGCTGCTGCGCCTGAACTTCGGCATCCTGGCGCTGCATTTCATCCAGATGGCGATGTTCGTCGTCGTGCCGGGCGCGCTGGTCGCCAGCGGCGGCCTGCCGGTCGCCGAGCACTGGAAGGTGTACCTGCCGGTGGTGCTGGCGAGCTTCGTGCTGATGCTGCCGCCGGTGTTCTACGCCGAGCGGCGCGCCCGCATCAAGCCGGTGTTCCTCGGCTCGGTGTTCGTGCTGCTGCTGGCCCAGGGCGGCTTCCTTTACGGCAGCGGCAAGTTCAACGCCCTGGTCGCCAACCTGGTGGTCTTCTTCGTGGTCTTCAACATCCTCGAGGCCAGCCTGCCCTCGCTGGTGTCGCGCATCGCTCCGCCGCAGGCCAAGGGCACGGCGCTGGGTATCTACAACACCACCCAGTCCTTCGGCCTGTTCCTCGGCGGCGCGGCTGGCGGCGTGCTGGCCAAGCACTACGGCGCGGCGGGCGTCTTCGGCGTCGGCATCGCGCTGGCATTGCTGTGGTTGGCGATCGCGGTTACGATGCGGGCGCCGCCGGTGATCGCGCTGCGCGAATTCTTCATCCAGCCGCAGGTCGACCTCGAGCGCCTGCGCGAGCAGCTCGCCGGCCTGCCCGGCGTGCGCGAGGCGGTGGTGGAGCCGGAGAAGCGCATCGCCTACTTGAAGGTCAATCTTGAACGTTGGGACGAACGGCGCGTGCGCCAGTTAATCGGAGGGGAGGCATAAATGGCATCGGTCAATAAAGTGATTCTGGTCGGCAACCTGGGCGCGGACCCGGAGACCCGCTACGCGCCGAGCGGCGACGCGATCTGCAACATCCGCATCGCCACCACTGAAACCTGGAAGGACAAGGCCAGCGGCGAGAAGAAGGAAGCCACCGAGTGGCATCGCGTCGCCTTTTTCGGCCGCCTGGCCGAGATCGCCGGCCAGTACCTGAAGAAGGGCAGCCAGGTCTACATCGAAGGCAGCCTGCGCACGCGCAAGTGGCAGGACAAGGATGGCCAGGACCGCTACACCACGGAGATCCGCGCCGACGAGATGAAGATGCTCGGCAGCCGCCAGGGATCCGGCGAGGCGCCGCCGCGCGAGCGCGAGTCCGCACCGGCCCAGCCGCCCGCCGGCGGCAAGAAGGCGCCGGCCGCCGGCTTCGGCGACATGGACGACGACATTCCGTTCTAGGACGGGCAGGGAGCGCTGCGTGACGGAACGGCTGCGCAAGCTCAAGCTGAAGCCCCTCAGCGAGTTCTCGCTGCGCGACCTGCTGACCATCGGCCTGCCGGCGCTGGCGCTGCTGGCCGGCGGTTTCTGGCTGGCGGCGCAGTTCATCAAGCCGGCGCCGCCGGACCACCTCTACATCTCCTCGGGCGGCCCGGGCGGCTCCTACCAGCTCTACGTCGAGCGCTACCGCCAGGTGCTGGCCAGGAACGGCGTCGCGCTGCGCGAGCAGCCCTCGGCCGGCTCCATCGAGAACCTCAAGCGCCTGCTCGACGAGGACGACGACACCGAGGTGGCGCTGATCCAGAGCGGCACCGCCAACGGGGTCAACACCGACAAGCTGTTCTCCCTCGGCTACCTGTATCACGAGCCGCTGTGGGTCTTCTATCGCGGCCATCAGGAGCTCGACCGCCTGACCCAGCTGAGGGACCGCCGCGTCGCCATCGGACCGGAAGGCAGCGGCACCCGCAAGCTGGCGCTGCAACTGCTCGAGGACAACGGCATCGATGCCGGCAACGCCCGGCTGCAGCCGCTGGGCGGGCTGGCGGCGGTCGAGGCGCTGCGCCAGGGCCGGGTGGACGCGGTGTTCCTGGTCGGCACCGAGCGCTCGGCGGCGGTCTGGTCGCTGCTCTACGCCGAGGGCGTGCGCCTGATGAACCTGGCCCACGCCGAGGCCTATGCCCGGCGCTTTCCGCACCTGGTGCGCCTGACCCTGCCGCAGGGGGCGATCGACCTGGTGCGCAACATCCCGGCCCGCGACGTGGCGCTGGTGTCGCCGCTGGCCACCCTGGTGGTGCACGACTCGGCGCATCCGGCCCTGCTGCAGCTGCTGCTCGAGGCGGCCCAGGAGGTGCATCGCGAGCCGGGCATCTTCCAGCGGCCGGGCGAGTTCCCCCGCCCCGGCGTCGCCGACTTCCCGCTGGCGCCGCAGGCCGAGCGCTTCTACACGTCGGGCAAGCCCTTCCTGCAGCGCTACCTGCCCTTCTGGCTGGCCAACCTGATCGACCGCACGGTGGTGATGCTGGTGCCGGTGTTCGCGCTGCTGATCCCGATCCTCAAATTCGCGCCCGGCCTCTACAGCTGGCGGGTGCGCTCGCGCATCTACCGGCGCTACGGTGAACTGAAGTTCCTCGAGGCGCAGGTGGAAACCCATCCCGAGCGGCACGGCCGCGCCGAGTGGCTGGAGAAGCTGGACCTTATCGACGCCGATGTGCAGCACATTCCGACCCCGCTGGCCTTCGCCGACATGCTGTACACCCTGCGCAGCCACGTCGAGCTGGTGCGCGCCACCATCCTGCGGCGCGCGCCGCTGGTGGCGCCGGGGGAAATCAAAGAGACCTGATCTTCGCCAGCAGGGCGCTGGTGGAACGGTCGTGGCGGAAGGGAATCGAGTGCACCGAGCCGCCGCGGGCGCGCACCAGGTCCGCGCCGACGATGTTCTCCGGCGCCCAGTCGCCGCCCTTCACCAGCACCTCGGGCTGAACCAGGCGGATGAGTTCCAGTGGCGTGTCCTCGTCGAACCAGGTGGCCAGCGAGACGCTTTCCAGGGCCGCCAGCACCGCCAGGCGATCTTCCAGGGCGTTGACCGGGCGACCGTCGCCTTTGCCGAGGCGCTTCACCGAGGCGTCGGAATTGACGCCGACGACGAGGCTGGCGCCGAGCGCGCGGGCCTGGGCCAGGTAGGTGACATGGCCGCGGTGCAGGATGTCGAAGCAGCCGTTGGTGAACACCAGCGGCCGGGCCAGTTGCGCCAGCCGGGCCGCCAGCCCGCCGGGCGGGCAGAGCTTGGCCTCGAAAGCCGACGCCGACTGGCTCACTTTGGCTCGGCCGGCTTCGGCTTGGCCTCTTCAGCCGGGCGGTTGTCGAGGCGCTGGGCCTCGCGGATCTCGACGTACTCGAAAACGCGTACCACCTTCTTCACGCCGGCGGTGGTGCGGGCGATCTCGGCCGCCTCGTCGGCCTCCTTGCGCGTGACCAGGCCGAGCAGGAACACCGTGCCGGCCTCGGTCACCACCTTGACGTGGTTGGCCTGGAACTTGTTGGCGTCGATGAAGCGGGCCTTCACCTTGGAGGTGATGTAGGTATCGTTGCTGCGCGCCTGGAAGCCGCTGACGGCGCCGACCTGCGCCTCGTTGACGACGCCCTTGACGTTGGCGATGCCGGCAACGGCCTTCTCCAGCTCGGCCTTGATGCCCTCGTCCGGCACCTCGCCGGTGAGCAGCACCTTGAGGTTGTAGCTGGTGACATTGATGTGCACCTTGTCGCCGAACTTCTCGTTGATGCGGTTGAACGAGCGGATCTCGATGGCCTCGTCGGCGAGATAGGTTTCGGCAGTGCGGCGGTCGACGATCATCAGGGCGCCGGCGCCGACCCCGGTGGCGACCGCCGGGACGCAGCCCTGCAGGGCCGGCAGGGCGAGGGCCAGCAGGGTGGTGGCAAGCAGCAGTTTCTTCATGCGTCTTCTCCTAGCAACAGGCAATCGATTCCGTCGCACAGGCAGTGCAGGGTCAGCAGATGCACTTCCTGGATGCGGGCGGTGCGGTCGGACGGCACGCAGACGTGGGCGTCCGGGTCGGCGAGCAGCGGGCCGATGGCGCCGCCGCCGCGGCCGGTGAGCGCCACCACCCGCAGTTCGCGCTCGTGGGCGGCGCGGATGGCCTCGACCACGTTGGGCGAGTTGCCGCTGGTCGAGATCGCCAGCAGCACGTCGTGCGGCTGGGCCAGCGCCGAGACCTGCTTGGCGAAGACCTGGTCGAAGGCATAGTCGTTGGCGATCGAGGTCAGCGTCGAGGTGTCGGTGGTCAGCGCGATGGCGGCGAGCGGCGGGCGCTCCTTCTCGAAGCGGTTGAGCAGTTCGGCGGCGAAGTGCTGGGCGTCGGCCGCCGAGCCGCCGTTGCCGCAGGCCATGATCTTGCCGCCGGCGAGCAGGCAGGCAGTCATCATCTCGACCGCCTGGGCGATCGGCGCGGCGAGCGCCTCCATGGCGGCCAGCTTGGTCTGGGCGCTTTCCTCGAACTGGCGGGAGATGCGGGCGAGCAGGTTCATGGCGGAATTGCGGCGGATTCTAGCATGGGCGAGCGGCCCTCCCGGCGTCGTCACAGCACGACGAACACCTCGATGCGGATGCGCTTCCAGGGATCGCGATGGCGCTCCAGCCGGGCGATGCGCGCCGCCACCTGGCCGCCGCGATCCATTTCCTCGGCCACGGCGCGGTTCTCGGCGCGCGGCAGGTAGCCCAGCCTGCGCCCGCGCCACTCGACGCGCACGGCGCGCGGGTCGTGCGGGTTGTCCGGCTCGCGCACCAGCACGAGGGCATCGCCGGCCTTCATCTCGTCCCACAAGGCGCGCCCGGCGTAGAACTGGAAGCCGGCCAGCGGAGAGCTTTGCACCAGCAGCTTGATCGACTCGGCTGCCGCCGGCGCGGCGAGGAGCAGGCCAAGCAGGAGCAGCAGGCTACGCGGCGTCAAAGGCATTCTTGATCCAGTCGATCGATTCGCCGTCGAGCAGCACGGCATCGAAGCGGCAGGCCGGCCAGGGCTTGCCGGCGAGGTAGTGGCGGGCGGCCAGCGCGATGCGCCGCTGCTTGGCCGGCGTGATGCTGGCCGCCGCGCCGCCGAAGGCGCGGCTGGTGCGCAGCCGCACCTCGACGAAGACCAGGGTGGCGCCGTCGCGGCAGACCAGGTCGATCTCGCCGCCGCGGCAGCGGTGGTTGCGCGCCAGGATTTTCAATCCGCGCGCGGCCAGGAAGCGGGCCGCCTGCTCCTCGGCGAGGGCGCCGGCCGCGGTCACGGCTTGCACCCGAAGGCCGGCAGCCCGACAATGCCGGCAATCGAACGGGGCTGGGCGGAGCGATGAGGCATCGGGGCGCGGGCGCGGGACTCAAGACATCGGCATTATATGTGGTGGCCACCCCGCTGGGGAACCTGGGCGACCTGGGCGATCGCGCCCGCGAGGTGCTGGCCGGCGTCGACGCCATCGCCTGCGAGGACACCCGGCATACCCGCAAGCTGCTCGACCACTTCGGCATTCGCGCCGAGACCTTTTCGCTGCACGAGCACAACGAAGCCGCCGCCGCCGAGCGGCTGATCCGCCAGTTGCGCGAAGGGGGCAGCCTGGCCCTGGTGTCGGACGCCGGCACGCCGGCCGTCTCCGATCCCGGCGCCCGCGCCGTGGCGGCGGTGCGCGCGGCAGGCTTCGAGGTGATCCCGGTGCCGGGCCCGAACGCCGCCGTCGCGGCGCTGTCCGCCTCGGGCCTCACCGATCCGCATTTTCTCTTCTACGGCTTCCTGCCGGCGAAGACGGCAGCGCGGCGCAAGGCCCTCGCCGCCTTGAAGCCCTTGCCCTGCGCCCTGGTGTTCTACGAGGCGCCGCACCGCATCGAGGAGGCCGTCGCCGATCTCGCCGCCGAGCTGGAGCCGGGCCGCCGCCTGGTCATCGCCCGCGAGCTGACCAAGCTGTTCGAGTCCATCGTCGACCTGCCGCTGGCCGAGGCAGCGGCCTGGCTGGCGGCCGATGCGGACCGCCGCCGCGGCGAGTTCGTGCTGTGCGTCTCGGCGCCGCCGCCGGCCGAGGGCATGCCGGCCGAGGCCGAGCGGATGCTCGACACGCTGCTGGCCGAGCTGCCGCTCAAGCAGGCAGTGAAGCTGGCTGCCGAGATCAGCGGAGCCCCGAAGAACGCGCTCTACGACCTCGCGCTCTCGCGCAAGGGCAAGGAGTGAGGCAGGTATAATTCGCCGTCATGCAGACGATCACGCTCACCCGCCCCGACGACTGGCATCTGCACCTGCGCGACGGCGTGGCGCTGGCGGCGGTGGCGCCGCACACGGCGCGGCAGTTCGCCCGCGCCATCGTCATGCCCAACCTCAGGCCGCCGGTGACCACCGTCGCGCAGGCCGCCGCCTACCGCGAGCGCATCCTCGCCGCCGTCCCGGGGAGACCGACTTTTTCCCCGTTGATGACGCTGTACCTGACAGACAACATGCCGGCGCAGGAAATCGATCGCGCCAAGGCCTCCGGCTTCGTTCATGCGGTGAAATACTACCCGGCCGGCGCCACCACCAACTCCGATGCCGGCGTCACTGCCATCGAGAAATGCTTCGCCACGCTGGCGCGCATGGAGGAAAACGGCCTGCCGCTGCTGGTTCACGGCGAGGTGACCGACGCCGAAGTCGACATCTTCGACCGTGAGCGGGTCTTCCTCGAGCGCGTGCTGGCGCCGCTGCTGCGGCGCTTTCCGCGCCTGCGCCTGGTGCTGGAGCACATCACCACGCTGGAGGGGGTGCAGTTCGTCGAGTCGCTGGGCCCCACTGTCGCCGGCACCCTGACGGCGCACCACCTGCTGATGAACCGCAACGCGCTGCTGGCCGGCGGGGTGCGCCCGCACCATTACTGCCTGCCGGTGCTCAAGCGCGAGACGCACCGCCTGGCCCTGCTGCAGGCGGCCGCCTCCGGCAGCCCGAAATTCTTCCTCGGCAGCGACTCGGCGCCGCACGCCCGCGGCACGAAAGAGTCGGCCTGCGGCTGCGCCGGCTGCTACACGGCGCTGCACGCGCTGGAACTCTACGCCGAAGCCTTCGAGTCGGCCGGTGCGCTCGATCGGCTGGAGGCCTTCGCCAGCTTCCACGGCGCCGACTACTACGGCCTGCCGCGCAACACGGAGACGATCACCCTGGAGCGGACGGCCTGGCGCGTGCCGGACAGCCTGCCCTTCGGCGACGGGGCGCTGGTGCCGCTGCGCGCCGGCGAGACATTGCACTGGAGACTGAAGGCATGAGAGCCCTGTATCTGCTGCCGGCGGCGCTGCTGCTCGGCGGCTGCCTCAACGACACCGCTTCCCTGCGCCTGGGCGCCAACGACCACGCCCTGACCCTGCAGGCGCGACAACCGTATTTCTGGAGCCAGGCGGTGGAGCTGGAGGCCGTCATGTCGCGCCAGCCCGATTGCCATCGTCGCAGCCGGCTCGACAAGGTCACATTGAGCGAAGTCACTGTCGACGTCTTCCGCCCCGAGGCGGGCGAGTACGCCGAGCCGATCCTGATCCTCAGGCAGGGCGCGAATGCCTATGCCGTCAGCACCGCCAATTGCGAATTGCAGAAGTTCAAGGCGCCGCCGGCCAAGCCTGGCACGCGGCTGGGGACGTTCCAGCGCGAGGGCGAGAAGAAGCTGAAGTACGTGGCCGCGCCGCTGGCGCCCGCAGCACCCGCCTCCGCCGCCACGCCGGCTAGCCCGCCGCCGGCCGCGTCGCAGTAGTCTTTTCGGCGCGATCGGCACGCAGCGCGGCGCGCCGTCCGCGCGGAACGTCGATGCCCTTGAGCAGGACCAGGCCGACGATGAAATAGGCGCCGGTGAACAGGATCGCCGTGCGGTGGTTGCCGCCGGAGAGCCAACTGGCCAGCCCGTAGGTGAGCGGGCCGAAGATCGAGGCCAGCTTGACCGCCAGCCCCCACAGCCCGAAGAACTCAGCCAGCCGCGAGGGCGGGGCGAGGACCCCGACCATCGCTCGCCCCGCCGATTGCGAGGCGCCCATGCACAGCCCGGCCAGGTTGGCCGCCAGCCAGAACAGCGCCGCGCCCTCGGCCAGCCAGGCCAGCGCCACCATGACGATCCAGCCGCACAGCGTCAGGGCGATGGCGCGCACGTCGCCGATCCGGTCCTGCACGTAGCCGAAGGCGAAGGCGCCGGCGGCAGCGGTGAGGTTTACCACCAGGATCAGCGTCAGGGTCTGCTCGGTGGTGAAGCGCATGGCCTCCTGGGCATAGATGGCGGCCAGGGCGATCACCGCCTGGATGCCGGCCTGGTAGAACAGCATGCAGACGAGGAAGCGCGACAGGTCGCGGAAGCGGCGGGCCTGGCGCAGGGTGGCGGCGAGGCGCGACCAGGCGGTATGCGCCAGGCCGCCCGCCGGCGCCTGCGGCACGGCGCGCTCGCGCAGCCAGAGAAAGGTCGGCAGGCTGGCGAGGGCGAACAGGGCGGCGGTGATGAGCAGGGTCTCCGGCACCGCCTGCGCCGTCTCGCGTCCGGCCGCCTTGGCCTGCGACAGCCAGGCCAAACAGGCGCCCAGCGAGAGCAGTCCGCCGAGGTAGCCGAGGCTCCAGCCCCAGCCGGAGACGCGGCCCATGGCGCGGCTCCTGGCCAGCTCGGGCAGGAAGGCGGCGATCAGGTTCTCGCCGGTGCCGAAGAAGAAATTGGAGAGAATCACCAGAACCACCGCAAGGGCCAGGGTGCCGGGCCCGGTGAAATACAGGGCCGCCGTGAACACCACGCAGCCAACGGTGGTGAGGGCCAGCAGGCGCTTCTTGGCGGCGCGCGCGTCGGCCCAGGCGCCGATCAGCGGTGCGCTGGCCACGACAAGGGCGTAGGAGACGGCCAGCGTCGCCGTCCACGCCAGCGTCGCCCAGGGCGCACGCTGCGCCACCACCGCCACGAAGTAGGCGTTGAAGACGGCGGTGATCACCACCGTGGTGTAGCCCGAATTGGCGAAGTCGTACATCGCCCAGGCCCAGGCCTCGCGCAGGGTCACGTCCTGGCCCAGGCTGCGGGAGGGTTTGGCATCGGACATAATGGGCCGGATTATGGCCGCAATCGATGATCCGGTGGCGCTTTCGGCGCGTCCGCTGTTCGAGCCGGTAGGTGCCTGGCTGCGCATCTTCGGCGGCGAGTGCCTGCCGGGGACGGAGGCGCTCAACCGGGCCCTGGACACGCTCGCCGAGCGCCCCTGCGCGGCGAGCGGCCGGCCGATCCGCTTCGTGCCGCCCGGCGGCGTCGACGCCGCTTACGAGGAACGGGTCTTCCAGCGCGGTGAAATCGAAACGCGGCCGGACGACTGGCACGATTTCTTCAACGCCCTGGCCTGGCTGGCCTACCCGCGCGCCAAGCGCG
>JAEUNH010000151.1 GCA_016791205.1 Rhodocyclaceae bacterium | reverse complement strand
ATCCAGGCGTTGAGGAGATTCACCGTCTCGCCCTTGCCGGCGCCGTTGACCCCGTTGATGAGGATGATGACCGGGTACTTCTTCAGCTCGCCCATGTCGAATTGCGCATCGAGCAGGTCGGCGCGCAGCTTCGGCATCTGCCTGTCGTAGGTGGCCTTGTCGATCTTGTGGCCCAGTTCCGCCGATTCGAACACGATGGCCTCCCTTTCTCAGATATCCCCGTACAACGCGCCCAGCGCCGCCAGCGCCGCCGGCCCGGCGGTTTCCGTGCGCAGGATGCGCGGACCGAGCGACAGCTCCGCGAAGCCTGCCCGCTTCGTCGCCGCAACCTCCTCCGCCTCCAGTCCGCCCTCGGGGCCGACCAGCAGCAGGAAGCGCGTTGCGCCGGCCAGCTCGCGCAACCGGCGGCCGCCATGGGGCGATAGCAGCAGCCGCTGCATTTCATTGTCCTGCGCCAATTGGCCCAGCCATTGCCGCAGATCAAGAATCGGCGCGATTTCCGGCAGCCGGTTGCGGCCGCACTGCTCGCAGGCGGATATCGCCACCTGGCGCCAGTGCTCGGTTCGGCGGGCGGCGCGCTCCCCCGCCAGCCGCACCACGCTGCGCGTCGCCGCGAGCGGCTGGATGCGGGCGACGCCCAGCTCGACGGCCTTCTGCACCACGAAGTCCATCTTGTCGCCGGCGGGCAGGGCCTGCGCCAGGACCAGCTCGAGCGGCGACTCGCGAGTCGCCTCCTCCCGCCCGCCGAGCTGCACGCGCACGGCGCGGCCAGCCTCGGCGATGCGGCCAGGGTACTCGCCGCCCGCCCCGTCGAAGAGCACCACCGCGTCGCCGACGCCCAGGCGCAGCACCCGCAAGGCATGGTGGGCGGCGGCCGGCGGCAGCTCGGCCAGGCTGCCGGAGACAAGGGGCGGCGGGCAAAAGAAGCGGGAAGTCATCATGCTATTATTCCGCAGCTATCCATTTTTTCCCACATGGTCAGCCTCACCACCCCCCTCTGCGACTTCGGCTGGCAGGCCCCGGGCTTCGATCTGCCCGGCACCGACGGCCGCCGTCATTCGCTCGACAGCGCCCGCGGCCCGAACGGCCTGCTGGTAATGTTCCTCTGCAACCACTGCCCCTACGTCAAGGCGGTGCTCGATCGCATCGTCCGCGACTGCCGCGAACTGAAGGGCCATGGCATCGGCTCGATCGCCATCATGGCGAACGACCCGAGCGACTATCCGGAGGACGCCTGGGACAACATGGTCGACATCGCCCGCCGCCTCGACTTTCCCTTCCCCTACGTGCTCGACGGGACGCAGGCGGTGGCGAAGGCCTACGGCGCGGTGTGCACGCCGGACTTCTTCGGCTTCAACGCCCGGCTCGAACTGCAGTACCGCGGCCGCCTGGATGCTTCCCGGAAAGAGTCGGTCCCGGCGGCACG
Source organism: Rhodocyclaceae bacterium (assembly GCA_016791205.1). Taxonomy (GTDB): domain Bacteria; phylum Pseudomonadota; class Gammaproteobacteria; order Burkholderiales; family Rhodocyclaceae; genus Desulfobacillus. Next base: position 7,129 of record JAEUNH010000151.1, on the reverse strand, counting down.
GCGCGATCTCTTCGAGGCCATGCTGCAGGTGGCGCAAACCGGTCAGGGCCCGCGCGAGCAGGTCCCGAGCATGGGCTGTTCGATCAAGTGGAAGGAGTCGCATTGACTTCTCCGTATTACGAGCTCTGCGCGGCGGTGACGCAAGTGGTGCGCGAAGTCGCCGCCCAGGTGGTGATGCCGCGCTACCTGCAGGTGGTGCGCGAGCACAAGGCCGACGGCACCATCTTCACCGAGGTGGACATCGCCGCCCAGCACGCGCTGATCGAGCGCCTGCAGCGGCTGCGACCGCGGCCGGTGATCGGCGAGGAGGAAATGGGCGAGGCCGAGCAGCGCCGGCTGTGGGACGAGGGCGCCGAGGGGCTGTGGGTGGTGGACCCCATCGACGGCACCACCAACTTCGTCGCCGGGCTGCCCTTCTTCGCCATCTCCGTGGCCTATTTCATCGGGGGCCGCGCCGCGATCGGGGTGGTCTACGACCCGGCCACGCGCGAGATGTTCGCCGCCTCGCGCGGCGGCGGCGCCACCATGAACGGCCTGAAGCTGCCGCTGCGCCCGCCGGCGGCCGATCTGAAAGAGTGCGTCGCCGGCGTCGACTTCAAGCGCATCCCGAAGAAGCTCGGCGACGACCTCGCCACGCGGCCGCCATATTATTCCCAGCGCAACTTCGGTTGCAGCACCCTGGAATGGGCCTACGTCGCCGCCGGGCGCCTCGACCTGCTGCTGCACGGCGGCCAGAAGCTGTGGGATTACGCCGCCGGACGGCTGATCCTCGAAGAGGCCGGCGGACGGATGTGCACCCTCAAGCACGACGACTTCGACGCCGGCGACCTGTGGAAGCGCTCGGTCATCGCGGCCGTCGACCCGCGGCTGTTTTCCGACTGGCGCGACTGGATCCGCTCGAAGCACTAGCCGCCGCCCGCGCGGGCTCGATCGGCCCGCCGCTCTCCCGCAGCAGGAACTGACGGAAGGCTTCGGCCACCGGCAGCAGGCGCTTCTCGGCGCGATGCACCACGAACCAGTGGCGCTGCAGGGGGGTGCCGGCCACGCTCAGGCGCACGATGTGTCCGGTCGCCAACTCCAGCGCGATGGTGCGCTCGGAGATGAAGGAGATCCCCATGCCGGCCATCACCGCCTGCTTGATGGTCTCGTTGCTGGTCATCTCCACCGCGCGCTGCGGCAGCACGCCGTTCTCCGCCAGGAAGCGCTCCATCGCCGCCCGCGTGCCCGAGCCCGGCTCGCGCAGCAGGAAGCTCTCGCCGGCCAGCTGCTTCGGCGCGATGCTTTTCGCCTTGGCGAGCGGATGGTCCGGCGCGGCGACGAAGACCAGCGGATTCTCGGCGAAGGGCTCGGACACCGTCTCCAGCTCCTGCGGCGGCCGCCCCATGATGGCCAGATCGATCTCGTTGTCGGCCAACTGCTGGACGATCTCGCCGCGGTTGTGCACGCCGAGGCGCAGCTCCACTTCCGGGTGCAGATGGCGAAAGGCCGTCAGCAGGCGCGGCACGAAATATTTGGCGGTGGACACCACGCCGATGTTGAGGCGCCCGCCGCGCAGGCCCTTCATGGCCATCAGCGATTCCTCGGCCTCGCGCAGCTGCTGGGCGATGACGCGGGCGTGGCGCGCCAGTTCCGCGCCGGCCTCGGTGAGAAAGATGCGCTTGCCGACCTGCTCGGTGAGCGGCAGGCCGGCGGCCTCCTCGAGGCTCCGCACCTGCATGGAGACCGCCGGCTGGGTCAGGTGCAACTCGTCGGCGGCGCGCGAAAAGGACAGGTGGCGTGCCACCGCCTCGAAGATCTTCAACTGGCGCAGGGTCAGGTGCATGGCCGGATCGTCCTGAAATCGTCCATAAGTAACAGCCAAAGAATACCATAACAAACATTTAGTTCACCTTATGGATTTTCGGGAATAAAGTGCGCCCCATACACAAACGACCGCGACACAAGGAGAGCACATGGACCAGTCGAACCGCTACGCCGACCTCAGTCTCAATGAAGAGAACCTCATCAAGGGCGGCAAGCACATTCTCTGCGCCTACAAGATGAAGCCGAAGGCCGGCTACGGCTACCTGTCGGCCGCCGCCCACTTCGCCGCCGAGTCGTCCACCGGCACCAACGTCGAGGTCAGCACCACCGACGAATTCACCAAGGGGGTCGACGCCCTGGTCTACCACATCGATGAGGCCGCCGAGGATATGCGCATCGCCTATCCGATCGATCTCTTCGACCGCAACATCACCGACGGCCGCATGATGATCGTCTCCTTCCTGACGCTCACCATCGGCAACAACCAGGGCATGGGCGACATCGAGTACGCCAAGATGGTCGACTTCTACATGCCCGAGCGCGCCATCCAGCTCTTCGACGGCCCGGCCAAGGACATCTCGGACATGTGGCGCATCCTCGGCCGCCCGGTCAGGGACGGCGGCTACATCTCCGGCACCATCATCAAGCCCAAGCTCGGCCTGCGCCCGGAGCCCTTTGCCAAGGCCGCCTACGAGTTCTGGCTCGGCGGCGACTTCATCAAGAACGACGAGCCGCAGGGCAACCAGGTCTTCGCCCCGCTGAAGAAAACCATCCCGCTGGTCTACGACGCGATGAAGCGCGCCATGGACGAGACCGGCCAGGCGAAGATCTTCTCCGCCAACATCACCGCCGACGACCACTACGAGATGCTCGCCCGCGGCGAGTTCATCCTGGAAGCCTTCGGCCCCGATGCCGACAAGGTGGCCTTCCTGGTCGACGGCTATGTCGGCGGCCCCGGCATGGTCACCACCGCGCGGCGCCGCTTCCCGAACCAGTACCTGCACTACCACCGCGCCGGCCACGGCGCCGTCACCTCGCCGCAGTCGAAGCGCGGCTACACCGCCTACGTGCTGGCCAAGATGAGCCGCCTGCAGGGCGCTTCCGGCATCCACGTCGGCACCATGGGCTACGGCAAGATGGAAGGCGAGAAGGACGACCGCGCCATCGCCTACATCATCGAGCGCGACGAGTACCAGGGCCCGGTCTACAACCAGAAATGGTACGGCATGAAGCCGACCACGCCGATCATCTCCGGCGGCATGAACGCGCTGCGCCTGCCCGGCTTCTTCGAGAACCTCGGCCACGGCAACGTCATCAACACCGCCGGCGGCGGCGCCTACGGCCACGTCGACTCCCCGGCCGCCGGCGCCATTTCGCTGCGCCAGGCCTACGACTGCTGGAAGGCCAAGGCCGACCCGCTCGAGTGGGCGAAGAGCCACAAGGAGTTCGCCCGCGCCTTCGAGTCGTTCCCGCAGGACGCCGACAAGCTCTACCCGGGATGGCGCGACAAGCTCAAAGGTCACAAGTAATCCGTTTACCAGTCGGATTACCGGTTAGCCCCTGACCCGCAAGGGCAGGGGCTTTTTTACGTGAGGCCATTATGAACACGACCGACATCGGGCAGTACCGCATCGGCAAGGAACCCTTCTACCAGCCGCAAGGCGACGAGGTGGCGCTCTACGAGGCCGCCTACGCGGCGCGCCTGCCGGTGATGCTGAAGGGCCCGACCGGCTGCGGCAAGAGCCGCTTCGTCGAGTTCATGGCGTGGAAGCTCGACCGGCCGCTGATCACTGTCGCCTGCAACGAGGACATGACCGCCTCGGACCTGGTCGGCCGCTACCTGCTCGACCGCGACGGCACGCGCTGGCTCGACGGGCCGCTCACCACCGCCGCGCGCATCGGGGCGATCTGCTATCTCGACGAGATCGTCGAGGCGCGCCAGGACACCACCGTGGTGATCCACCCGCTCACCGACCACCGCCGCACGCTGCCGCTCGACAAGAAGGGCGAGGTGGTCGCCGCCCATGCCGATTTCCAGCTGGTGATTTCCTACAACCCCGGCTACCAGTCGCTGATGAAGGACCTCAAGCAGTCGACCAAGCAGCGCTTCGCCGCCTTCGACTTCGACTACCCGGACGCGGCGCTGGAAGCGCAGATCGTCGCGCGCGAGACCGGCATCGACCTGAATACCGCCGGCCGCCTGGTGAAGCTCGCCGGGACGGCACGCAACCTCAAGGGCCACGGCCTCGCCGAGGGCGTGTCCACCCGCCTCGTCGTCTACGCCGCCCAGCTCATCCGACGCGGCGTCGCCCCGCGCGCCGCCTGCCGCACGGCCATGGCGCGGCCGATCACCGACGACGCCGACATCCGTGCCACGCTCGACCACGCGGTCGACGCGATCTTCGCGTAAAAGTCGGTCGCCGCAGGACGGCGAACAGGATGAAATCTCCAGTTATCTTTCGGTTGGTGCGCGATCCGGGCAGGCGGAGCGCCCTGCTTCGCTCATGTCCCCCGGCACCGGCCTTCGGCCGCCGTATGGCACCCACGCCTCCAGCCAAGGGTGGCGGGCGACCAAGGCGGCGAAGTAAAGGGGGAGGGCCGGGCGCAGCCCGGCCCGGAGGACATGAGCGGCGTTGGTCGCCCGCCACCCTTGGCACGTGCAGAGTCCAAGTGAGCCGGGGGTCCATCCGTCGCATGAGGCGCGTAGCGCAGTGGAGCAACTGACATGAGCAAGCCAGTCGATGCCCGCAAGCGTGAAATGCATCATCCCCAGGTGCAGGCCTGGTGGCGGGAGATGGACTGCGGCTTCGCGCCGGTGGCCGACGTCTTCGAGGAATGCCTCTACGAAGCGCTGACCGCCTTCTCGAAACGGGAAATGGACGGCTACGTGGCGGCGGCGAAAGCCCTCAGCCGCCTCGCCTCGCGCGAGCAGCTGGCCTTCTACCTCGACATCGCCCGCGACCTGATGGCGCGCACCACCGGCTCCATCCACGGCCGTCACGCGACCATCGCCAGCCCCGGCCTGCCGGCTTTCTTCCGCCAGGCGCCGCAGCTCGTCGAGCAGCTGCCGATGGCGGGGCTGCGGAACTGGGTCGACTACGGCATCCGCCACTACGGCGACCATCCGCAGCAGCAGGAGCAGTACTTCGCGCTGCAGCTCGCCGACAGCCGCGCCGTGCTGCAGCGCGAGCGCCACGGCACGCTGTTCGCCGACGCCGAACGCCGCCTCGACCTCACCCTGCGCGCGCTTTGGCGCGACCCGCAGCCGTTGATCCCCTACTCGAATTCCTACCACGCGCTGCGCCAGATCGTGCCCTACTACGACGGGCTCGGCATGCGCCTGCCCGACGTCTACGACGCGCGCGCCGGCGTCAGCGGCATCGACCGCTACCGCGCGACGCTGGCGCACATGGCCGGCCACCGGCGCTGGTCCGCGCCGCAGATCGCCGACAACTGGAGCCCCTTCCAGCGCCTCGCCGTGGAGTTCCTCGAGGATGCGCGCATCGACCGGCTGCTGATGCGCGAGTACCCGGGCCTCGCCCCCGTCCTGCTCGCCCTGCATCCGCAGCCGGTCGAGGGCGCCTGCGACCCGGAGACCACGTCCTGCCTGCGCCACCGCCTGGCCATGCTCTCGCGCGCCTGCCTCGATACAAACCACGGCTACGCCGATCCCGTCCTGAATGAAACCGTCGCTGCCTTCCATGCCGCGCTCGCCGGCGGAACGTCCAGCACGGCGCAGATGGCGGAACTCGCGCTCGCCTACGTGGCGCGCACGCGGCGCCCGAGCGACCAGCTGCCGCGCATCCATTTCGACGACACGGTGGTCGACTACCGCGACGACAACCGCCAGCTGTGGGCCTTCATCGAGGAAGGCGACGAGGAGGAAGCCTTCGACACGCGGAAGCAAACGAGCGAGGCGGAGGCGCCGCAAGGGCTGCCGCCGCGCCACTATCCCGAGTGGGACCAGGCCACGGAATCCTACCGCCCGGACTGGGTCAGCCTCTACGAGGCGCTGCACCCGGCCGGCGAGGCGGCGAAGATCGACCGCCTGCTGGAGAAGCACGCCGCGCTGGCCCGGCGCCTGATGCGCCTGCTCGACCTCATCAAGCCGCAGAACAAGCAGCGCATCCGCTACCAGGAGGATGGCTCGGAGCTCGACCTCGACGTCGCCATCCGCTCGCTGATCGACTTCAGGAGCGGCGTCACGCCCGACCCGCGCATCAACCTGAGCCACCGCACCAGCGGGCGCAGCATCGCCGTGCTGCTGCTGCTCGACCTGTCGGAGTCACTCAACCAGAAGGTCGCCGGCGGCGAGCAGACGGTGCTGGAGCTCTCGCAAGAGGCCGTCTCCCTGCTCGGCATGGCCATCGAGCGACTCAACGACCCCTTCGCCATCGCCGGCTTCCATTCCAACACCCGGCACGAGGTGCGCTACCTGCACATCAAGGGCTTCTCGGAGCGCTGGGACGACACGGTCAAGGGGCGGCTGGCCGCCGCCGGCGCCGGCTGGTCGACGCGCATGGGCGCCGCCCTGCGCCACGCCGGCGCCGCCCTGGCCCAGCGCCAGGCCGACAAGCGGCTGCTGCTGCTCGTCACCGACGGCGAGCCGGCCGACATCGACGTGCGCGACCCCGGCCACCTGCACGCCGACGCGAAGAAGGCCGTCGGCGAGCTGGCCGCCCAGGGCGTCGACACCTTCTGCCTCAGCCTCGACCCGCAGGCCGACGACTACGTGCAGGGGATTTTCGGCAGGCGCCATCTCGTGCTGGACCGGGTCGAGCAACTGCCGGAGAAGCTGCCGCTGCTGTATATGGCGCTGACAAAATAAGTATCAGAGTTCTCTTATTCGTTCCATAACTAATTTTGAATGGAACTTATGCATCGCCCCGATTACAGTCCTGCAATCGTCGGCCGTCGCGCCTCGTCGCGCCCTGCCGCCCAAGAATTCAAACACTCAGCAAGGGGTTAGCCATGTCCGCCAAGCATCCCGTCATCGCCATCACCGGCTCCTCCGGTGCCGGCACCTCCACCGTCAAGCGCAGCTTCGAGCACATCTTCCGCCGCGAAAGCATCCTCTCGGCGGTAATCGAGGGCGACAGCTTCCACAAATACGACCGCGAGGAGATGAAGAAAGCCATCCAGGCATCGGAGAAGGCCGGCGTCTGCGAACACATCAGCCACTTCGGCCCGGAAGCCAACCTGTTCGAGGACCTCGAGGCCCTGTTCAAGGGCTACGGCGAGACCGGCACCGGCAAGCGCCGTTACTACCTGCACAACGAGGAGGAGGCCGCGCCCTGGAAGCAGAAGCCGGGCACCTTCACGCCTT
>JAEUNH010000146.1 GCA_016791205.1 Rhodocyclaceae bacterium | reverse complement strand
GATGGGGGCACTGATCTTCGCCTCCCTGCCCATGGTCACCCTGCGCAACCAGCAGGTGACCATCGATCTGTTCGAGCATCTCATCCCGAAATCCGTCAAGTACGCCCTGCATGTCCTGATCCAGCTCGCCGGCAGCCTTTGCCTGGCAGTGATCGCCTGGCGCCTGTGGGTCAAGGCCGGGCAGATGATCGGACAGGGCGACACGACGGCGGTGCTGCAACTGAAAGTCTGGCCGCTGGTGTATTTCATGAGCGTGCTGGCGGCCGTCACCGCGCTGATCCTGCTGGCCATGATCCGGCAGCATTCAACCACGGGCGGCTCCGGCGAAGTCTAGGTAAACGAAAATGCAAGAAGCACTGATCGCCTTCGCCGTGATGCTGGGGCTGACGTTCCTGCGCCTGCCCATCGCCTTTTCCATGGCCATCGTCGGCTTTCTCGGCTACACCTACATGGTGAATGCCACTGCTGCGCTGTCCATGGTCGGCTCGGTGGCCTTCGAGACGGGGATGTCCTACACCCTGTCGATCGTGCCGCTGTTCATCCTGATGGGCAACCTGGTGACCAAAGCCGGGTTGTCGAGCGAGCTCTACCGCGTCTCCTACGCCTTTCTCGGCCACCGCCGCGGCGGGCTGGCGATGGCCACCATCCTGGCCTGCGGCGGCTTCGGCGCCGTCTGCGGATCGAGCCTGGCCACGGCCGCCACCATGTCCAAGGTGGCCATGCCCTCGATGCGCAAGTACGGCTATTCCGACGCCCTGGCGGCCGGCTCCATCGCCGCCGGTGGCACGCTGGGCATCCTCATCCCGCCCAGCGTGGTGATGGTGATCTACGGCATCCTCACCGAAACCAACATCGGCAAGCTGTTCATCGCCGGCATCCTGCCCGGACTGGTCGCTATCGCCTGCTACCTCGCCGCCGTCGCCGTGACGGTGCGCATGGACGCCAAGGCTGGCCCGCGCGGCGAGCGGGTGACCTGGCACGAGCGCCTGGTGGCCATCGGCGACGTCTGGGGTGTCTTGATCCTGTTCCTGATCGTCATCGGCGGCATCTACGGCGGCATCTTCACGCCGACCGAGGCGGCCGGCATCGGCGCCGGCGGCGGGCTGGCCTTCCTGCTGCTGCGCAAGGGCTGGAACTGGCGCGAACTGCGCACCATCCTCATCGAGAGCGCCATCACCACCGGCATGATCTTCACCATCCTGATCGGCGCCCTGATCTTCGCCAACTTCATCAACATGACCGGCATGCCGCAGGAGCTGACGCAGTACGCCGAGCGCTTCCGCGAGACGCCGATCCTGGTCATCATCGCCATCCTGGCCATCTATGTCGCGCTCGGCTGCGTGCTGGAGAGCATGTCGATGATCCTGCTCACCGTGCCGATGTTCTACCCGCTGGTGGCCCACCTCGGCTACGACCTGATCTGGTTCGGCATCATCGTCGTGGTGGTCACCGAGATCAGCATGATCACCCCGCCGGTCGGCCTCAACGTCTTCGTCCTTCGCAGCGTGCTGCCCGACGTGCCGACCCAAACCGTGTTCCGCGGCGTCATGCCCTTCATCGTCGCCGACATATTCCGGCTGGGCATCCTGGTCGCCTTCCCGGCGATCACGCTCTACCTGACGCAGTTCGTCAAATAGCCGTTCCGGCCCGGCCTTGCCTGTGGGCAGGCTTGGGCTAGAATGAAATGTATACTGTACGCAAAGAGGTCCACCCATGACGCTGGCGCCGGTCACGCTCGAAGACAAGTACAGGCTGGAGCACGGCCGGGTGTTCCTCACCGGCGTCCAGGCGCTGACGCGACTGCCCATGCTGCAGCACGCCCGCGACCGGGCCGACGGCCTGAACACCGCCGGCTACGTCTCCGGCTACCGCGGCTCGCCGCTGGGCGGCCTCGACCAGGCTTTGCACGAGGCGCAGCCCTTCCTCGCCGCCCACCACATCAAGTTCCAGCCTGGGGTCAATGAAGACCTCGCCGCCACCGCCGTCTGGGGCACCCAGCAGCTGCACCTGTTCCCCGCGCCGCAGGCCGACGGCATCTTCGCCATGTGGTACGGCAAGGGCCCCGGCGTCGACCGCTGCGGCGACGTCTTCAAGCACGCCAACTACGCCGGCACGGCCAAGCACGGCGGCGTGCTGCTGATCGCCGGCGACGACCACTCGGCGCGCTCCTCCGCCGTCGCCCACCAGAGCGAGCACATGTTCTCCGCCTGCGGCATCCCGGTACTGGCGCCGGCCGGACTGCAGGACTATCTTGACCTCGGCCTGCACGGCTGGGCCATGTCGCGCTACTCCGGCTGCTGGGTGGCGATGAAGACCACCTCCGACACCGTCGAGAGCTCGGCCACGGTGGAGATCGATCCGGCCCGCGTGCGCATTCGCCTGCCGGAGGACTTCACCCTGCCGCCCGACGGCGTCAGCATTCGCTGGCCCGACCCGCAGCTGGCGCAGGAACACCGCATGCAGGAATCCAAGGTGTATGCGGCCCTCGCCTACGCCCGCGCCAACAAGCTGAACACCCTGATCTACGACAGCCCGCGGCCGCGGCTGGGCATCATCGCCTGCGGCAAGGCCTACCTCGACGTGCGCCAGGCCCTCGACGACCTCGGCATCGATGCCGCCCTCGCCGCCGAGATCGGCCTGCGCCTCTACAAGGTCGGCATGCCCTGGCCGCTGGAGGCCGACGGCGTGCGCCAGTTCGCCGAAGGGCTGGAGGAAATCCTCGTCGTCGAGGAGAAGCGCCAGATCATCGAATACCAGCTCAAGGAGATGCTCTACAACTGGAAGGAAGGCGTGCGACCGCGCGTCGTCGGCAAGTTCGACGAGACCGGCGAGTGGCCGGCGCCGCACCATGCCTGGCTGCTGCCGCCGACGGCGGAACTGACGCCGGCCATCGTCGCCCGGGCCATCGCCGCGCGCATCGGCCGCTTCCACACCTCCGATCGCATCCGCGAGCGCCTGGCCTTCCTCGAGGCCAAGGACCAGTCCCTGGCGAAAGCCCGGCTGGCCATGATGCGCACGCCCTACTTCTGCCCGGGCTGCCCGCACAACCTGTCCACCCGGGTGCCGGAAGGCTCCTGCGCGCTGGGCGGCGTCGGCTGCCACCTGATGGCGGTGTGGATGGGCCGCAACACCGTCACCATCAGCCAGATGGGCGGCGAAGGCGCCACCTGGCTCGGCATGGCGGAGCATTCCGGCACCAAGCACGTCTTCGCCAACATGGGCGACGGCACCTACTACCACTCGGGCCTGCTGGCGATTCGTGCGGCAGTGGCCGCTGGCGTGAACATCACCTACAAGCTGCTCTACAACGACGCGGTTGCCATGACCGGCGGCCAGCCGGTGGACGGTCCGCTCAACGTGCCGCAGATCACCCGCCAGGTTGCCGACGAAGGCGTGCAGCGTATCGTGGTGCTGGCCGACGACCCCGAAAAATACGGCGCGAACCCCGGCTTCGCCGAGGGCGTCGAGCTGCGCCATCGCGACGAACTGGAGCGCACCCAGCGCGAACTGCGCGAATCGAAGGGCGTCACGGTGCTGGTGTACGACCAGACCTGTGCCGCCGAGAAGCGCCGCCGGCGCAAGCGCGGCACCTTCCCCGATCCGGCCGTGCGGGTCTTCATCAACGAACTGGTGTGCGAGGGCTGCGGCGACTGCAGCGCCAAGTCCAACTGCCTCGCCGTGGTGCCGGTGGAGACCGAGTTCGGCCGCAAGCGCGCCATCGACCAGTCCACCTGCAACAAGGACTACGCCTGCGTCTCCGGCTTCTGCCCGAGCATCGTCACGGTGCATGGCGGCCGGCTGCGCCGCGGCAAGGCGCTGGCGGCGGCCGACGACGCCTTCGCCCGCCTGCCCGAGCCCGTCCTGCCGGCGCTGGACCGCCCCTACGGCCTCCTCGTCACCGGCGTCGGCGGCACCGGCGTGGTGACCATCGGCGCGCTGATCGGCATGGCCGCCCATCTCGAAGGCAAGGGCGCCACCGTGCTCGACATGACGGGACTGGCGCAGAAGGGCGGCGCCGTCATGTCGCACGTGCGCCTGGCCTCCCGCCAGGCGCAGCTCTACGCGCCGCGGCTGGCCACCGGCGAGGCCGACACCCTGCTCGGCTGCGACATCGTCGTCGCCGTCAGCCACGACGCCCTGGTGAAGACCCAGACAGGCCGCACCCGCGCCATCGTGAACACCGGCAAGGCCATCACCGGAGACTTCGTGCGCAACCCGGACCATCCCTTCCCGCTCGCCGCCATGGAGGCGCAGGTGCGCGAGGCGGTGGGCGCGGAGCGCGCCGACCTGTTCGACGCCAGCCGGCTGGCCACCCTGCTGATGGGCCATTCCATCGGCACCAACCTGTTCATGCTCGGTTACGCCTGGCAGAAGGGCTGCGTGCCGCTCTCCGAAGAAGCGCTGCTGCGCGCCATCGAACTGAACGGCGTGGCCGTCGCCGACAACCAGGCCGCCTTCCTCTGGGGCCGCCGCGCCGCCCACGACCCGCAGGCGGTCGAGCGCCTGGTCGCCGACGCCGAACCGGTGCTGCCGACGCACGTCCTGTCGCAGAGCCTCGACGAGGCCATCGCGCGACGCCGTGCCGCGCTGACCGACTTTCAGGACGCTGCCTACGCGCAGCGCTACACGGCGCTGATCGGGCGCGTGCGCGCGGCCGAGGCCGCCGCCGCGCCAGGCAGCACCGCGCTATCCGAGGCCGTCGCCCGCAACTACTTCAAGCTGCTCGCCTACAAGGACGAGTACGAGGTGGCGCGCCTGTTCGGCGACGCCGAGTTCGCCCGCGTCCTGGCCACCACCTTCGAAGGCGACTTCCATTTGAAATTCCACCTCGCCATCCCGCTCTTCAGCCGCACCGATCCGGACACCGGCCTGCCGAAGAAGCGCGCCTACGGCGGCTGGATGCGGCCGGCGATGAAGCTGCTGGCGAAGCTGAAATTTCTGCGCGGCACGGTTCTCGATCCCTTCGGCCGCAGCGAAGAGCGCCGGATCGAACGCGCGCTGATCGGCGAGTACGAGAAGACGGTCGCTATGCTGCTGGCCGGGCTGCGCGCCGACAACCTCGATGCCGCCACCGAGATCGCCCGCCTGCCGGAAGGCATCCGCGGCTTCGGCCCGATCAAGGCGCGCAACCTTGCCGCCGCGAAGACGAAAGAAGCCGAACTGCTGGAACGCTTCGCCCGGCCGGCGCCATCGGCCGTCTCGCGGGCGGCGTAGAATCCGGGGATGGTCGGCACTTCCCCCATCCTATCCAGCGCCTTCCGACCCTTCTACCTCCTCGGCGCGCTGTATGCGCCGCTGCTGACCGCCGCCTGGCTGGGGGCCTATCTCGGTCTCTGGGATGTCCCCTCGGTCGGCACCCCGCTGCGACTGTGGCATGGCCACGAGATGCTGTTCGGCTTAGCCGCCGCGATCATCGTCGGCATCGTGCTGACCGCCTTGCCGAGCTGGGCCGGCACCGAAGAGATCCGCGGCGGGCGGCTCGCCCTCCTGGTGCTGATCTGGCTGGCCGGCCGACTTGCCTTCTGGGCGGCACCCTGGCTGCCGCCGACATACCCGGCAATCGCCAACATCTTCTTCTTCCCGGCAGTGCTCGTTTTCGTAACGCCCCAACTCCTGCGCGCCCCGAACCGCCTGTACCTCCTGCTGCTGCCCATCCTGCTGGGGCTGGCGGCGGCAAACGCTGTCTATCACGCCGGCATCCTTGTCGCCCACAGCCACCTCTCCGGACTCGGCCTGCGCGGGGCGCTCTACGCGATCATCGTGCTCTACGTACTGAAGGGCGGCGTGCTGACGCCGATCTTCACCGGCAACGCCCTGCGCGAGAAGGGCCGCGGTGAGCAGGCGCCTTTCAATATCGAGCTGGAAATCCTGGCTGTGGGCACGGTGCTGCTGCTGGCCGCGCTGGATCTATCCGGCGCGCCCTCGCTGTGGACCGGCCTCGCCGCCCTCGCCTGCGCGGGGGTGCACGCCGCGCGCACGGCGCGCTGGCAGGGCTGGCGCCTGGCCGACGTGCCGCTGGTGCTCGTCATGCACCTCGGCTTCGCCTGGCTGATCCTCGCCTTCGCGCTGAAGGCCGTGGCGGAGCTCGCCGGCCTGGTGCCGGAAGCCGCCTGGGTGCATGCCTTCACCGTCGGCAGCCTCGGCCTGATGATGCTCGGCCTGATGACCCGTGTCAGCCTGCGCCACACCGGCCGGCCGCTCGTCGTGCCGGCGGCGATGAAGGCCGCCTACGCCCTCATGTTCGCGGCCGCCCTGGTCCGCCTCGCAGCGACGGTGCACGGCCTCGGCGAGTGGGCAGTGGCGCTGGCCGCCGTGCTGTGGGGACTGACTTTTCTGATCTACTTCCTATGCTTCGGCTCCATGCTTTTGCAGCCGAGCCTGCCGCCCCGGGAGAAACCATGAAGCCGCCTACATTTCACGTGTTGCTTGCCCTCGCTGCCGCCATGCTGGCTTCGATGTCCGCCATCTCCCAGCCGATGAGACCCGGCGGCGGCAGGCCACCCCTCGCGACGCCGGCCGGCAACACGGAGGAACTGCTTGCCCGCGCCCGCGCGCAAACGCCCCAGCGCGTGGCCGAGGCGGAGGGCCTCGGCGCAAGAGCGGTGAATAGCTCCGATCGACGCAGCTTCGGACTGATCTGGCAGCCGGCGGGCAGGACGCCGGAAAAATGGATCGTCAGCCTGCACGGCAGCGCCAGCTGGGCCCACGACGAGATCGTGCTGTGGCAGCCCTTCGCCGAGCGATACGGCCTCGGCATCGTCGCCCTGCAGTGGTGGTTCGGCGGCGGCCAGCGCACCGAGGATTACTATCGGCCGCACGAACTGCGGCGCGAACTGGAACACTTGATGCGTCGCGCCGGCGCGACGCGGGACAACGCGCTGCTGCACGGCTTCTCGCGCGGATCGGCGAACCTCTACGCGCTGGTGGCCTTCGACGGGCAGCAGCCGAATCCGCTCTTTCGCGCCGTGATCGCCAACGCCGGCGACATGGCGGCGGACTTCCCCGCCAACCGCGACATCGAGAGCGGCCGCCTGGGCGCGGCGCCCTTTGCGGGCACGCGCTGGTGGCTGTATTGCGGCGGCGGCGATCCGAATCCTGACCGCGACGGCTGTCCGGCCATGCGCCGCACGCGCGACTGGCTGGCGCAGCGCGGCGCCGAGGCGCAGCTCGCGGAAGATGCGGCCGGGGACCACGGCGGCTTTCACCGCCGCGCCCAAAACGTGGGACAGGCGCTCGACTGGTTCCTGCGCAACCGACGCTGAGACAGCTCAGCGCTTGACGATCGTCCCGCAGGCCATGCGCGCGCCGGAGTTGCCGGTGGGCTGGGTCTTGAAATCGTCGGGCGCGGCATGGACGATGACGCCCCGCCCGACGATGCCGTTGGCGCCTTCCAAGGTCAGTCCCGGCAGCACGGCGACGAGCTTCGCATTGCCGTAGGCATCCGTCTCCAGCATCGGCATGTCGCCGGCGTGGTGCGGGCCCTGGTGAGGATGGCCGTGCGGCTGGCCGCCGGGGTTGAAGTGGCCGCCGGCGCTGGTGCCGTCCGGCGCGCTGCAGTCGCCCTTTTCGTGGACGTGGAAGCCGTGCGCCCCGAGGGTGAGGCCGGCGACATGGGCCGTCACCTCGACATCCGCCCCCTTCTGGGCGAAGACGACGGTGCCGGTGGTCTTGTGGCCCTGGGTGGGGGCCAATTTGGCTTCGGCCGAGGGCCCGCTGCCGGAACCGGCGCAGGCGGACAGCAGGATGGAAGCGGATGCGATTGCGGTCAGGGTGCTGGTTTTCATTCGTCTCTCTCCTCTGGTGGGATTAAAAAATCATGCTGCGCCATTCCGGATCGAGGGTGCGCGCGACGAAGGCCGCGGCACCCGCCGCGCCTGAATACTCGGGAATCAACGTCCGGTCAGCCAGGTCGTGGGCATGGAAGGCCATCTGGCAGCCGAGGAATTTGACGCCGCGCGCGGCGGCGTCCTGCATGAAATCGTAGATCGAGCGTTCGCGGCCCGGCGAGGGATACAGCTTCTCCGCCACGCCCGGCTCGAGCAGCTTCACCGCCGTGCCGGCGAAGTGGATCTCGACTTCGCAATCCATCGCCGTGGCGGCGGCGGCATAGACGAAGGGCGCGGCGGCGAGTTCCGGCCGCTCCGGCGACAGCGACCAGACCAGGATGGCGAGTT
The DNA here is from genome assembly GCA_016791205.1 of Rhodocyclaceae bacterium. Classification (GTDB taxonomy): domain Bacteria; phylum Pseudomonadota; class Gammaproteobacteria; order Burkholderiales; family Rhodocyclaceae; genus Desulfobacillus. The sequence goes on along the minus strand of JAEUNH010000146.1, from coordinate 19,166 downwards.
TCGTTATCAAGGCTCGATTTCCGCCGTCGGTTCGATGGCGCGGATGTGGGCGATGTAGGCCGCCGCGTCGACCAGCCGTGCGGCGTCGGCGTCCCAGTCGAGCGGCGCCCCGCGCGCCATCCAGCCGGCGCCGTAGGGATCGCGGTTGATGAGGGCGGGCCGCTCCTCGGCTTCTTCATTCGGCGTGTCGAGGCGGAAGGCCACCGGCGAATGCACGGCAAGCACGGTCTTGGCCGACTCGACGGTGCCGAGGCCGCGCCCCGCCGCCACTTCAGCCCCTTTCGGCTTGGCCGTGAAGGCGATCACCTCGCCGGCAAGATGCAGGCCGAAGCCGGTGGCGCCGATGACGACCTCCTCGCCCTCGCGCCGCACCCACATGTCGTGGCGGGTGTCGTAGAGGCGGTCGGCGGGGACGCGGCCGTGGAAGGGGTCAGTGGCCATGTTCCGATGGCGGAAGAGAGTGGGAGTCGAACCCACCAGGGACCGCTTGGCCGCCCCTCCCGGTTTTGAAGACCGAGCGCCCCACCGGGGTGCGATCTCTTCCGTTGTTCATAGGACCCATTGCCTTTCGCTTTCGCCGCCGCGCAGTGCGTGCTCGTCACGCACGCGTCGAGTGTACCCGACGCGGTCGAAGAATTCGAGGATGTGGATGGCGACCTTGCGCCCCCCGCCGATCTGGTCGCGCAGGGCCGCGGCGCGAGCGGTGCCGTCGCGCGCGCACAGGATGGCAACGCGGGCGGCCAGGTCGGCCACCGCCGACGCCGCGAAGTAGTGGTCGTGCGCCACCGGGTAGGCCTGGCCGACGCGGGCGACGCGCTTCATGAGGCCGCGCACGGCCTCCTCGGCGATGCCGGTGGCGCGGGCGATGTCGCGCACGCGCGGCGGGTTGCAGGGCGCCGCCTCCAGCAGCGGCTTCAGCGTGCGCCACAGGTCGGCGTCGGTGGCGGCCAGCGCCGCGCGGTGCTCGGGCAGGTGCAGCCAGCTGCCGCTCTGCCCCAGCTCGTTCGATGCGAGCAGTTCAAAAGTCAGTCTGTCGAATACGGCGCGGGAGAGCGTCGGCAGCGTGAGGCGCCTGAGGCGATCGCGCTCGACGCCGATCATGTCCGGGACGCGCTGATGCTCCGCCCGCGCCGCTTCGAGCAGCCGCTCGCGCAGCGCCTGCCATCCGCCGGCGGAGAATCCCTTGCGGCCGTCGGCCTCCTCGACGACGATGAGGCCCATGCCGCGCCAGAGCGCTTCCGATTCGCCGGCGGCAAGGTTGCGGTTCAGCGCGTAGCGGTCGAGGTTCGTCCCGGCCGGCTGGCGCGCCAGCGCATGCGACAGCGCCGGCGCCGGGTCGTCCTGTTCCAGCAGGCGCAAATGCTCGAGACGTTCGGGCGTACGCTTGTGGCGTGACGGCGGAAAGATGTCGAGCACCCGACCGCCCCCGAGGGTGCGCGTGGCCGACTGGTCGCGCAGGATGAAATGGTCGCCCCACAGCGCGCCCGTCGGCTTGTCGAGGATGATCTCCGCCAGCATCGCCTCGCCCGGCGCGAGTTGCTCGCCTTCCAGCAGCGCCACGCGGCCGAGGATGTCCGAGGCGCCGAGGTGCGCATGCACCGGCATCCAGTGCCTGATCGGCGTGTCGCTGGAAGCCGGCACGCGCAGGCGGGCGTGGAAACGGGCGACCGGCACATGCAGGGCCGGAGCGACGACCCACATGCCGCGCGCGATGTCCTCCTTGCCGAAGTCGCCGGCGAGGTTGAGCGCCAGGCGCTCCCCCGCCCCGCCCGACCGGGCGCTGCGGTCCTGGGCGTGGAGGCCGCGCACGCGGGCCTTCAGGCCCGGCGGCGTGACGACGACCGCGTCGTCGACGGCGACGGCGCCGGAGAAGGCCGTGCCCGTCACCACCAGGCCGACGCCCTTCAGGCTGAAACAGCGGTCGATGGCGAGGCGGAAGCCGCCCGCGGCGCAATGCGCCGCCTGCGCCTCCGCTGCGGCCAGCAAGTGGGCGCGCAGCGCTTCGACGCCCTCCCCCGTCACGGCGGAGACGTCGAACAGCGGGGCGTCTTCCAGCGCGGTGCCGGCCAGCAGCGCCTCGATTTCGATGCGCGCCGCGGCACGCCGCTCGGGGGCGACGGCATCCACCTTGGTCAGCGCCACGGCGCCGTGCTTGAGGCCGAGCAGGTCGACGATGGCGAGGTGCTCGCGCGTCTGCGGCATCGGGCCGTCGTCGGCGGCCACCGCCAGCAGCACGAAATCGATGCCGGTGGCGCCGGCCAGCATGTTGTGCACCAGCCGCTCGTGGCCCGGCACGTCGACGAAGCGCAGGCGTCCGTCCTCGGCATAGGCGTAGCCGAGGTCGAGGGTGATGCCGCGCGCCTTCTCTTCCTTGAGTCGGTCGCAGTCCACGCCGGTCAGCGCCTTGACCAGCATGGTCTTGCCGTGGTCGATGTGCCCGGCGGTGCCGACGATCATGCGGCGGCGACCTCCCTGGAGGTAATGCGGTAGCGGAAGCGCTCCGGATCGAGGCTGTCGAGGCGCCCGGCGGAAGTCTCCCCCTGCGGATACATGAGGTAGGGGATCTTCGGCCCGCGCGAGCCGGGCAGCCCGACGTCGTGGGCGAAGTTGTAGCCGAGCCAGTTCATTTCCCAGCCGCCGAACAGCTTCGCCCGCACCTGGGTGACGAGTTCGTCCTGCAGCGTCAGCCCGGGCTGCTCTTCGAGCGCCACCTTGCCCACGTCGGCGGGGTCCACCGGCACCCAGCCGAAGCGCTCGAGCCAGACTTCGGCGCGGCAGTGCTGCGCCTTGCTGATATCGCCGCTCTTGCCGAGGCTCTTGTAGCCGAAGCGCGAGTCGGCGACGCGGATGCCGTACACGTCGCGCGCCGGCAGGCCGACCGCGCGCGCCAGGCCGACGAACAGCGCATTCAGATCGGCGCACTTGCCCGAGAGATTGCCGGTCTCGAGCATGGCGCTGATGTCGCCGAAGCCGCAGCCGAGCACCTTCGGATCGCGGAAGGTGTTGTCGCAGATCCAGTCGTAGATCAGGCGCGCCTTGTCGAGGTCGCGCTTCGCCCCCCAGGTGACGCCGAGGGCGGTCTCGCGCACGATGCCGTCGGTGGGCAGGAGCTCGGTGGCGCGCGTGTACAGCGCGCGCGTGGCCGGATCGAGCGGTTCGACCGTGCCGGGTGCGGCCAGATCGTGGGCACGATCGCGCGTGGCGACGCGGCTGACGACCTCGAGCGTCGGCGCGGGCTGTCCGGCCGGCCATTCGGCGTAGAGCATCGCGGCGCCGTAGTCCGGCTCGCTCGTCACCCGCATCGCGGCGGCATTGCCCTGCCACAGGTTGCCCATCGGGCGGATCCAGGCCGCTTCCTCGATCGACGGCAGCGGCAGCCAGACGCGGGTGGCGCCCGCGGGTTTGAGCACCTCCACGCGGGTGGCGATCTCGAAGACGCGCCAGCCGTGCGCCGGCGAAGGCCTGAAGGCCGTGCGCGCCGAAGCGAGGCGCGGCAATGCCGCCGCCGCGGCCATCGCCCCGGCCGCGGCAAGGAATCGCCGTCTGGATGTTTGCTGGTTGTCTTGCATGGTCATTCTCCCGATTTCAGAATCCGCCGCGGCTTGCCATGTCCCCGAAGGGACTTGCCTACGCACCCAGTCCGCTCAAGGCGGAAAGCTGGGCAGCGAATTCGATTTCCAGGTCCGGCGGCAGGCAGCGCAGGTCGAGGCGCAGGGCATCGTCGGCGATGTGGCCGATGACCGGCACGGGCAGGCGGCGCAGCGCCTCTTCCAACTGGTGCAGCACACCGGCGCGCTTGCCCCGCGGCCGCGCGACGAGAGCGACGCTCGGCAGGCGGTCGACCGGCAACGAGCCGGAGCCGATCTGCGAGAGCGTCGGCTCGATGGCGGCGTCGAGCCGCCAGTTTGCCGATGCCGCCTGCCAGGCCGGCAGCAGGCGTTCGGCCTGGGCGCGGATCTCGGCCTCGGGGCGCGTCAGCAGGCGCAGCGCTTCGAGCCGCTGCGGCAGGCGCTCGGAATCGCGGTAGAGGGCGAGCGTGGCCTCCAGCGCGGCCAGCGTGAGCTTGCCGACGCGCAACGCGCGCTTGAGCGGGTTCTTCTTGATCTTCGCGATCAGCTCGCGGCGGCCGACCAGCAGGCCGGCCTGCGGCCCGCCGAGCAGCTTGTCGCCGGAAAAGGTGACGAGGTCGGCGCCGGCGTCGATGGAGTCGCGCGGCGTCGGCTCGTGGGGCAGGCCCCACTGCTCCAGGTTCACCAGGGTGCCGCTGCCGAGGTCGACGACGAAGGGCACGCCGCGCGCGTGGGCGAGCTGCGCCAGTTCGGCCTCCGGCACGGCGGCGGTGAAGCCATGCACGGCGTAGTTGCTGGTGTGCACCTTCATGACGAGGCCGGTCTTCGGCCCAAGCGTCTCGTCGAAGTCGCGCAGGTGGGTGCGGTTGGTGGTGCCGACCTCGACCAGCTTCGCCCCGGCGCGGCGCATGATGTCTGGGACGCGGAAGGCGCCGCCGATCTCGACCAGTTCGCCGCGCGAGACGACGACCTCCTTTTTCTGCGCCAGGGTGTTGAGCAGCAGGAACACCGCCGCGGCGTTGTTGTTCACCACGGTGGCGGCCTCGGCGCCGGTCAGTTCGCGCAGCAGGCCCTCGACGAGGTCGTCGCGGTCGCCGCGGCCGCCGGTTTCGAGGTCGTACTCGAGGGCGCAGGGCGCGCGCGCCGCGCGGGCAATGGCCTCGACGACCGATTCGGGCAGCACGGCGCGGCCGAGGTTGGTGTGCAGCACCGTGCCGGTGAGGTTGAACACCGGCTGCAGGCGCGGTCGCATGTGCGCGGCGACGCGCCGCTGAATTCCCGCAAGGAGTTCGGACGTCGCCGGCAGGGCCGCCCCGCCCTTCACCGCCTCGCGGGTAAAGGCCAATTCGGCGCGCGCGAAGTCTGTGACGACGCTGCGGCCGTGCTCGGCGATCGGGGATTGCAAGGCCGGCTCGGATAGCAGCCGGTCGACGGAAGGGAGGTTCTTGAGTTCGCTCATGCTTTCACCCGGACCGGGCAGAAAGGGGATGGCTGCATTCTAACCCCCGCCGGGTACCAGCAGGAGGTTGGGCCCGCTGCGCGAGAAGCCGGATTCGTCGACCAGGATGTCGAGGGCCAGGGTGGCGAGGTCGTCGGCGACGGGATCGGCGGCGGCATCCTTGTCGCGGCGGATGAGTTTCAGGTAGGCCTTGCAGACGTCGCAGGTCTCGGCCTGGACCAGGCCCTTGTCGCCTTCGATGTGCTGGTAGGCCACCGCGCTCTCGCCGGCGTCGCAGGCGGTGCACTGGGCGCGCGTCATGTGCCATTCTGTGTTGCACAGCGCGCAGTGCAGGTAGCGCAGGCCGGGCAGCTCGGCGCTGGCGCCGATGACGCTGACCGCGGGCAGCGCGCCGCAGCAGGGGCAGACGCCCTTCTCTTCGAGCGGCTGCACCTCCGTGCCGAGCTGCGCAGCCAGCCTGGTCCAGCAGACCTGCAGGGCGGCGGCGACGAAGGGCAGCTTGTCGGCCTGCTCGCCGTAGAGTTCGGTGCGCAGGACGCGCCCGGCGAGCGCCTCGAGGGCCGCGTCGTCGAGGGCCTGCAGGGAATGGATGGTGGAAGCGGCCGCGGCGCTAGCCGGCGGCGCGACCTCGGTCAGGATCGCGCGCAGGGCCGAGCGCCAGGCCGCTACGCGCGGCCAGGACTGCGCCGGCACCAGCGGCATGCCGTGCTGGCGCGACTGACTTTTTGCCGCGTCGTCGGGAAGCGGCATGGCGGGCATGGCGTCGAGGGCGTGCTGCTGGGCTTCGGCCAGGCGGCCCATGAAGCGCAAATAGTCGCCGAGAGGATGGCCTTCGGCGAGTTGCGCGAAGCGGCGGGCGCGGTGGGCGAAGACGTCGTTGGCATCGGGCGCCAGGACGCTCGGGGCGTCGCCCGTGGCCTGGGGGATTTGTCCGGGTTCGAGTAGTGTGGTCATGCTTTCCTGAAATGAAAACCTGCGGGCGTCGCCGCCCGCAGGCTGTCGCAGCTTACGGCATTACTTGCCGGTTACCTCGCGGTACCAGGCGCGGTGGTGCTGGCGAGCCCAGGCGCGGGTGACCGTGCCGTACCACATGGCGCGGATGGTGCCCTTCACCCAGATGGCGGCGTAGGCGTGGATGAGGATCAGGGCGATCATCGCCACGGCCGCCACCGCGTGCACCACGGCCCCGAAGCGCACCAGGCCGATCGGCGGCGAGAACTGCGCCCGCCAGATCAGTACGCCGGAGACGATGAGCAGCAGCATGCAGACCACCGACGCCCAGAACATCGCCTTCTGGCCGCCGTTGTACTTGCCCTGCTCGGGCATGTTGTGGTCGTTGCCGTCCACCATCTCGCCGACGCGGTCCAGCCATTCCCGGTCGACCTTCGTCATGACGTTGAGCCTGTGGAAGCGCAGGAACATCAGGACGAAGAAGAACGCCATGAAGACGCCGATGTAGGGATGCAGGATCCGCGCCCAGGTGCCGCCGCCGAACAGATAGCTCAGCGGATAGAACGCCGGGTGGAAGAAGGCCAGCCCCGAGAGGGCGAGGAGGATGAAGCTGATCCCCACCACCCAATGGTTGGCCCGCTCCTGCGGGGTGTAGCGCTGCAGGTCTTTCGGATCGCGGATCATTGGCTTTCCTCCTTCTCGGCTTCCCGTTCGGACTCCTTGGACACTTCGTTCGGGCCCTTCATGACGTAGTGGAACAGGCTGCCCAGCGCCACCGCGCCCAGTGCCAGCGAGGCGAGCGGCTTGGCCATGCCCTTCCACAGCGACACCAGCGGGCTGATGCCCGGGTCCGCCGGCAGGCCGTTGTAGAGCTCGGGCCGGTCGGCGTGGTGCAGCACGTACATGACGTGGGTGCCGCCCACCCCGGCGGGATCGTACAGACCCGCCTTGGCAAAGCCGCGCTCCTTCAGGTCGCCGATGCGCTTGGCCGCGTAGTCCTTCATGTCCGACTTGGAGCCGTACTGGATGGCGCCGGTCGGGCAGGCCTTGGCGCAGGCCGGGGCCTGGCCCACCGCCACCCGGTCGGAACACAGCGAGCACTTGTAGGCCTTGCCGTCGTCCTTCGAGATGCGCGGAACGTTGAAGGGGCAGCCGGTGACGCAGTAGCCGCAGCCGATGCAGTTCTCCTGGTGGAAGTCCACCACGCCGTTGGCGTACTGGACGATGGCGCCGGGCGCCGGGCAGGCCTTGAGGCAGCCCGGATCGGCGCAATGCATGCAGCCGTCCTTGCGGATCAGCCATTGCAGCCTGCCGCCCTCCTCCACTTCGGCGAAGCGCATCACGGTCCACGACTTGGCCGTCAGATCCACCGGGTTGTCATACACCCCGTAGTTGATGCCGACCTCGTCGCGGATGTCGTTCCACTCCATGCAGGCCGCCTGGCAGGCCTTGCAGCCGATGCAGGCGGATACGTCGATCAGCTTCGCTACCTCCGTCGTCTGGCGCACCGAGGGCGCCGGGGTGGTGGTCGCCGAGCGCTGCTTGATGTCTAGCGATTGCAGTGCCATGGTTCCTCCCTCAGGCTTTCTCGATGTTGACCAGGAACGCCTTGTACTCCGGCGTCTGCGAATTGGCGTCGCCGACGAACGGCGTCAGGGTGTTGGTGATGTAGCCCGGCTTGGTCACCCCCTTGAAACCGAAGTGCAGCGGGATGCCGATGGTATGCACCTTTTTCCCGTCCACGTCGAGGGTGCGGAGGCGCTTGGTCACCACCGCCACCGCCTTGATGTGGCCGCGGTTGCTGCGCACCTTCACCTTGTCGCCGGCCTTGATGCCCTTCTCCTTCGCCAGCTCCTCGCCGATCTCGACGAAGTGCTCGGGCTGCAGCACGGCGTTGATGTGGGCGTGCTTGGTCCAGAAGTGGAAGTGCTCGACCAGGCGGTAGGTGGTGGCAACGTAGGGGAAGTCCTTGGCCGTGCCGAAGCTGTCCATGTCGCTCTTGAACACCCTTGCCGCCGGGTTGCTCTTCGCCTTGGCGTTGCCAGGGTGGAAGGGGTTGTTGTCGAGCGGCGACTCGAACGGCTCGTAGTGCTCGGGGAACGGCCCGTCGGCCATGATCGGCGAGAACAGCCGCGCCACGCCTTCCGGCGCCATGATGAACGGCATGACGTTTTCTTCCGGCGCGGCGTTCGGCCGCATGTCGGGGATGTCGTTGCCGCCCCAGGCGGTGCCCGTCCACTTCATCACCGTGCGCTTCGGATCCCACGGCTTGCCCGCGAGGTCGGCCGAGGCGCGGTTGTAGAGGATGCGCCGGTTGGCCGGCCAGGCGAAGCCCCAGTTGAGCGTCTGGCCGAGGCCGGACGGATCGGAGGCGTCGCGCCGCGCGGTGAGATTGCCCGCCTGCGACCAGGAACCGCCGTAGATCCAGTTGCCGCAGGCGGTGGAGCCGTCGTCGCGCAGCATGGCGAAGCCGGGCACCTGCTCGCCGGCCTTGACCAGCACCTTGGTGGCGTCCTTCGGATCGGTGACGTCGGCCAGGGCCTTGCCGGAAATCTCCATGAGGAGTTCCTCCGGAGCGGGCTTCGCCGGCTGGCGGTAGGGCCAGGCCAGGTTGAGGATGGCGTCGGGGAACTTGCCGCCGTCCTTGGCGTACATCTCCTTGAGCTTCAGGAACAGCGCCGCCATGATCTCGGAGTCGCCTTTCGATTCGCCCGGACCGTCGGCCGCCTTCCAGTGCCACTGGACGACGCGGCCGGAGTTGGTGAAGCTGCCCGACTCCTCGGCGAACAGGTTGGCAGGCAGGCGGAACACCTCGGTCTGGACCTTCGAGGCATCGACCTCGTTGAACTCGCCGTGATTCTTCCAGAACTCCGAGGTGTCGGTGGCCAGCGGGTCGATGATGACCAGGTACTTGAGCTTGGCCAGGGCGTCGCCGATCTTGCGCTTGTTGGCCATCGAGGCCAGCGGGTTGAAGCCCTGGCAGGCGAAGCCCTGCATCTTGCCCTGGTGCATGCGCTCGAAGATCGCCATGGCGTCGTAGGCGCCGTCCTTCTTCGGCACCCAGTCGTAGCAGAAGCCGTTGTCCTTGGTGGCGGCGTTGCCGTAGAAAGCCTTCATCAGGCTGGTGAACCACTTCGGGAAGTTCTGCGGGAAGTTCATCTGGTTCGGCCGCAGGGCCTTCGGCGTGCGCTTGGCGAGGTACTCGTCGCGCGTCTTGTCGGCGTCGGTCGGCGCCGACAGGTAGCCCGGCAGCACCTCGGAGTAGAGGCACATGTCGGTGATGCCCTGCACGTTGGCGTGGCCGCGCAGCGCGTTGATGCCGCCGCCCGCCATGCCCATGTTGCCGAGCAGCAGCTGGATCATGGCCATGGTGCGGATGTTCTGCGAGCCCACGGTATGTTCCGTCCAGCCCAGCGCGTAGAGCACCGTCATGGTCTTGTTGGGCGCCGCCGTCTCCGCCATCATGCCGCAGATCTTGAGGAAATCCTCCTTCGGCGTGCCGGTGGTCTTGCTCACCAGTTCCGGCGTGTAGCGCGAATAGTGCTTCTTCATCAGCTGGAAGACGCAATTCGGGTCCTGCAGCGTCATGTCGACCATGGCGAAGCCGTCCTTGTCCTTCTGGTAGGACCAGGTGGACTTGTCGTAGCCGCGCTTCTCGGCGTTGTAGCCGGAGAAGAGACCGTCGTCGAACTTGAATCCGGCGTCGATCAGGAACGGAGCGTTGGTGTAGTTCCTGACGTAGTCGTGGTGGATCTTGTCGTTGCTCAGCAGATAGTTGATGACCCCGCCAAGGAAGGCGATGTCGGTGCCGGCGCGGATCGGCGCATAGAAGTCCGCCACCGCGGCCGAGCGCGTGAAGCGCGGATCGACGACGACCAGCTTGGCCTTGCGCTCCTTCTTGGCTTCCACCACCCACTTGAAGCCGCAGGGGTGGGCCTCGGCGGCATTGCCGCCCATGATGATTGCGAGATCGGTGTTCTTGATGTCAACCCAATGGTTGGTCATCGCACCACGCCCGAATGTCGGACCCAGACTGGATACCGTGGGGGCGTGTCAGATGCGTGCTTGGGTGTCGAGCGCTACGACTCCTAATCCGCGCAGGATTTTCGACGTCAGGTAACCCGGCTCGTTGGCCGCCGCCGAGCTTGCCAGGAAGCCGAAGGTGTTCCAGCGGTTGACCGTGGTGCCTTCCGCGTTCTTCTCGATGAAGTTGGCGTCGCGGTCGGCCTTCATGTGCCTGGTGATGCGCGCGATCGCCTCGTCCCAGGAGATGCGCTTCCACTCGTTGCTGCCGGGCTCGCGGACCTCCGGGTATTTCAGCCGGTTCTGGCTGTGCACCATGTCGAGCAGTCCGGCGCCCTTCGGGCACAAGGTGCCGCGATTGACAGGGTTGTCCGGATCGCCCACGATGTGGATGATCTCGGCCTTGGCATTCTTCGACTTGTCGCCGATCGAATAGGCCAATACGCCGCAGCTCACCGAGCAGTACGGACACATGTTCCGCGTCTCGGTGGCGCGGGCGAGCTTGTAGTCTCTGACTTCCGCCAGGGCAGCGGTGGGGGAGTAGCCCAGCATGGCAATGCTGGATCCCCCAAGCCCGGCGGAGCAGATCTTGAAGAACTGCCGCCTGTTGACTTGCACGTCGTTCCCTCCTCTTGTGGCGCCCTTGCGGGCTGGTTTGGTGAATCGGGACAGTCCTTTGCAATATCCATGCCGATATGTCGGCTTATTGTTTTTCAATGATTTAGGCAGGTCTGCCAGGGTACCTGCCGATGTGCTGGGTCATTTTGTCCCAAGCCCTTAGGACACTTTGTCTTTATAGCCGCAGGCCGCTGGAAATTAAAGTCGGTCTCCCTGAGACGGCGAGATACCCATGGATTGGAAACGGATATGTCGCATAACGGCACGCTTGCATAAGTAGGCGATTTGTCGGAAAGTTGAACACTTGAATGTGAAACAGCCATGCGCAACGAATCCCTGAATCCCGAATCGGTTCCGGCCGGCCTCGAGCATTTCATGCCGCCGACCTCACCGGCCACCTCCAGCCACGCCCCCGGCACGCTGGTGGACAAGTACGGCCGCCACATCACCTACATTCGCCTGTCGATCACCGACCGCTGCGACTTCCGCTGCTTCTACTGCATGGCGGAGGAAATGGAATTCCTCTCGCGCGACCAGGTGCTGAGCCTTGAGGAATGCCTGCGCGTGATCCGCAGCTTCGTCGGCATGGGCGTGACCAAGGTGCGCATCACCGGCGGCGAGCCGCTGGTGCGGCGCAACGCCCTTTGGCTGCTGCGCGAGGCGGGAAAGCTGGAAGGCCTGAAGGAGCTGGTGGTCACCACCAACGGCTCGCAGCTCGACCGCTACGCCGCCGAAATGCACGAGGCCGGCGTGAAGCGCGTGAACATCAGCCTCGACACCCTGCGCGCCGACCGCTTCAAGGCCATCACCCGCGTCGGCGACATCGACAAGGTGCTGCGCGGCATCGACGCGGCCATCGCCGCCGGCTTCGAAGGCGTCAAGCTCAACACGGTGATGATGCGCGGCGTGAACGACGACGAGATCGTCGGCCTGGCGCGCTTCGCCGTGGACAAGGGCATCGACCTGTCCTTCATCGAGGAGATGCCGCTGGGCTCCATCGACCGTTCGCGCGCCGACACCTATTTCAGCTCGGACGAGGCGCTGGAATTGCTGCGGCCGCACTTCGATCTGGTCAGTTCGGCCGAGACCACCGGCGGACCGGCGCACTACTGGCGCATCCCCGGCAGGCGGACGAAAATCGGCTTCATCTCGCCGCATTCGCACAATTTCTGCGACAGCTGCAACCGCGTGCGCATCACCTGCAAGGGCGAGCTCTATCCCTGCCTCGGCCAGAACGACGCCCTGCCCCTGATGCCGGTACTGCGCGGCCATCCCGAGGACGACGCGCCGCTCGTTCAGGCCATCGTCGACTCGATGGGCATCAAGCCGAAGGGGCACGACTTCAACGATCAGATTCAGGACCCGAAGGTCGTCCGCTTCATGTCAATGACGGGCGGGTGAGAAAAGTTGCCAGTTCCCGGTTGCCGGTTCCCAGTACGGGGCGCGTTTTCCGGCAACCGGCAACCGGCAACCGGCAACTGACATGTACCGTCCGCAGCTCACCAACGCCGCCCGCCCGGCCACCGTCACCATCGCCGCCGTCAACGAGCACGGCGAGGCCGTGCCGACGCAGATCGCCGGCGAACATCCGCTGACCCTCTACCTCGACAAGCGCGAGATCGTCACGCTGATGACCCTCGGCGGCGCGCCGGAGGCGCTGGCCATCGGCTACCTGCGCAACCAGCGCCTGGTCGAACGCCTGGAGGACATCGCCGCGGTGCAGGTCGACTGGGAGACGGATTCGGTGGCGGTCACCACGACCCGCTCCGCCGACGATCTCGAAGAACGCATGGGCAAGCGGACCGTCACCACCGGCTGCGGCCAGGGCACGATGTTCGGCGACCTGATGGAGGAAATCGAAAAGATCTCGCTACCGGCGCAGGCCAGCCTCGACGAGGCCACCCTGCACGGCCTGCTCGACGCGGTGCGCCACCACGAATCGATCTACAAGCAGGCCGGCGCCGTGCATGGCTGCGCGCTGGCGCGCGGCACGGAGATCCTGATGTTCGTCGAGGACATCGGCCGCCACAATGCGGTGGACGCCATCGCCGGCCGCATGTGGCTGGACGGCCTGTCGGGCGAGGACAAGATCTTCTACACCACCGGCCGGCTGACCTCGGAAATGGTCATCAAGACGGCGCAGATGGGCATCCCCTTCCTCGTCTCGCGCTCCGGACTGACGCAGATGGGCTACGACCTGGCGCGGCGCACCGGCATGACCATGATCGGCCGCGCCCAGGGCAAGCATTACCTCCTCTTTACCGGCGCGGAACGCTTCGTCCGCTCCGCGGCGCCCGTCGCATGAAAATCACCGGCCTGATCCTCGCCGGCGGCCTCGGCCGACGCATGGGCGGCCGCGACAAGGGCCTGCAGCCCTTCCGCGACAAGCCGATGGCGGCCTGGGCCGTCGCGCGCCTGGCGCCGCAGGTGGATGCGCTGCTGATCAATGCCAACCAGAACCTGGAGGCCTACGCCGCCTTCGGCCATCCGGTCGTCCCCGACCGCATCGGCGGCTACGCCGGCCCGCTGGCCGGCCTGCACGCCGGACTGTCCGCCTGCGAAACGCCGCTGCTGGTCACCGCGCCCTGCGACTCCCCTTTCCTGCCGGAAGACCTGGTGGCCCGCCTGCGCACCGCGCTGGAGGCCGCCGGCGCCGATCTGGCGGTGGCGAAGACCGGAACGCAGCCGCATCCGGTATTCTCCCTGGTGCGGCGCGAGGCGCTCGACAGCCTGACTGCCTTCCTCGAAGCCGGCGGCCGCAAGGTCGATGCCTGGTACGCGGCGCTGAAGGTGGTCGAAGTGCCCTTCGCCGACGAGACCGCCTTCGCCAACATCAACACGCTCGAAGAATTGAACCAACTCGAACCATGACCTCGCTGTTGCAAACCCTCTCCTGCGCCGACGATTACGATCCCGAGTCGCTCGGCGCCGAACGCGCCCGACAGCTCATCCTCGACCTGGTCGAGCCGCTGTCGGGCAGCGAACGCATCGCCTTGCGCGAGTCGCTCGGCCGGGTGCTGGCCGAGGACGTGATCTCCCCCCACGACGTGCCCGGCCACGACAACTCGGCCATGGACGGCTATGCGCTGCGTTTCGCCGACCTCGCCGCGGAAGGCGAGACCGCGCTGCGCATCGCCGGCACCACGTTCGCCGGCCGCGCCTTTGCCGGCCGCCTGGGCCCCGGCGAATGCGTGCGCATCATGACCGGCGGCGTGATTCCCGCAGGCGCCGACACCGTGGTGATCCAGGAAATCGTCCGCGCCGAGGACGATCGCATCTTCGTCCCGCCCAAACAGCGCATGGGCCAGAATGTACGCCGCGCTGGCGAGGATCTGCGTGCAGGCAGCCCGGCCATCCGCGCCGGCAAACGGCTGCGGCCGGCCGAATTGGGCCTGATCGCCTCGATCGGCATCGGCGAGGTTGCCGTGCGGCGGCGGCCGCGCGTCGCCTTTTTCTCCACCGGCGACGAACTCGCCTCGATCGGCACGCCGCTCAAGGAAGGCGAGGTCTACGACAGCAACCGCTACACCCTCCACGGCATGCTGGCGCGGCTGGACTGCGAGATCGTCGATCTCGGCGTGGTGCGCGACGAGCCGGCGGCGCTCGAAGCCGCCTTCCGCCAGGCGTCCGAAGCCGACGCCATCGTCACCAGCGGCGGCGTCTCGGTCGGCGAGGCGGATTTCATCCGCGGCCTGATGGCCAAGCTGGGCGAGGTGGCCTTCTGGAAGATCGCCATGCGGCCGGGCCGGCCGATGGCCTTCGGCAGGATCGGCAATTCATGGCTGTTCGGCCTGCCCGGCAACCCGGTGGCGGTGATGGTGACCTTCTACGAGTTCGTCCGCGAGGCGCTGCTCAGGCTCTCCGGCGTCGACCCGGTCGAGCCACTGCCGCGCTTTCGCCTGCCCTGCGTGTCGGCGCTGAAGAAGCGCCCCGGCCGCAGCGAATTCCAGCGCGGCGTTGTCTTCAACGACAACGGCGAATGGAAGGTGCGCGCCACCGCCTCCCAGGGCTCGGGCGTGCTGAGCTCGATGTCGGAGGCGAACTGCTTCATCGCAATCGAGGAAGCGCGCGGCAATGTCGAGCCGGGCGAACGGGTCGACGTGCAGCCCTTCGATGGAATGGTCTAACTGAAGTAGAACGGCCGGCCGACGGCGTGGCCCTGGGCGTAGTCGACGCCCATCTCGCGCAGCTTGTTGAGCGCGCCTTCCGTCTCGACAAACTCGGCGATGGTCTTCATGCCCAGCGAGTGGGCGATGTTGTTGATGGCCGACACCACCTCGAGGTTCATCGGCTCGGCGAACATGTCGCGGACGAAGGCGCCGTCGATCTTGACGTAGTCCACCGGCAGGTGCTTCAGGTAGGCGAAGGAACACATGCCGGCGCCGAAGTCGTCCAGGGCAAAGCGCAATCCCAGCTCCTTCAGCTCGCGGATCAGCTCGGCCGCCTTGGTCAGGTTGGCCACCGCCAGCGTCTCGGTGATCTCGAAGCAGACAGCCTGCGGCGGCACCTTGTGCAGGGCGATCTGCTCGCGCACGAAGGACGGGAAGCGGCCGTCGTTGATGCTCTCGGCCGACAGGTTGATGTCGAACACCGGCAGCTGGCCCGGCGCCGCCTCGCATTCGCGACGGATCGCCGGCAGGGCGTTGGCCAGCACCCAGCGGTCGATGGCCTGCATCATGTTATGGCGCTCTGCCGAGGGGATGAAGACCATCGGCGGCACCAGCTTGCCGTCGCGATCGATCATGCGCAGCAGCAGCTCGAAATGGCGGGCGCTGGCGTTCGACTCGTCCAGCCCGGCGATGCGCTGGCGGAACAGGCGGAAGCCGTTGCGCTCGATGGCGTCGTGGATGGTCTCGACGATGTTCATCTCGGCGCGCGGCTGCTGGCTGGCGGCCTTGGCGTGATAGACCCGGATCTGGTCGCGGCCGGCCTCCTTGGCCGCATAGCAGGCGCTGTCGGCCTGCTCCATGACCTCGTCGGCGCTGGCCGCCGGGTCGGACAGCACGACCAGGCCGATGCTGGCGCCGACATGGAATATCTTCTCGCGCCAGACGAAGCGGAAGTTCGAAACGTCCTGACGGATGGCGTTGGCGATGCGCAGCGCCTGCTCCACCGGGCAGGCGTGCAGCAGCACGGCGAACTCGTCGCCGCCCATGCGCGCCAGCACGTCGCTGGTGCGCACCCGGCTGCGCAGCACGGCGGCGATCTGGCGCAGGAACTCGTCGCCGGCGGCATGCCCGCCGCTGTCGTTGATCAGCTTGAAGCGGTCGAGGTCGATGAACAGCAGGGTGTGCTGCTTGTCCGGCTCGCCGCCGACGGTGATGGCCTGGTGCAGCTGTTCCTCGAAGCCGCGGCGGTTGACCAGCCCGGTCAGGGCGTCATGGTTGGCCTGCCAGAACAGCTCGAGCGAAATGCCGTGGGGGATCGAAACGTCCTCCATGGCCAGGAAGCTCACCTGGCGGCCGGCGCCTTCATCGCAGGCGCAGCTGATGTCGAGCACATGCTCGTTGTCCGCGCTGTCGCGCAGCACGGCGCGCAGCGCCGGCGCCGCTTCGCCGCAGGCCGCCTGCAGCTGCTCCAGCCGCAGCGCAGCGCCATCGGCCGCCCCGCGCAGGGGAAAGACCTCGTCGAAGGCCCGACCGGTCAGGGCCACCTGCTCCCGGCCGGCCAGCCGGGCGGCCGCCAGGTTGGCGAAGAAGATGTGGCCCCGGTCGTCGAGGCCGACCACGGCGACATCGACGCAACGGAAGGCGGTGTCGATCAGATTGAGCTGGTCGCGCAACCGGCTGGAGGAGATCGAGTTCCAGGCCAGCCAGCCACCCAGCATGCCGGCCCCGCCCAGTCCGGCGAACCAGAACACCGTGACCGGATGGCTGCCGTCGGCGGGGCCCAGGGCCAGCGCCGCACCGCAGGAGCCCAGCACAACCAGGGCGGCGAAGGCGCGCAGCCAGCTCATTGCTCGCCCGCCTTGCGCAGGGGGACCGGCGTCACCGCCGGCGGCGCCTCGATGCCGTCCAGTTCGACGCCCTCGATGCGGGCGAACTGGCCGCTGATCTTGCGGCTGCTGACCTGCACGTCCTGCACGTCCTTCTGCGCCTGATCGATGTGGCTGGCCAGCTTCTGCATGCGCTCGTCGAAGCGGGCGAAGTCCTTGGAGAGCTTGCCCAGGGCATCCTTGATGATGTGGATCTGGTGGCGCGTCTCGACGTCCTTGAGCACCGCGCGCGCGGTGTTGAGGACGGCCATCAGCGTCGTCGGCGAGACGATCCAGACGCGCCGCTGCATGGCGTAGCCGACCACCTCGGCGTGGTAAGCGTGGATCTCGGCAAACACCGCCTCGGCCGGCACGAACATCACGGCGCCGTCGGAGGTCTCGGTGGGCAGGATGTACTTCGAGGCGATGGCATCGATGTGCTTTTTCAGGTCGGCGCGAAAGTCGGTCTGCGCGGCACGGCGCTCGAACTCGGAGGTATCGGGCGCAAACATGCGGTGGTAGTTCTCCAGCGGGAATTTCGAATCCACCGCCACCAGGCCGGTCGGCTCGGGCAGCTTCAGCACGCAGTCGGCGCGGGTGCCGTTGGAGAGGGTGTACTGGAATTCGAAACTGCCGGGCGGCAGGGTGTTGCGCACCAGGGCCTCGAGCTGCACTTCGCCGAAGGCGCCGCGCGCCTTCTTGTCGCCGAGCAGTTCCTGCAGGCCGACGACATTGGTGGTGAGGCCGTCGATCTTCTTCTGCGCCTCGTCGATGGTGGCCAGCCGCGCCATGACGTTGGCGAAGGTTTCGTTGGTCTTCTTGAAGCCCTCGTCGAGGCGTTCGCTGACCCGGCCGCTGATCTGTTCCAGCCGCTCGTTGATGCTGCGGGTGAGGCTTTCCATGCTGGCGGAGAGCTGGGCAGTGGCCTGCGCCATGCCCGTCTGCAGCAGCTCGCGATCGGCGCGCGCCTGCTCGGCCAGCTTGATCAGGATTTGCTCGATCACCTCGGCGCGCAAGCGATCCTGCCGGGCCTGGAAGGCGGCGTTCAATTCGGCCAGGGTTTTCTGCAGGCGCTCGCCGGATTCGGCGTTCTGGGACAGCAGGCGGTCGCCGAGGCGGTCGAGGCCGGCGTGCAGGTCGGAGAGCATGGCCCGGTGCCGCTCGGCCAGCGACGATTCGATGCCGGAAGGAAGGTCCTTCGTCGCCGCGTGAAGCGCGGCGATTCGCCAAAGGATGAAAATTGCCACCGCGATTGCAATCAGCAACGCGGCCGCCGTCCACAAATCGGGCATGACCCCCTCAAATCCCCCGGTGGAGCCAGGCACAAAAAAATCATGCCATCACAGAGGTTTACATTCTATTTTTGATGTTGAGTATAGCAGCGGTTTGCAGCCTTGCCTATCCCTTTCGTGATAAACGTCACGCCCAGCCATCAGGCCAGCGCCCGCAGGCTTTGCAAGGCCGGTGCCCGCAGGGTGCGGGAAGTGCCGGCCAGCCCGGCCAGGGTGATGCCCAGCACTCCGCCCAGCACCCCCGCCGGCAGCACCAGCCAGGCAGGCTCATACGGCATCTGGAAGACGAAACGGCCGAGCAGCCAGCTGATCGCGGCCGAACCGACGCCGGCCACCACGCCGGCGATGGCGCCCAGGGCGGCAAACTCGGCCGCCAGCGCGGCGCGCAATTGGCGGTCGCGTGCACCGAGGGTGCGCAGCACCGCCATCTCGTATTCGCGCTCGTCGTGGGTCGATTCCAGGGCGGCGTACAGCACGGCCAGCCCGGCCACCAGGGAGAAGGCGAAGACGAACTGCACCGCCCGCGCCAGCTGGTCCATCACCGACTGGAACTGGCGCAGGATCGAGGCGACGTCGATCACCGTCAGGTTGGGATGCGCCGCCACCAGCTCGCCGACGAAACCGGCCTTCTCGGCCGGCAGGTGGAAGCTGGTGATGTAACTGGCCGGGAAAGACTCCAGCACGCCTGGCGGCGTGACGACGAAGAAATTGACCCGCATCGAGTCCCAGTCGAGCTTGCGCAGCGAGGTGATCTTCGCCTCCAGCCGCCGGCCGGCGATCTCATAGACCAGGAGGTCGCCCAGCTTCAGCTTCAGCGTGTCGGCCAGCCCCTGCTCCACGGAAAATTGCGGCGTGCCGGCGTCCTGCGCGGCGAACCAGCGGCCCGCCGTGAGCGAGTTGCCCTCGGGCAGGTCGCTCACCCAGGAGAGGTTGAATTCGCGCTCGACCAGGCGCTGGGCGCGCTCCTCCTCGTAATCCGCCGCGACGACCGGGCGGCCGTTCACCGCCACCAGGCGGCCGCGCACCATCGGCAGCAGCGCCGGCTTCTCCAGTCCCTTGGTAGCGAACAGCGCGCGCACCGGCTCGCGCTGCTCGGGCTGGATGTTGATGACGAAGCGGTTGGGCGCATCCGGCGGCACGCTGCGCTTCCAGGAAGCCAGCAGGTCGTCGCGCGCCAGGGTGAGCAGCAAGAGCGCCGTCATCCCTAGGCCGAGGGCCACGGCCTGGATCACGCTGGTGCCCAGGCGCCGATGCAGCGAGGCCAGGCCGTAGCGCCAGCC
>JAEUNH010000107.1 GCA_016791205.1 Rhodocyclaceae bacterium | reverse complement strand
GGCGAGCTGGCCGGCCTGCTTGCAGCGCCAGGCGAAGTCCTCGGAAAGCTTGCGGTCGAAGAAGACCACGGCCTCGCCCACCGGCAGGCCCATCTTGGTGCCGCCGAAGCAGAGCACGTCGACGCCGGCGCGCCAGGTGATGTCGGCCGGGGCGGCGCCGAGCGCGGCGGCGGCGTTGCAGAAGCGCGCGCCGTCCATGTGCACGCGCAGCCCGTGGGCGTGCGCCAGTTCGGCGACGGCCGCCACCTCGGCGGGACGGTAGACGGTGCCGACCTCGGTGGCCTGCGTCAGTGTCACCACGCGCGGCTTGGGGAAGTGGATGTCGCTGCGCCGCAGGATCGTCTCGCGCACGGCCTCGGGCGTGAGCTTGCCGCCCTCGCCGCGGACGGTGAGCAGCTTGGAGCCGTTGGAGACGAATTCCGGCCCGCCGCATTCGTCCGTCTCGACGTGCGCCAGCTCGTGGCAGATCACGCTGTGGTAGCTCTGGCACAGCGAGGCCAGCGCCAGCGAGTTGGCGGCGGTGCCGTTGAAGACGAAATAGACGTCGCAATCGGTCTCGAACAGCGCGCGCAGGCGGTCGGAGACGCGCCGCGTCCATTCGTCCTCGCCGTAGCCGGGGGCATCGCCGGCATTGGCGGCGAGCAGGGCCTGCAGGGCTTCGGGGCAGATGCCCGCGCAGTTGTCGCTGGCGAATTGCTGCATGGGGCCTCCGTAAAGGAATGCAGGGGACGCCGCAAACATACCGCAAACCCCCGGCTGTTGGTAAAGTGCTGCGAGACGACCGAATCCGCCGCGCCATGACCACCCTCGACAACCTGCTGAAGCTCGTCGGCACCCCGCGCGACGGGGCGCTGCTGCGCTTCTCGCTCGGCAACGAGTTCCTCAAGGCGGGGGAAGCGGCGCAGGCGGCGGCGCATTTCCGCGCGGCGGTGGAGAAGGACCCGAAATACTCCGCGGCGTGGAAGCTGCTCGGCAAGGCGCTGGCCGAGGCGGGGCAGGCGGCGGAGGCGCTGACGGCCTACCGCGAGGGCATCGCGGTGGCGGAAGCGAAGGGCGACCTCCAGGCGGCGAAGGAGATGAAGGTGTTCGCGCGGCGCCTGGAGCGCGAGACGCCGTCTCCCGGGGACTGACTTTTTCGGGCGATCAGAAGAACGCCGACACCCCGTCGATGCGGTCGAGGCGGATGACGATGCGGCTCGATTGCTGGCTGCGCGCGACGACGTGGCGCTCGTCCACCGAGACGACGACGGCGTTGATGCTGACGCCGTTGGCGTGGATGGCGACCCCGCGGTTCTTCTCCTTGCTCTCCAGCAGCACGGCGCGCAGAGGGTCCTTCTCGGCGGCGGCCTCGGAGGCGATGACGGGGCCGGCGAGCAGGACGGAGAGGAGCAGGGGGGCGAGGAAGCGGGTATTCCGGGACATGGCGTCTCCTTGGGCAGTGCCGGCCGATCCGGCGGGGGAAATCATGATAGCGGACTACCCCGGATGCCGGCGATTTTCGACTGATTGACCTGCGTCAAACCACCGTAACCAATAAAAAGTAACGTAGAGACATTCCCCTACAGCTACCGGAACATGCCCGAACCAGACGTCTGCGACCTGCCCGGAATCGTTGCCCGCTGGCATCACGATCCCACCAACCTGGTGCAGATCCTGCGCGAGGTGCAGGAGTCCTGCGGCACGATTCCGTCCGACACGCTCGACCGGCTGGCTGCGCTGCTGAACGTGCCGCGCGTGCGCATCGAGTCGACGGCCAGCTTCTACGCTTTCTTCCATGCCGAATCGCACGGCGCCTACGAGATCCTCTTTTCCGACAACATCATCGACCGGATGGCCGGCAAGGAGGCGCTCAAGCAGTATTTCTGCGAGCGGCTGTGGCTGGAACCAAGGAAGCTGTCCGAGGACGGGCTGGTGTATGTCGACGACACCGCCGACATCGGTCTGGCCGACCAGGCGCCGGCGATGCTGGTGAACGGCTATGCGATCCCGTCGCTGGACAAGACGCGGCTCGACCTCGTCGCCGAACTGATCCGCGCGCAGAAGCCGCTGGCCGAGTGGCCGCCGATGCTGTTCGAGATTCCCGACAACATCCGCAAGCCCGGACCGCTCACCGGGGAGGCGTTCGTGCCGGGCGCAGCCTTGAAAGCGACGCTGGCGCGCGGGGCGGATGCCACCCTGGCGGAAATGGAAACCTCCAACCTGCGCGGCCGTGGCGGCGCCGGCTTCAAGACGGCGACCAAGTGGGCGAGCTGCCGCAAGGCGGAAGGCGAGGCGCACTATGTGGTGTGCAACGCCGACGAGGGCGAGCCGGGCACCTTCAAGGACCGCTTGCTGCTCAACAGCCACGCCGACCTGGTGTTCGAGGGCATGACGGTGTGCGCCCGCGTCATCGGCGCGCGCCAGGGCCTGCTCTACCTGCGCGGCGAATACAGGAACCTGCACGAAAAGCTGAAGTCGGTCCTGGCGAGACGGCGCGAAGCCGGCCTGCTGGGACAGAACATCCTGGGCCATACGGACGAAAATGGCGGCTTCGACTTCGACATCGAGATCCATCTCGGCGCCGGCGCCTACATCTGCGGCGAGGAGTCGGCGCTGATCGAGTCGCTGGAGGGCAAGCCGGGCAAGCCGCGCAACCGCCCGCCCTTCCCGGACCGCTGCGGCTACCGCAACCAGCCGACGGTGGTGAACAACGTCGAGACCTTCGCCTGCGCGGCGAAGATCGCCGAGCGCGGCGGCGCCTGGTTCGCCGCGCTGGGCACGCCGCAGTCGGCGGGCAGCAAGCTGATCTCCATTTCGGGCGACTGCCAGCGGCCGGGCGTCTACGAATACTCCTTCGGCGTCACGGTGCGGCAGATCCTCATCGACTGCGGTGCCGAGGA
Organism: Rhodocyclaceae bacterium; assembly: GCA_016791205.1. GTDB lineage: Bacteria > Pseudomonadota > Gammaproteobacteria > Burkholderiales > Rhodocyclaceae > Desulfobacillus. The sequence continues at coordinate 1,538 of JAEUNH010000107.1, read as the reverse complement.
CGCCCACGCCGTGCAGGTCTCCGGGCCGTCCGGCACCTGCATCTCCTTCCGCGAGTTCGACCGCCGCATCGCCTTCGAGGACCTTGCCACGGCCGGCGCCTTCATGGTCTTCTCGCGCGAACGCGACATGTTCGAGGTGGCGCGCAACTTCACGCACTTCTTCGCCCACGAGAGCTGCGGCTTCTGCACGCCGTGCCGCGTCGGCACCTCGCTGCTGAGGAACACCATGGACAAGCTCGCCGAGGGCAAGGGCTCGGCCTACGACATGAACGAGATGAAGAACATCATGCACATTCTGCGCGGCATGGCCCACTGCGGCCTCGGCCACACCGCGGCCAACCCGGTGGTGCAGACCATGGAGAAGTTCCCCGAGGCTTACGAGAAGCGGCTGAAGAGGCTGGATTTCGAGCCGGCCTTCGACCTCGACGGGGCGCTGGCCACGGCGCGACTCATCACCGGCCGCGACGACGAATGGGCGCACCTCGCCGATGACTAAGACTTTTGTACTCGACGGCAAGGTCATCCCCTTCGAGGAGGGCGAGACCATCATGGAGGCGGCTTCGGCGGCCGGCGTCTATATCCCGCACCTGTGCCACCACCCCGAGTTCAAGCCGCACGGTTCCTGCAAATTGTGCACGGTGAGCATCGGCGGGCGCCTGGGTGCCGCCTGCACCAACAAGGCCGCCGAAGGCATGAAGGTGGAGAGCGAGACCGCGGCGCTCAATGCCGACCGGCTGGCGCTGACGCAGATGCTCTTCGTCGAGGGCAACCACGTCTGCCCGTCCTGCGAGAAGAGCGGCAACTGCCAGCTGCAGGCGGTGGCCTACCACCTCGGCATGCTGACGCCGCATTTCCCGCATTTCTACCCGGCGCGCGATGTCGATGCCTCGCACCCGGACGTGATGCTGGAGCGCAACCGCTGCATCCTCTGCGAGCTGTGCGTGCGCGCCAGCCGCGACATCGACGGCAAGAACGTTTTCGGCATCGGCGGGCGCGGCATCAAGGCGCGCCTGATCGTGAATTCGGCGAGCGGGCGCCTGGCCGATACCGATATGTCCGTGACCGACCGCGCCGCCGAGGTCTGCCCGACCGGCGCCATCATCCGCAAGCGCCACGGCTTCACGATTCCCATCGGCAAGCGGCTTTACGACCACCACGATATCGCCGAGGTGCCGGTGGCGGGCATGAAGGAGCCGAAACGTGGCTAAGCTGAAAGTCGCCACTTGCTCGCTGGCCGGCTGCTTTGGCTGCCACATGTCGCTGCTCGACATCGACGAGAAGCTGTTCGAACTGGTCAAGGTCGTCGAGTTCGACCGCTCGCCGATCACCGACATCAAGCACTGCGGGCCCTGCGACATCGGCATCGTCGAAGGCGGCGTCTGCAACGCCGAGAACGTGCACGTGCTGAAGGAGTTCAGGAAGAACTGCAAGGTCCTCGTGGCGATGGGTTCCTGCGCCATCACCGGCGGCATCCCGGCCTGGCGCAACAACGTCGACCTGTGGGACTGCTTCCAGGAGGTGTACCACTACGGCATCGG
>JAEUNH010000277.1 GCA_016791205.1 Rhodocyclaceae bacterium | reverse complement strand
GAGGTTGCCCATGCGCTGGGCGGCGCGGCGCACGCGATCGAGGTAGCCGTGGCCGGTCTCGTCGAGGCGCTCGCCGTACTCCTCGGCGAGCAGGTGGCTGAAGCCGTCGATGCCGCGCAAGGGCGCCCGCAGGTCGTGGGAGATCGAGTAGGCAAAGGACTCCAGCTCGCGGTTGGCCGACTGCAGCTGGGCGGTGCGCTCGCGCACCCGCATTTCCAGCTCGTCGTTGAGGCGCTGGATTTCCAGCCTGGCCTGCGTTTGTTCGGTGATGTCCTGGGCGGTGCCGACGGCGCGGACGGGCTTGCCGCGCGCGTCCCGGAACATCTCCCAATGCACCCGCAGATGTTTGATGCTCCCGGACGGCGTCACCGTGCGGTGTTCGATCTCATGGTTGTCGTCCCGGGCGACCGGGCCCTTGTAGAGGGCCTGCAGCTTCGGGCGGTCGTCGGGATGGGCCATTTCCAGCAGCGAGCGGAACGAACCGTCGAAGCTGCCGGGTGCCCGTTCGTATATCCGATATACCTCGTCGGACCAGACCATGTGTCGCCTGGCGAAGTCGAGATCCCAGCTGCCGATGCGTCCGATCCGTTGCGCCTCCCGGAGCTGGGCCTCGCTCTCCCGCAAGGCCGCCTCCGCTGCCAGCCGCTCGGTAACGTCGTGCACCATGCCGATCAGGCACTCCTCGCCGTCGAGCTGGATTCGCTCGGCGGAGACCAGCACCGTGCGCTGCTGGCCGGACTTGGTGTTGAGGGTGGTCTCGTAATTCTTGATGCGCCCGGTGCGCTGCAGTTCGGCGATCCAGCGGCCGCGCAGCTCGGGGTTGGGCCACAGGCCAATCTCGACCGAGGTGTGGCCGATGAACTCCTCCCGCGCCCAGCCGAACTGCTCGATGAAGGCGTCGTTGACGTCGATGTACCGGCCGTCGCCCAGCCGACTGATGGAAATCGCCACCGGGCTGGCCTGGAACACCTTGGCGAACTTTTCCTCGGCGCGCAGCCGGTCGGTGATGTCGGCGGTCATCACCAGGGCGCAGGGTTCCTCGGCGATCTCGATCAGCTCGGCCGAGAGCAGCACCCGGCGCAGCTCGCCGCTGCGGGTGCGGAAGTTGGTTTCCAGGTTGGTGACGCGCCCGTCCCGCTTCAGCGCCGCCGCCCAGGCGACGCGCGCCTCGGGGGTGGCCCACTTGCCCAGGTCGAGGGAGGTGCGGCCGATGGCCTCCTCGCGGGTCCAGCCGAAGAGGCGGACGAAGGCCTCGTTGACGTCCAGGTAGCGGCCGTCCTCCAGGCGGGTGATGGCCACCGCCAGCGGGCTGGAGCGGAAGACGCTGGCGAACTTGTGCTCCGAGCGGCGCAGTTCTTCCTCGGCATGCACGCTGTCCGTGACATCGTCGATGACGGCGAAGAAGCCGGTGACGGCGCCGGCCTCTCCGGTTTCCGGCAGCAGATCGATGTCGAGGGTGCGCATTTCCCCGCCCGGCGACGGGCGGACCCCGCGATAGGTCAGGCGCTCGCCGGCCAGCACGCGGTCGAGCCGCTCGTCGACGCCCATGCCGAGGTAAGTCTGGTTGCCGACGATCTCGCGCACGGTCTTGCCGACCGGATTGCGCGCGAGGGGGTCGTAGAACTCGACGTAGGCGCGGTTGGCGTACAGGCAGCGCTTGTCGCGGCCGCCGTGGAAGATCATCGAGGGGACGTTGTGCATCAGCAGGTCGAGCTCGGCCTTGCGCTCGGCCAGGTCCTCGTGGCGCAGCCGGAAGCCGCGGAAGATGTGATAGGCCACGGCGGCCGCCAGCACCACGTAGATCGAGAAGGCCAGCCAGACCAGGAGCGGCGGCGCGGAGGAGGTCAGCAGGGGCAGCAGGCCGGCCTGGGTGCCCAGCGCGAGGAGCATGCCCGCAAAAATCGTGGCCAGGTAAAACAGGAGCGCTTCGCGGGCCTTGAGCAGCCAGCCGGCGAGCACGATCAGGATCGGCACCGCCATCAGGCTGCGGCTCATCAGCCCGTTCGAGATGCCGACCTGGATGAGGAGCGCGGCCCAGGATCCCCAAATGAGCAGCGACACCGCCCGGCCGATGCGGCCGGCGCGCAGTTGCGCCAGCGCCAGCAGCGCGCAAACGTTCGCCAGGTAGATGCCGGCGCTGCGCAGGCCGGCCTGCTCCGAGGAAAACGCGGCGGCGATGAAATACAGCAGGCTGCCGCCGAAGATCAGGCCGATGAAGATCCTCAGCAAGCGCCGGGTGTTGTCGTCCTTGAGGACCGACTGGTGGTAGTCGATCGATGGCCTGGGCGATTCGTGCAAGCCGCGCCTCCTCCCTGGAGAATCGTTATGTTTTTTCCGGCGACGCGGGCAGTATAAAGCGGAACGTCGCCCCCTTTCCCGTTTCTGCCTCGGCCCAGACGCGGCCGCCGTGTCGGGAGGCGATTCTGGAGACGGTGGCCAGGCCGATGCCGGTGCCCTCGAACTCCTCGGGGCTGTGCAGGCGCTGGAAGGGCGAGAAGAGGCGCT
>JAEUNH010000276.1 GCA_016791205.1 Rhodocyclaceae bacterium | reverse complement strand
GATGCCGGTCGGCATGCCCTTCTTTTCCATGGTGGCGATGTCCGCCTCCATGACCGAGCCGTGCTTGCATTCCTCGACGAAGGCGGCGAGGGCCGGATTGTCGCGCGCGGCGCGCGCGGCGAGGGGGTGCTCGGCGGCCACGGCGCAGAAGGTGACGCCCATGATGGTGTCGGCGCGGGTAGTGAATACCCAGAGTTTCTCCTGCTTCCCATCCAACTCGTACGGGAAGGCAAACCGGACGCCATACGATTTGCCGATCCAGTTGGCCTGCATGGTCTTCACCCGCTCGGGCCAGCCGGGCAGGCCGTCGAGCGACGACAGCAGTTCCTCGGCGTATTTCGTGATGGCGAGGTAGTACATCGGGATCTCGCGCTTCTCCACCACGGCGCCGGTGCGCCAGCCGCGGCCGTCGATGACCTGCTCGTTGGCGAGCACGGTCTGGTCGACCGGGTCCCAGTTCACCACGCCGGTCTTCTGGTAGGCGAGGCCCTTCTCCAGCATGCGCAGGAACAGCCACTGGTTCCACTTGTAATAGTCGGGCTTGCAGGTCGCCAGTTCACGCTCCCAGTCGAGGGCGAAGCCCAGCGACTGGAGCTGTTTCTTCATGTAGGCGATGTTGTCGTAGGTCCACTGCGCCGGCGGGACATTGTTGGCCATCGCCGCGTTTTCCGCCGGCAGGCCGAAGGCGTCCCAGCCCATGGGCTGCAGCACGTTGAAGCCGCGCATGCGGTGGTAGCGCGTCAGCACGTCGCCGATGGTGTAGTTGCGCACATGGCCCATGTGCAGCTTGCCCGACGGGTAGGGGAACATCGACAGGCAGTAGTACTTCGGCCTGGAGGCGTCCTCGACGGCGCGGAAGGCGGCGGCTTTTTCCCAGTGTCGCTGGGCGGCCTGCTCGATCTCGGCCGGGCTGTATTTCTGCTGCATGGGAGGACGCGGATTGCCGTTGCAAAGGAGCGGATTATACTCTGCGGTTGCGGCCCGCCGCCGCGCCCTTACGGAGGAGATCGGGAATGAAGAAAGGCTTGTTTTTGTGCATTGCGCTGGCACTGGGCTGGCCGGCCTGGGCGGCCCCCCAGGCGGTGGTGGATGCCGTCCAGGCCCCGGCCTGGCGCGACCGCGACGGACGGGCCGAGGCGCTGGCGCCCGGCATGGAGGTGCAGAGCCGCGACCGCATCCGCACCGGCGAGGGCTCGCGCGTCTACCTGAGGCTCGCCGACGGCAGCACCGTCAAGCTGGGCGAGAACGGCACCCTGCTGGCCGAGCGCCTGGGCCCAGGCGACAGCAAGTTCTTCTCCGCCGCGCTGGATGTCGCCAAGGGCGCCTTCCGCTTCACCACCGACAAGCTCAGGAAGCTGTCGCAGCGCGACGTCACCATCCGCGTCGCCACCGTGACGGCCGGCATCCGCGGCACCGACATCTGGGGCAAGACCGAGCCGGAGCGGGATTTCGTCTGCCTGCTGGAAGGCCGCATCACCGTCAGCCACAAGGATGGCGACACCCGCGAGATGAACGAGGCGCTGACGTTCTATGTCGCGCCGCGCAACCAGCCGCCGAAAGGCGTCGAGGCGGCCGATCCGGAGACGGTGAGGAAATGGGCGGCCGAAACCGAAATCGCCGCCGGCCAGGGCGCGGCGCGGCGCGGCGGCAAATGGAAAGTGCTGCTCGGCGAGGCGGACAGCCAGGCGTCCGCCCTCGACCTGCACGACCGTGCGGCCCAGGCCGGCTATGCCGTGACGATCCGTCCCCGCAGCAACGGGGAAGGCTATCGTTACAAGGTGTTCGTCGGCCAGTTGCCGAGCAAGGGTGAGGCAGAGGCCTTGGCCGCGCGCCTCAAGGCCGGATTGGGCCTGGACGCGCGGACCAGCTTATAAGGCCTTCGCCGCCAGCATCCGGGTCCAGGCCAGCGACCAGCTTTCGGCGACCAGCAGCGGCAGGTGGGCCATGCGCGATTGCAGGCGCACCCAGCTGCTGATTTCCGGCGTGGGCAGGCAGCTGGCGCGGCTTTCGCGCTCGATCAGCTGATGCAGGCGGGCTTCGGCGCACTCCCAATATTCGGAAGTGCCGACCCAGCCGGTCTGTTCGGTGGCGTGGCACAGGGCCTCGCGCCAGAGCTGCTCGGCGCGCGCTTCGCTGATGCCGGCCTTGTGAGCGATCCAGGGCAGGATCATCGGGCCATTCATGCTGTTCTCCTTTTCGACCATTTTGTGGTGAGGTTCTGTCTGCCGGCGGCTTCATGGGCGGCTTGCAGACTGCATTGGTGCGTCGCAACATTGCAGTGCGGCGCATTCTACCCTTGTTCTGATGGAACCTTGGTTGATTTGGTTCAAGTGAATGTCGCGATGCAGCACGATTAGGTGCCGCAGCCTAGGCATTCGTAGTGGGTGCTTACATCAGGCGGAATATTTGCCTGACGCTTGTTCCTGAAGCGTAAAGCGGAGAATCGCCCCCTTTCCCGTTTCTGCCTCGGCCCAGACGCGGCCGCCGTGTCGGGAGGCGATTCTGGAGACGGTGGCCAGGCCGATGCCGGTGCCCTCGAACTCCTCGGGGCTGTGCAGGCGCTGGAAGGGCGAGAAGAGGCGCT
>JAEUNH010000248.1 GCA_016791205.1 Rhodocyclaceae bacterium | reverse complement strand
TCGTTCTCGTAGCGCAGGACGGCGCCCGGGGCGAAGCCATAAGTGTCGGCGCGGATGTCGCCGCCCGAATCCAGCAGCGGGTTGTGCACGAAGGCGTTGTTGAGGAACTTCGCCGACTCATCGTCGGCCGCGGCGTTCTGGTCGAAGAAGACGAAGGAGTCGATCTTGCCGGCGGTCAGGTGCAGGTGCTCGCGGGCGTTGGCCTTGACGCCGTCGCGCGGCAGCGGCACCTTGAGCTGGTACCAGGCCTGGGCGAGGATGGCGAAGGAATCGTCGGGCCCGGCGTTGGTCTCGAAGGCGGTGGTGTTCGGCGTGCTGGTGTAGGTCGGACGCAGGCCGACGCCGTTGCCCTGGCCGAAGCGGAAGTGGGTGAAGATCTTGCCCTCGATGTCGCCCATCTCGCCGCCGGGCAGGGTGACGGAGACGTCGCCGCGGTAGTTGGCGCGCGACTGGCGCGAGGCGGCGCCGGCGGGCAGACCGTCACGGCTGGCGCGCTGGCCGACGGCGGTGAGGCTGGCGCCGACGCTGATGCCTTCCAGCTTCTCGATCTGGCGCGCCTGCTTCTGCATCGAGAGGGTCTGGAACTCGACGGCCTTCAGGCGCGTGGCGATTTCCGGCTCCTTTTCCGATAGCCGTTCGGTGGAAAGCGACTTTTCCAGTTCCTTGTTCTGCTTTTCCAGCGACTCGACGCGGTCGGCCAGGCGCTTCATTTCCGCCAGCACGGCCTTCATGTCCTCGCTGGCGGCGGCCGGCCCGACGATGAGCGCCAGGGCCAGGGCGAGTGGTGTGAGTTTCAGGGACATCTCAGTAGCCGCCCTTCTTGCCGATGCCGGCGAAGGTGAATTCCCATTCCACCTCGACGGTCTTGAACCAGGGACGCACGCCGGTGGCGCGGTCGGTGTGGCGGCCGAAGTGGTTGCCGGCCGGGTTCTCCCTGGCATTGGGCGGGTAGATGATGAATTTCACCTTGTACTTGCCCGGGCCCTTGAGCTTGACGTTGTCGCCGTAGTGCGGGCCGTCGGAGGCGACCATCGGCATCATGTCGCCCTTGATGACCTCGTTGGTGCCCTGCTTGACGAGCTCATACTTGACCAGCAGGTGCGGCAGCCAGAAGCCCTCGGGGAAGCCGTTCGGGTTGTTGCCCAGGGCATGGATGTCGGCCTCGAGGTGGATGTCGGTCTCGGCAGCTTTCCTCATGTGGCCTTCCGGCTCCATGTCGATCGGCTGCAGGTAGACCGCGGCGACCTCCATGCCGGCGACGTTGTGCGGCGTGCCGATGGGGTATTCGAGGGCCAGGGCGGCGGAGGCGGCCAGGCCGGACAGGACGGCCAGGACGAGACGGAGCGGATGCGGCATGTAATTCCCCCTTAAAGAAAACACGAATGCGAACGATTCGCATTATGATGAGTTTGAGCGGGGGTGTCAAGCGGCTCGGCTCGACAGCGGTTGCTGCAGCGCACAAGGCTGCGCTAAGCTCTTATAATCAGCACTTTCCTACAGGGGGCCGACCATGAACCTGGACCGGGTGACCTCGGGGCGAGACATCCCCAACGACTTCAACGTCATCATCGAAATCCCGATGAATGCCGATCCGATCAAGTACGAAGTGGATAAGGCCACCGGGGCCATGTTCGTCGACCGCTTCATGTCGACGGCCATGCATTACCCCTGCAATTACGGC
>JAEUNH010000218.1 GCA_016791205.1 Rhodocyclaceae bacterium | reverse complement strand
AAGCTGGCGTGGGAGTCCCTGCAGGAGCTGATCGACACCGGCCTCGACAAGGAAAAGGTCGAGGCCATCCGCCGCACCCTGCTGGATACGCCCGGGGTGCTCGGCCTGCACGAGCTGCGCACCCGGCGCATGGCGCACCAGGCCCTGGTGGATGCCCACATCCTGGTCGATCCGCGCATCAGCGTCTCGGAGGGCCATCGCCTCGGCGAGCAGGCGCGGCAGCGCGTGCTGGCGGAGCATTCCGAGGTGGCGGACGTCCTGGTGCATATCGACGCCGAGGAGGACCAGGCGCTCATGAGCAACAGTGCGGCCCTGCCCGACCGCGACATCCTCATGGCCCGGCTGGGCGAACTGCTCGGCGCGGAAGCGCCGAGCATCGAGCGGACCCTGCTGCACTATCTTGGCGACCGGGTCGAAGCCGAAGTTTTTCTGCCGCTGGACACTTGCCTCGATCCCGTCCGGCTGTCGGCCCTGGAGGGGCGCATCGCGGCGCGCCTGCCCGGCGATCCCCATTTCAGGGCGATCTCCCTGAATTGCCGAATTGCACCAAAATAGGGCGTTTTTCATAGGGCCGGCACCAAACGGGTGCGCGGGTCAAGTCGCCAGAAAAACTTCTTCCTTGTGGCACAATAGCGTTCCTTTCTGCCGCCACTGGCACATTTTCTGCTAAATGCCGTCGGCACAGGTTGTATTCCCGAATTCGATCTAGACACTAGGAGAGTGTGATGTCGCCTCAAGACGTTCTGAAACTGGTCAAGGACAGGGAAGTCAAGTTCGTCGACTTCCGCTTCACCGACACGCGCGGCAAGGAGCAGCACGTGGGGGTGCCGGTCAAGCATTTCGGCGCCGACAAATTCGAGTCCGGCCATGCCTTCGACGGCTCGTCGATCGCCGGCTGGAAGGGCATCCAGGCCTCCGACATGCTGCTCATGCCGGATCCGGCCACCGCCTATGTCGACCCCTTCATGGACGAGACCACGCTGGTCATCTCCTGCGACGTGGTCGAGCCGGCCGACGGCAAGGGCTACGACCGCGACCCGCGCTCCATCGCCAAGCGCGGTGAGGCTTATCTGAAATCCACCGGCCTGGGCGACACCGCCTACTTCGGCCCGGAACCCGAGTTTTTCATTTTCGATTCCGTCGAGTGGAACGTCGACATGTCCGGCTCCTACAGCAAGGTGTTCTCCGAGGAAGCCGCCTGGGCCTCCGCCGAGAAGTTCGAGGGCGGCAACATCGGGCACCGTCCCACCGTCAAGGGCGGCTATTTCCCGGTGCCGCCGGTCGACAGCCTGAACGACATCCGTGCCGCCATGTGCCTGGCGCTGGAAGCCTGCGGCGTCGAGGTGGAAGTGCATCACCACGAAGTGGCCACCGCCGGCCAGTGCGAGATCGGCACCCTCTTCAACACCCTGGTGCGCCGCGCCGACTGGACCCAGGTGCTGAAGTACTGCGTGCACAACGTGGCGCACAGCTACGGCAAGACCGCCACCTTCATGCCCAAGCCGATCGTTGGCGACAACGGTTCCGGCATGCACGTGCACCAGTCGATCTGGAAGGGCGGCAAGAACCTCTTCGCCGGCAACGGTTATGCCGGCCTGTCGGAGTTCGCCCTCTACTACATCGGCGGCATCATCAAGCACGCCCGTGCGCTCAACGCCATCACCAACCCTGGCACCAACTCCTACAAGCGCCTGGTGCCCGGCTTCGAGGCCCCGGTCAAACTGGCCTACTCGGCGCGAAACCGTTCCGCCTCGATCCGCATCCCCTACGTGCAGAGCGACAAGGCGCGCCGCATCGAAGTGCGCTTCCCGGACCCCACCTGCAACCCCTACCTGGGCTTTACGGCCATGATGATGGCCGGCCTGGATGGCATCCAGAACAAGATCCACCCGGGCGATCCGGCCGACAAGAACCTCTACGACCTGCCGCCGGAAGAGGATGCCAAGATCCCGACCGTCTGCTCCTCGCTCGACCAGGCGCTGGACTATCTCGACAAGGACCGCGAGTTCCTGACCCGCGGCGGCGTCTTCTCCAACGAGATGATCGATGCCTACATCGAGCTGAAGATGGAGGAGGTCACCCGCTTCCGCATGACCACCCATCCGGTCGAGTACGACATGTACTACAGCCTGTAATTTCGGCTGGCTTCGAAAAAGGACGGCTGCGGCCGTCCTTTTTTGTGCACTTGCCGCCCTGCAAAAGCGTTTGTAAATAAGCGAGTCTTCGCATACACTTAAGGCGGGTTCTGGATTTCCGGGCGGAACACTATGAAAAAATTGGAAAATTTAATACTGCTGGCGGGCCTCTTGTTGATCCCGTCAGTGGTCCTGGCCGACGTCTATAAGTGTGTGGACGACGATGGCCATGTGACTTACACCAATGCCAAGCCGTCGTCCAAGGCCAAGTGCACGGCACTCAGCCGCGACCAGCGGGTGTCCACCGTCCCGGGCCGCGCCTCGAACGCGCCGTCTCCTTCCGGCTTCCCGAAAGTCGATGCCGATACCCAGAAGGCCCGCGACAACGACCGGCGCAAGATACTCGACCAGGAACTTGCCACCGAACAGAAGATGCTGGACGAGGCCAGGAAGGCCTTGGCCGAGCAGGAGGCGGTCCGCACCGGCGACGAGCGCAATTACCAGCGGGTGCTGGATCGCCTGCAACCCTACAAGGACAAGGTCGCCCTGCACGAGCGCAACATCGAGGCGCTGAAAAAGGAAATCGGCAACCTCAGATAGCCCGGCGGCCCGATGGTGCGGTTTTTGCTACCCTATGAGCATGACCGCAGCGGAAAAACTCTCCTTCACGGCGTTTGCCGGCCTTGATCTGCTTTCCTCGGCGGTGATCCTGCTCGATGGCGGGCTGGTCATCCAGTATCTCAATCCGGCGGCTGAAAACCTCTTCGCCATCAGCGCTCGCCAGCTGCTGCACCGCCCTCTGGCCCAGCTGCTGGGCGAGCCGCCGGGCCTGGCGGCGGCGCTCGACAATGCGCTGGCCAACAACTGGAGCTACACCGGGCAGAACCTGACGGTGCATCGCCATGGCGCCCAGCCCCTGCACCTCGATTGCACGGTCACCCCGGTGGAAGCCGGCCGCACCCGGCTGCTGCTGGAATTCCGCCCCCTCGACACCCAGTTGAAGACGGCGCGGGAAGAGCGCCTGGCCGAACAGCAGCAGGCCAACCGCGAGCTGATCCGCAACCTGGCCCATGAGATCAAGAATCCGCTCGGCGGCATTCGCGGCTCGGCGCAGCTGCTCGAGCGCGAGCTGTCCAGCCCGCAACTGCACGAGTACACCCAGGTCATCATCAAGGAGGCCGACCGCCTGCAGGAGCTGATGCACCGCCTGCTCAGTTCGCACCGCCTGATGCAGCCGCAGCCGGTCAGCATCCACGAGATACTGGAGCGGGTGCGGGCCCTGATCCAGGCCGAGTTCCCCGATGTCGATCTCCGCCGCGACTACGACACCAGCATTCCCGATGTGACCGGCGATCGCGAGCAGCTGATCCAGGCCATCCTCAACATCGTGCGCAATGCCGCCCAGGCGCTGGAAGGTCGTGGCGAGATCGTGCTGCGCACCCGCGCCCTGCGCCAGGTCACGCTGGCCAAGCGTCGCTACCGCCTGGCGCTGGAGCTGCAGGTCATCGACGACGGCCCTGGCATTCCCGAGACGATCCGCGAACAGATGTTCTATCCCCTGGTATCCGGCCGCCCGGGCGGCAGCGGGCTGGGGCTGACGCTGGCGCAGAACTTCATCCAGCAGCATCATGGCAGCATCGAAGTCGACAGCCGTCCCGGCCGCACCTGCTTCACCGTGATGCTGCCCCTGACCCACCCCTACCAGGAAACACAATGAACTCCGTCTGGATCATCGACGACGACCGCTCCATCCGCTGGGTCTTCGAGAAGGCGCTGGGGCGGGAGGAAATTCCCTTCAAGAGCTTCGGCTCGGCGGCCGAGGCGCTGGCCACGCTCGATGCCGGTGCGCCGCCGCCGCAGGTCCTGGTCTCGGACATTCGCATGCCGGGCGAATCGGGCCTTTCGCTGCTGCAGAAGATGAAGGCGCGCTTTCCCGGCCTGCCGGTGATCATCATGACCGCCTATTCGGATCTCGACAGCGCGGTGTCGGCCTTCCAGGGCGGGGCCTTCGAGTACCTGCCCAAGCCCTTCGACATCGACCAGGCGCTGGATCTGGTGCGCCGGGCCATCGACGAGTCGACGCGGCAGGAGGCGGTGCCCGAAGCGGCCGCCATGGCGCCGGAAATTCTCGGCAAGGCGGCCTCGATGCAGGAGGTGTTCCGCGCCATCGGCCGCCTGTCGCAATCGCACGCCACGGTGCTGATCAACGGCGAGTCCGGCACCGGCAAGGAGCTCGTCGCCCGCGCCCTGCATCGCCACAGCCCGCGCGCCGACAAGCCCTTCGTCGCCATCAACACGGCGGCGATCCCGCGCGACCTGCTCGAATCCGAGCTGTTCGGCCACGAGCGCGGCGCCTTCACCGGCGCCACCGCCATGCGCCGCGGCCGCTTCGAGCAGGCCGAGGGCGGCACGCTGTTCCTCGACGAGATCGGCGACATGCCGGCGGAACTGCAGACGCGCCTGCTGCGGGTGCTCTCCGACGGCAACTTCTACCGCGTCGGCGGCCACCAGCCGCTCAAGGCCAACGTGCGCGTCATCGCCGCCACCCACCAGAACCTCGACGAACGCGTCAAGCAGGGCCTGTTCCGCGAGGATCTGTTCCACCGCCTCAACGTCATCCGCCTGCGTCTGCCGCCGCTGCGCGAGCGGCGCGAGGACATCCCGCTGCTGACCAGGCATTTCCTGTCTAAGAGCGCGCAGGAACTCGGCGTCGAGCCGAAAAGGGTTTCCGAGGCGGCGCTGAAGTTCCTCTCGGCGCTGGTCTTCCCCGGCAACGTGCGCCAGCTGGAGAACCTCTGCCACTGGCTGACCGTGATGGCGCCGGGGCAGGCGATCGAGATCGCCGACCTGCCGCTGGAACTGCGCGAACAGGCGCCGCGCGAGACCGAGGCGGACTGGAAGGTGGCGCTCGGCGCCGAGGCTGATCGCCTGCTGGCGGGGCGCCCCGGCGCGGTATGGGAGGCCCTGGCGCGGGAATTCGAACGCATCCTGATCCGTCATGCCCTGCTGGCCTCGGCCGGACGGCGCATCGAGGCGGCGCAGATGCTCGGCATCGGCCGCAACACCATCACCCGCAAGATCCAGGAACTGGGGATGGAAAACGGCGATGCGCCGCCGCCGGGGGAAGGCTGAATTTAGCGCCGGACGATTTTCTTCGTCGGCTTGCGGGGTTTCTTGGCTTTCTTGACGACCGCTTTTTTCGCGTTCTTTTTTACGGCAGGCACGGCCTTGGGCGGATCTTCCTCGGCCACCGATGCCTCGGTCGTCTCCGCTTTTGCCGTCGGCGCGGGTTCCGGCTGAACAATGGCTGCGGGCGTCAGAGGCATCGATGAAGCCACCTCGTTCTTTGCCTCCGGCGGAGCCGGGGCCGCAGCCGCTTCGGAACCGGCCTCGGGCGGCGGCGCAATTTCCACCTTGATCCCGGATGGCGCGACAGGCGTTTCGGCCGAGGCCTCTGGCGTCGTTGCCACCGTCTCGGCCTTGACTTCCTGCGGCGGCTCCTGGCGGGCATCGCCATGGGGGGGCTGCGCCGGATCAGGCGCCGTCAGGTTCGCAGGCGCCGAGGCAACTGGCCCGGCGGGTGCGGCGGCTGCCTCGGCCTTGCCGTCCGACACCGGTTCCTGGCTGGCTACGGCCCCGGTTGCAGACTCGGCGGGCGGTGCCATGCCGGCGACCCGGGCGCGGGAGGTGAAATAGCCCGGCAGCCAGCCGATCTTGAGGCCGCTCTCGGGCGCGCTCGACCTGGCAGCGGCCAGTTCGCGCAGGTCATAGCCGGCGGCCAGCATCAGCTTGCCGGCGAAATCGTCCGCTTCCTCTTGCTGCGAGGCTTCCACCAGTTGTTCGGTGCCCACGGAACCGAGCAGGGAGATGCCCAGCTTGACGAGGGAGCCCATCGGAAACAGGATGTCGGCGAGGATGGAGGTGGCGAGGTAGGTGCCGACCAGCGGCGAGCCGGCCACCAGCGAGACCGCCAGGCCCGCCGAGGTGCTTTCGCGGTGATGCGCCGAGGCCAGCCGGCCGAATTCGCGCGCCAGGGCCAGGGCCAGATCGGTATCCGACAGGCCCAGCTTGCCGAGGCCGGCATCGACCGCGATCTTGCCGCCGCCGCTGGAACGCACCGAGGCGGATTCGCTGGGCAAGACGAAGACTTCGACGCGCGGCACGCGGGTGACTAGCTCCGGGCTGAGCTGCGGGGCCACGGCGCCGAGCCGTTCGGCGATCGGGGAGAGGCGCCCCGCCAGTTTCTCGGCCTCCTCGCGGATGGCGCAGGGGCCCTCCGTGTCGCGGCAGTAGTCGCCGGTACCCAGCTCGGTCTTGACGCTGAAGCGCAGATCGGAAACCCTGGATTCCAGCGGCGCCGGCAGGATGTTGAATTGGGCGCGCCCGCTGGTCGGCGAAGTGCTGCAGCCGGCGGCCAGAATCGAAGCGGCCAGAAGCAGCGCCGGACACTGCGGGCGGACCTTTCGGGTATTTGATAACATTCTTTAAGTTTAGTCGAGCAAGCCCTTCAAGTCACGACGGAAATCGATCTTGATCGGGCGCCGATTCCGGGAGCTGTCCTGCATGCGCGCCAACACTGCCGATCCTTTCAACGCCGATGTCATCGCCGCCGCGCTGGACAAGCCTGCCCGCTTCAGGCTGGAGATCATTGACCGCTGCGAATCGACCAATACCCTGCTGCTGGACGCAGTCCAGCAGGGCGCCCCTTCCGGCAGCGTGGCGGTCTGCGAGGCGCAGACCGCGGGGCGCGGCCGCCGCGGCCGCGGCTGGTTGTCCGCACCCGCCGACAGCCTGACCTTCTCGCTGCTCTGGCGTTTTCCGCCCGGCCTGCCCGCGCCGGCCGGACTCAGCCTGGCCGCCGGGGTGGCGGTCGCCCGCGCGCTGGAAGGCCTGGGCGCGGCCGGCATCGGCCTGAAGTGGCCCAACGACATCCTGGCCGATGGCGCCAAGCTGGGCGGCATCCTGGTCGAGACGGTGACCGCCGGCGGATGCCATATCGCGGTCATCGGCATCGGCCTCAATCTGCGCCTGCCGCGCGCCATCGCCGAGGCGCTGGAGATCCGCGCCGGATCCCTCGACAGCGTGATGCCCCATGCGCCTTCGCGCAACCTGCTGCTGGCCGCCCTGCTCAATGCCCTCTTGTCCCTGCTCGACGAGTTCGAGCGCGCCGGATTCGCCGTCCTGGCCGATGAATGGCTGGCGCGCAATGTCCATGCCGGACAGCTCGTCCGCATCCTCGCCGAGGGCGCCGCGCCGGTCGAGGGCCGCTCGGTCGGGGTGGACGCCGACGGCGCCCTGCTGCTCGACACCGAAGCGGGCCTGCGCCGCATCGTCAGCGGCGATGTATCCCTGAGGCCGGCATGATCCTGGCCATCGACTGCGGCAACAGCCGCCTGAAATGGGGCGTACACGATGGTGCCCGCTGGCTGGCCCAGGGCCTGCTCGACTACGCCGAACTGCCGGCGCTGGCCGGACTGCTGGCGGCCCAGCCGCGCGCCGCGCGGGCCGTCGCCGCCAACGTGGCGGGCCCGCAGGTGGGCGAGGCGGTGGCGGCGGCGGTGGCCTCGCTCGGCCTGCCTCTGCTATGGGCGAAAAGTCGGTCTGCGCAGCACGGCGTTTGCAGTCTCTACGACCCCCCCGAGCAATTGGGCGCCGACCGCTGGGCGGCGCTGGTCGGCGCCCGCGCCCTGCACGCCGGCGCCTGCCTGGTCGTCTGCGCCGGCACCGCGACCACCGCCGACGTGCTCGATACCGAAGGCAACTTCCAGGGCGGATTGATCCTGCCCGGCGTCGAGCTGATGGGCCGCGCGCTGGCCTCCGGCACCGCGCAACTGCCGCTGGCCGAAGGGCGCTTCGCCGGCCTGCCGCGCAACACCATGGACGCCATCGTCAGCGGCTGCCTGCATGCCCAGGCCGGCGCCGTCGAGCGCATGTACGAGCAGGTAGCTGCCTTGCCCGGCGCGATCTGCCTGGTGAGCGGCGGTGCCGCCGGGCAGTTTTTCGAGCTGTTGCGGGTGCCCAAGCGCAGGGTGGACAACCTGGTGCTGGAGGGCCTGGCGCGGATGGACTGACCCCATTGCCCTGCTCGCCGCGTTAACACGGCTGTCACAACCACTGGAGTAGCCATGAACATCCGCACACCGCGCCGCGCGCTTGCGCTGGCCATCCTTGCCGCCTTTTCCCTATCCGCCTTCGCCGCCGAGAAGATCAGCCGCGCCGAGGACCGCGAGGAAGTCGCCGTCACCATCTACAACGATTCGCTGGCGCTGATCAAGGAAGTGCGGCGCATCCCCTTCGAGCGCGGCGCCAACAGCATCGCCCTGCGCGACGTCAGCGCCAAGATGCGGCCGGAGACGGCCAGCCTGCGCGCATTGGGCGGCGGCAGCCTGCGCCTGATCGAGCAGAACTTCGACTTCGACCTGCTGACGCCGCAGAAGCTGCTGGAAAAGTACGTCGGCCGCAGCGTCACGGTGATCAGGACCAACCCGGCCACCGGCGCCGAGACGCGCGAGCCGGCCGAGGTGCTGGCCACCAACGGCGGGGTGGTGCTGAAGTACGCCGACCGCATCGAGAGCGGCGTGCCGGGCCGCATCGCCTACGGGTCGATCCCGCCCAATTTGCGCGACCGGCCGACCCTGGTGGTGCAGCTGGAGAGCGCCGCCGGCGGCCGCCAGG
Source organism: Rhodocyclaceae bacterium (assembly GCA_016791205.1). Lineage (GTDB taxonomy): Bacteria > Pseudomonadota > Gammaproteobacteria > Burkholderiales > Rhodocyclaceae > Desulfobacillus. The sequence continues at coordinate 4,742 of JAEUNH010000218.1, read as the reverse complement.
CGGCGGAGCTGTCGTATCTTTCCGGCGGCTTGTCCTGGCGCGCCGACTACGTGGCGGAACTCGCCGGCGACGAGTCGAAGCTGGATCTCGCCGGCTGGGTGACGCTGACCAACCAGAGCGGCGCGAGCTACGAGAACGCCCGCCTGCAGCTCGTCGCCGGCGACGTGAATCGCGTGCGCGACGAGATGCGCACCCAGCAGTTCGCCGCCAAGGCCGTGGCGGCGGCGCCCGCCGCCGAGATGGCCCGCGAGCAGCTCTTCGAGTACCACCTGTATTCGCTCAACCGCCCGACCACGATCCTCGACAACCAGACCAAGCAGGTGGCGCTGCTCTCCGCCGCCGCCGTGCCGGTGCGCAAGGAATATCGCCTGGCCGGGCAGGACTGGTACTACCGCGGCGCCCAGTCCGACCTCGGCCGCCAGCACAAGGTGGCGGTCTTCGTCGAGTTCGACAACAAGGGCGGCGAACTCGGCCAGCCGCTGCCGAAGGGCATCGTGCGGGTGTACAAGAAAGACTCCCGGGGCAATGCGCTGTTCATCGGCGAGGACCGCATCGACCATACGGCGAAGAACGAGGTGGTGAGGCTCAAGCTGGGCGACGCCTTCGACCTCAAGGCGGCGCGCAAGCAGACGAGCTTCCGCAAGGTTGCCGACCGGGTCTACGAGAGCGCCTACAGCATCGAGTTGGCCAACGCCAAGGACATCGCAGTGACGGTCAAGGTGGTCGAGCCGGTGCCGGGCGACTGGGAAATGGTCGCGGAGAGCCAGAAGCACACTAAGGGCGACGCCCATTCCGCGGTTTGGCTGGTGAATGTGCCCGCGGCCGGCAAGGCCACCCTGGAGTACGCGGTCAGGATGCGCTGGTGAGCAGCTTATAAGTCGAGGACTCCGCCCCGTTTGATGGCCGATCCCGACCAAAAAGGCGCTTGTGTATGCAGTATACCCGGGCTATTATTTTCCCCGTAATTGGACTAAGGTGATTCCGCCGGGCGCGTCCGGGAGGAGAATGCAGGGAGAGCGCGGCCGCCCGAATCAAAATCCACACCACGAGGAGAAACAAGATGTCCGACATCAAGATTTTGCTCAACGAAGCAGACATTCCGACCCACTGGTACAACGTCGTCGCCGACATGCCCAAGCCGCCCCTGCCGCCGCTGGCGCCGGACGGCAATCCGGTCACGCCCGAGCAGATGCTGGCCATCTTCCCCGGCCCGCTGCTCGAGCAGGAAATGTCCGGCGAGCGCTGGATCCCGATTCCCGAAGAAGTGCGCCAGATCTACAAGCAGTGGCGTCCGACACCGATGTTCCGCGCCCGCCGCCTCGAGCAGATGCTCGGCACGCCGGCGAAGATCTACTACAAGTACGAGGGTGTCAGCCCGGCCGGCTCGCACAAGGTCAATACCTCGGTGCCGCAGGCCTTCTTCAACAAGATGGTCGGCATCACCCGCCTGACCACCGAAACCGGCGCCGGCCAATGGGGCTCCTCGATCTCCTACGCCGGCCAGATGTTCGGCATCGAGGTGCGCGTCTACATGGTGAAGGTGAGCTACAACCAGAAGCCCTTCCGCCGCTCGATGATGCAGACCTGGGGCGCGGAGGTCTACGCCTCGCCCACCGACATGACCAACGCCGGCCGCGCCGCGCTGGCGGCGGACCCGAACAACCCCGGCTCGCTCGGCCTGGCGATCTCCGAGGCGGTCGAGGAAGCGGCCTCGCGCAAGGACACCAACTACAGCCTCGGCTCGGTGCTCAATCACGTCTGCCTGCACCAGACGGTGATCGGCCTGGAAGCCAAGAAGCAGTTCGAGAAGGTCGGCGATTATCCCGACATGGTGTTCGCCTGCTGCGGCGGCGGCTCCAACTTCGCCGGCACCGCCTTCCCCTTCCTCGCCGACAAGGCGGCCGGCAAGAAGGTGCGCCTGGTGGCGGCCGAGCCGTCATCGTGTCCGAGCCTGACCAAGGGCGTCTATGCCTACGACTTCGGCGACGTCTCCGGCTACACCCCGCTGATGAAGATGTACACCCTCGGCCACGACTTCATGCCGCCCTCGATCCACGCCGGCGGCCTGCGCTACCACGGCGATTCGCCGCTGGTCTGCCAGCTCTACAACGAGGGCCTGATCGAGGCGGTGGCGGTGCCGCAGATCGCCACCTTCGAGGCCGGCGTGCAATTCGCCCGCGCCGAGGGCATCATCCCGGCGCCGGAGTCCTGCCACGCCATCCGCGCCTGCATCGACGAGGCGCTGCGCTGCAAGGCGAGCGGCGAGAAGAAGACCCTCTTCTTCAACCTGTCCGGGCATGGCCACTTCGACATGGCGTCGTACGACAAATACTTCGCCGGCGAACTGGTGGACTACGACTATCCGGAAGAAGCGGTCAAGGAGGCCCTCAAGCGCCTGCCCAAGATCGCCGCCTGACCCGGGCTGAAAGGACGGCATGCAGGTTCTGCGCACCACGTTCTTCCTGCTGGTGCTCGGCAACCTGCTGCTGTTCGCCTGGGGGCAGGGCTATTTCGGCCCCCGCAGCGTCGGCGGCGAGGCGGAGCGGCTGACCGCCCAGATCGCGCCCGACAAGCTCCGCGTCGTCTCCCGGGGCGTGCCGCCGCTGAGGCTGCCGCAGCCCGCCCGCGAGGAATGCCGGGCTTTTGCCGGCCTCGCCGATTCCGATGCGCAGATCCTCGTCGCCCTGATCGGCGCGCGCGATGCCGATCTCAAGGTCGCGCGCCGCCCCCTGACGGAACCGCGATCCTGGTGGGTGTACATCCCGCCCTTGCCAAACGGCGCCCAGGCCGACAAGAAGGCCGCCGAACTGTCCAAGCTGCGCATCAAGGATTTCTACGTGGTGCGCGAGGATGGCCCGAACCAGTACGCGCTTTCGCTGGGACTCTTCAAGAGCGAGGAGGGCGCCCGCGATTACCTCGACAGCCTGGCGAAGAAGGGCGTCAAATCGGCGCGCATCCAGGTGCGCGAGTCGCCCGGCGACCGGGTCCTGGTCGAGGCGCGCGGTCCGGCCGAACGCCTGAACAAGGCGCTGGCCGACCTGCCTGCGGAGTTGAATGCACCGGCTCCTGGCGACTGTCCGCCGGCCACTCCATGACCTTCCTCGTCGGCCTGACCGGCGGCATCGGCAGCGGCAAGAGCGCCGCCGCCTCGCTGTTCGAGAAGCTCGGTGCCGCAGTGGTTGACACCGACGCCATCGCCCACGAGCTGACCGCGCCCGGCGGCGCCGCCATCGCGCCGATCCGGGCCGCCTTCGGCGACGCGGTCATCGACGCGCGAGGCGCGCTCGACCGCGCCGCCATGCGCCGCAGCGTCTTCGCCGATGCGGCGGCCAGGGCGCGCCTGGAGGCGATCCTTCACCCGATGATCCGCGACGAGGCCGACAGGCGCTGCGCGGCGGCGCAAGCCCCCTATGTCGTGCTGGTGGTGCCGCTGCTGGTCGAATCCGGCGCTTACCGCAATCGCGTCCAGCGGGTGGCAGTGGTGGATTGCCCGGAAGCGGTGCAGGAGGCGCGGGTCATGGCCAGGAGCGGACTTTCTGCCGAAGAGGCGCGCACCATCATGGCGGCGCAGGTCGATCGAAAGGCCCGGCTGGCCGTGGCCGACGATGTCATCGACAACGGCGGAAATCTGGCCGCACTCGCTCCCCGAATCGAGGTCCTGCACCGGCGCTATCTGGAAATGGCCGCAGTTTCATAGGTTTCCGGGAGGTTCTTGTTGTGCTTTGTCGGGGAATAGGTCAGAATTGCCCGAATTTACCCGACGGCACGGCGTGGCGTGATCACCTACGAATATCCTCTCAACGAGCGCATTCGCACATTGCTGCGCCTGGAGGACCTCTTCGACAAGACCGGCCACTTCATCGGCTCTGAGGGTGCCCAGGAGCATCACATCGCGCTGGTGACGCTGTTCGAGATCCTCGATGTCGCCAGCCGTGCCGACCTGAAGTTCGACCTGGTGCAGGAACTCGAGCGCCAGCGCCAGATCCTGCTGTCCTTCCGCAACAATCCCGACATCTCCGAGGCTGCGCTCTCCGGCGCGCTCTACGAGATTGAGCAGGCATCCGCGGCGCTGCTCAACATGCAGGGCAAGATCGGCCACTACCTGCGCGAGAACGACTGGCTGATGAGCATCAAGAGCCGCGCCTCGATACCGGGCGGCGTCTGCGAATTCGACCTGCCCTCCTACCATTTCTGGCTGCACCGGGAACCCCAGGTGCGCAGCCGCGACCTCGCCGGCTGGCTCAATCCGATGCTGCCGATCCGCGACGGACTGGCCATCGTGCTGCGCCTGCTGCGTGCCTCGGGCCGTCAGGAAGAGCAGGTGGCGCAGCACGGCGCCTACCAGCTCATGCTCGGCGGCCGCACCGCCCAGATGGTGCGCCTGCGCCTGAAGCGCAACGAACCCTACGTGCCCGAGATCAGCGCCAACAAGTACGCCCTCAACATCCGCTTCACCACCCCCGGCACCGATGCCCGTCCGCGCCAGGCCGACAGCGACGTCGTTTTTGAAATGACGTTCTGCAACCTGTAGGTGTCGTGACGCAGGTTTCTCAGCCGCGCAGCGTCAACTGCCCCACCTGCGGCAAGCCGGTGCCGTGGATTCCCGAAAGTGTCTTTCGTCCGTTCTGTTCGGAACGCTGCCGCAACATCGATCTGGGCGCCTGGGCGGCGGAGGAGTACCGCGTGCCGGAAAACGAAAAGCCCCTGCCCGACGATCAATAAGTCAGCCCCACGCCGCGCGG
>JAEUNH010000205.1 GCA_016791205.1 Rhodocyclaceae bacterium | reverse complement strand
CCTCAAAATGCCTGCAGCAGGTCCGGCCGTGCCCGGCGCAGCACGCGGCGGAAGTCGGCCTGGATGCGCGCCAGCGCCTTTGCGTCGTCGGCCTCGAAGCGCAGCACCAGCACCGGCGTGGTGTTGGAAGCGCGCATCAGGCCGAAGCCGTCGGCATACTCCACGCGCAGGCCGTCGAGGGTGATGACCTCCTGCGCGCCCTCGAAGCGCGCCGAGTTGCGCAGCGCGGCGATGAGGGCGTGCGGCTCGCCCTCGCGCATCTTGACGTTGAGCTCGGGGGTGGACACGGCGTCGGGCAGGTGTTCCAGCGGCCAGTTGGCGTCCTGCCAGCGCGAAACGATCTCCAGCAGGCGGGCGCCGGCGTAGAGGCCGTCGTCGAAGCCGTACCAGCGCTCCTTGAAGAAGGTGTGGCCGCTCATCTCGCCGGCGAGCGGGGCGCCGGTCTCCTTCAGCTTGGCCTTGATCAGGGCGTGGCCGGTGTTCCACATCAGCGGCACGCCGCCCTGGTGGCGGATCGCGCGCGCCAGGTTGCGCGAGCACTTCACGTCGTAGATGATCTGCGCGCCCGGCTTGCGCGTCAGCACATCGGCGGCGAAGAGCATCAGCTGGCGGTCCGGATAGACGATCTGGCCCCGCTTGGTCACCACGCCGAGGCGGTCGCCGTCGCCGTCGAAGGCCAGCCCCAGCTCGGCGTCGGTCTCGCGCAGGGCGCGGACGACGTCCTTCAGGTTCTCCGGCTTGGAGGGATCGGGATGGTGGTTGGGGAAGGTGCCGTCCACCGTGCAGTAGAGCTCGACCAGCTCGCAGCCCATGCGGCGGAACAGTTCCGGCGCAATGGCGCCGGCGACGCCGTTGCCGCAGTCGACCACGATCTTCATCGGTCGCGAGAGTTTCACGTCGGCGACGATGCGCTCGAGGTAATCCTTGCGCACATCCACCTGCCTGATCCTGCCGCTGCCCGTGGCGAGGCGCCCTTCGACGAGCCGCGTGCGCAGCGCCGTGATGGCGGTGCTGTGCAGGGTGTCGCCGCCGAGCATGATCTTGAAGCCGTTGTAGTCGGGCGGGTTGTGGCTGCCGGTGACCATCACCGCGCTGCCGGTCTTGAGATGATGGGCGGCGAAGTAGCCGAGCGGGGTGGGCACCATGCCGATGTCGGCGACGTCGACGCCGCTGGCGCAGAGGCCTTCCATCAGCGCCTGCGACAGTTCCGGGCCGGAGAGGCGTCCGTCGCGGCCGACGACGACGGTCTTCACTTTTCGCTCGCGCGCTTCCGAACCGATGGCGCGGCCGATCTGGAAGACGGAATCGCGGGTCAGCGTCCTGCCGACGATGCCGCGGATGTCGTAGGCCTTGAAGATTTCGGGGGCGGGGATGGGCATGGCGAAGACTCTCGATGAAGGATGCCGCATTATCTCACCGTCGTGAGACGGCGGGATTACCGCAGGGTATCGAAATGCGCCAGCAGCCGCTGCGGCAGCCACCCCAGCCGGCCCGGGAACGGTCCGCTGACGAAGCCGACATGGCCGCCGCCCTCGGGATAGTCGAGCCTCACCGAGGCGGCGACCTGCCGCGGGGCGGGCAGGGCCTGGCGCGGCAGGAAGGGGTCGTTCAGCGCGTTGAGCACCAGCGCCGGCAGGCGGATGCCGCCGAGCCAGGGCTTGCTGCTGGCGCGGCGCCAGTAGTCGGCGGCGTCGCGGAAGCCGTGCAGCGGCGCGGTGACGATGTCGTCGAACTCGTGGAGGTTGCGCGCCGCCTGCATGCGCGCCGCGTCGAAGAGGCCGGGATAGCGTTCCAGCTTGGCGCCGGCATTGACCTTCAAGGTCGCCAGGAAACGCTTGGCGTACACCAGGCTGAAGCCTTGCTGCAGCGCCCGACCGGCGGCGGCAAGGTCGAGCGGCGCGCAGATGCCGGCGAGGCCCTGCACGACATCGCAGGCGCCGCCTTCCTGCTCGCCGGCCCATTTCAGCAGGGCGTTGCCGCCCAGCGAGACGCCGGCCGCGAAAAGGCTCCGCTGCGGGAACCGGTCGCGCAGGCGGCGCAGGATCCAGTCGATCTCGGCCGAATCGCCCGAGTGGTAGGCGCGCGGCAGCCGGTTCGGTTCGCCCGAGCAGCCGCGGAAGTGCGGCACCGCGCCGCCCCAGCCGCGCTCGGCGAGCGCATGCATCAGGGCGGCGGCGTAGTGGCTGGCAGAGCTGCCTTCGAGCCCGTGGAAGAGCACCACCAGCGGCGCATCTGCTGCCTGCGGCATGGCGAGCCAGTCTACGTCGATGAAATCGCCGTCCGGGGTTTCCCAGCGATCGCGCCGGTAGGGCGGCGGGGCGGGCTTGCGCAGCACCGGCCAGATCGTCTGCGCATGGCCGCCGGGCAGCCAGGCGGGGGCGCGGTAGGGGGTCAATGCAGCGTCGCGGAGACGTCGGCGTTGACCGCCGCCGGGGCGCCGGAGGCGTGGCGCGAGAGCAGGTGCCAGCCCTGGGCGCCGCGCACATAGACGTTGCTGGCGATCACCGGCGGGCGCGCCGCCTCCTCGCCCGCCACCGAGTAGTGCTCGTGCGCGCTGTGCAGGGCCAGCAGGATGCCCTGGCGGTGCACGCTGTCGGTGACGCGCACGCTGGCCCGCTGCAGGCCGGCGAAGACCTGGCGCCAGCCCTCGCGCACCGCGGCGAAACCGGCCAGGCGCTCGCCGCCGGGATGGGTGCAGGTGACCTCCTCGTCCTCGGCCCAGATGGCCATCATGGCCTCGAGGTCGGCGCGCTCCAGCGCGTCGTAGAAGGCCG
>JAEUNH010000167.1 GCA_016791205.1 Rhodocyclaceae bacterium | reverse complement strand
CCGCGCGTAATCTCCCGACCGGATCTCGAAGGCCTCGGTCAGTGGCACGGTCTCATAGGCGACGTCGTAGAGCCCGCAATACACCGGGTAGAAGCTGTAGGTGATGTCCGGGAACAGCACCGGCTTTTCATGCTTGAGCAGACCGAGGAAGACGTGGGCCAGCACCTCGTCGGAGCCGTTGCCGACGAAGACCTGCTTTGGCGACACGCCGAAATAGGCCGCCACGGCGTCCTTGAGGCGGTCGGCATTCGGATCGGGATAGAGGCGCAGGGTGTCGCCGGTTTCGGCGCGCAAGGCTTCCAGCACCTTCGGCGAGGGGCCGTAGGGGTTCTCGTTGGTGTTCAGCTTGACCAGGTTCGGCAGTTTCGGCTGCTCGCCGGGAATGTAAGGGGTCAGCTTGCTGACGACGGCGCTCCAGTAACGGTTCATGCTGAGGCTGTTCTGCCAGAGGGAAAATCCAATGTTATCATGCAGTCCTGAATCACTTTTGTTGTAGCGACCGCCATGCGGCAAGCCGAAATCTCGCGCAAGACCCTGGAGACGGAAATCACCGTCCGCCTCAACCTCGATGGCAGCGGCCAGGCGAAGCTCGCCACCGGCGTGCCCTTCCTCGAGCACATGCTCGACCAGGTGGCTCGCCACGGCATGATCGACCTCGAGGTCTCCGCCAAGGGCGACCTGCACATCGACGCCCACCACACGGTGGAGGATGTCGGCATCACGCTCGGCCAGGCGCTGGCGAAGGCCGTCGGCGACAAGAAGGGCATCCGCCGCTACGGCCATGCTTACGTGCCGCTCGACGAGGCCCTGTCGCGCGTGGTGGTCGACTTCTCCGGCCGCCCCGGCCTGTTCTTCAACGTCGAATTCAGCCGGGCCATGATCGGCGCGTTCGACGTCGACCTGACCCAGGAATTCTTCCAGGGGCTGGTCAATCACGCCCAGGTCACGCTGCACATCGACAACATTCGCGGCGAGAACGCCCACCACCAGTGCGAGACGGTGTTCAAGGCCTTCGGCCGCGCGCTGCGCATGGCCGCCGAGGCCGACCCGCGCGCTTCTGGCACTGTGCCGTCCACCAAGGGAGCGCTCTAGGGCCTCTTGTCGCCGTCCTGGCGAGACTGACTTTTATGAACACCGTCGCCATCGTCGATTACGGCATGGGCAACCTGCGGTCGGTCGCCAAGGCGATCGAGCATGTTGCGCCGCAAGCGCGCGTGCTGGTCACCTCTGACCCGGCCGCCGTCGCCTCGGCGGATCGTGTCGTGGTGCCCGGCCAGGGCGCCATGCCCGACTGCATGCGCGAGCTGGACGCGCGCGGGCTGCGCCCGGCGGTCGTCGCGGCGACGCAGAACAAGCCCTTTCTCGGCATCTGCATCGGCCTGCAGATGCTGTTCGAAGCGAGTGAGGAGGGCGACGTGGCTGGCCTCGGCGTGCTGCCGGGGTGCGTGCGCCGCTTCCCCCACGACCGGATGGTGGCGCCCGACGGCAGCCGCCTGAAGGTGCCGCACATGGGCTGGAACGAGGTCAATCGGGCGGAACCCCATGCTCTCTGGGAGGGCATCGCCGACGCCTCGCGCTTCTATTTCGTGCACAGCTACTATGTCGAGGCGGGCGAGCCGTCCCTGGTCGCCGCCTTCAGCGTGTACGGCTTCCCCTTTACCTGCGCGGTGGCGAAGGATAATATTTTCGCCGTGCAATTCCATCCCGAAAAAAGCGCCCAGTCCGGCTTGGCCCTGTTGGGCAACTTCATGCGCTGGAATCCCTGACTTTCACCCTGACTCCCATCCTATGCTGCTGATACCTGCGATCGACCTCAAGGACGGCCACTGTGTGCGCCTGAAACAGGGCGACATGGACGACGTCACGGTGTTCTCCGAAGACCCGGCGGCAATGGCGAAGCACTGGCTGGCGCAGGGCGCCCGCCGCCTGCACCTGGTGGACCTCAACGGCGCCGTTGCCGGCAAGCCGAAGAACGAGGCGGTGATCAAGTCCATCACCGCGGCGGTCGGCGACGACATCCCGGTCCAGCTGGGCGGCGGCATCCGCGATCTGGACACCATCGAGCGCTACCTCGACGACGGCATCACCTACGTCATCATCGGCACGGCGGCAGTGAAGAACCCCGGCTTCCTGCACGATGCCTGCGGCGCCTTCCCCGGCCACATCATCGTCGGCCTCGATGCCAAGGACGGCAAGGTGGCGACCGACGGCTGGTCGAAGATGACCGGCCACGACGTCGTCGATCTGGCGAAGAAGTTCGAGGATTACGGCGTCGAGGCGGTGATCTACACCGACATCGGCCGCGACGGCATGTTGAGCGGCGTGAACATCGAGGCCACGGTACGGCTGGCCCAGGCGCTGCGCATCCCGGTCATCGCCAGCGGCGGCATCGCGAATCTCAAGGACATCAAGGCCCTGTGCAAGGTCGAGGGCGAGGGCATCATGGGCGCCATCACCGGCCGCGCCATCTACGAAGGCACGCTGGACTTCAAGAAGGCCCAGGCCGAGGCGGACAAGCTTTCGAAAGGCGGCAAGCAGGCCGGCTGACCCGCCGGCCGCCGATACCCCCCCCCATGCTTGCCAAGCGCATCATTCCCTGCCTCGACGTCAAGGCCGGCCGCGTCGTCAAGGGCATCAATTTCGAGGGCCTGCGCGATGCCGGCGACCCGGTCGAGATCGCCCGCCGCTACGACGAGCAGGGCGCCGACGAACTCACCTTCCTCGACATTACCGCCAGCTCGGACGAGCGCGACATCATCATTCATGTGGTCGAACAGGTGGCCGAGCAGGTGTTCATCCCGCTGACGGTGGGGGGCGGCGTGCGCGTCGTCGACGACGTGCGGCGGCTGCTCAACGCCGGCGCCGACAAGGTCAGCATGAACACCGCCGCGGTGCAGAACCCGCAGCTGGTGGCGGACGCCTCCGGCAAGGTCGGTGCGCAATGCATCGTGGTGGCCATCGATGCCAAGCAGTCGGGCGAAGGCCGCTGGGAGGTATTTACCCACGGCGGCCGCAAGGGCACCGGACTGGATGCCGTCGACTGGGCGCGCCGCGTGCAGCAGCTGGGCGCCGGCGAAATCCTGCTCACCAGCATGGACCGCGACGGCACGAAGATCGGTTTCGATCTGAAGCTGACGCGGGCGATTTCCGACGCGGTCGACATCCCGGTCATCGCCAGCGGCGGTGTCGGCACCCTGGCGCATCTGGCCGAGGGCGTGCTCGAAGGCCATGCCGACGCGGTGCTGGCGGCGAGCATTTTTCATTATGGCGAACACACGGTGCGCGAGGCCAAGGAGTTCATGCGCGCGCGCGGCATCGAGGTAAGGCTATGAATGCTTTGAACGAGATCAAGTGGGACAAGGACGGCCTGGCGCCGGCCATCGCGCAGGACGCGCAAACCGGCGAGATCCTCATGGTGGCCTGGATGAACCGCGAGTCGCTGGCCCGCACGCTGGAGTGCGGCGAGGCGGTGTACTGGTCGCGCTCGCGCAAGAAGTTCTGGCACAAGGGCGAGGAATCCGGCCACGCGCAGAAGGTGAGCGAGATCCGCACCGACTGCGACAACGATGTGCTGCTGCTGAAGATCGAGCAGGTGGGCGGCATCGCCTGCCACACCGGCCGGCGCAGCTGCTTTTTCCAGAAGCTGGAGGACGGCCGGTGGACGGCCGTCGAGCCGGTGCTCAAGGACCCGAAGGAGATCTACAAATGATCGATTGCGGTGTGCTGTACCGACTGGCCGAGACGCTCAAGGAGCGCAAGGGGGCCGAACCCGACTCGTCCTACGTGGCGAGCCTCTACCACAAGGGCACCGACGCCATCTGCAAGAAGGTGGCGGAGGAGGCCGCCGAGACCATCATGGCGGCCAAGGACGAGGACCTGCTGCACATCGTGCGCGAGACCGCCGACCTGTGGTTCCACAGTCTTGTGCTGCTGACCCACTTCGGCCTGGGCCCGGACGACGTCCTGGCCGAGCTGCATCGCCGCGAGGGGATCTCCGGCATCGACGAGAAAAAATCCCGGACGGAGAATTAAATGACGGACTGCATCTTCTGCAAGATCGTGAGCGGCCAGATCCCCGCGAAGAAGATCTACGAGGACGAGCACGTCTTCGCCTTCCACGACATCAACCCGATCGCCCCGGTGCACTTCCTCATGATCCCCAAGGCGCATGTGCCCTCGCTCTACGAATGCGAGTCCGGCCACGAGCCGGCGCTGGGCCGCATGCTGTCCGTCGCCGGGCGCCTGGCGCGCGAACAGGGCGCCACGGACGGCTTCCGCACCATCATCAATACGGGACGGGTGGGACGGCAGGAGGTGTATCATGTGCACCTCCACATCATCGGCGGCCCGGACGTCCTGCCGGGCATGCTCAAGCGATAAATCTTAGGAGAAGGCAATGGGTTCATTCAGCATCTGGCACTGGCTGATCGTCCTGCTGATCATCGTGCTGATTTTCGGCACCAAGAAGCTGCGCAACGTCGGCCAGGATCTGGGCGGCGCGGTGAAGGGCTTCAAGGACGGCATGAAGGAAGGCACCGCCGCCGAGAAATCCGCCGAGGCGCCACCCCAGCAGGTGACCGGCCAGACCATCGAAGGCGAAGTCAAGGAAAAGACCAAGTCCTGACCGGGCGCCGGCAAGCCTTCCGACGCCACTTAGCCGCACATTTTCCGCAGCCATGTTCGACATCGGGTTCTCCGAGCTGATGGTCATTGCCCTGGTGGCGCTCGTCGTCATCGGGCCGGAACGCCTGCCGCGCGTGGCGCGCACCGCCGGCCACCTGCTCGGCCGCCTGCAGCGCTATGTCGGCGACGTCAAGTCGGACATCAACCGCGAGATCCAGCTCGATGAACTGAAGAAGATGCAGCAGCAGGTCGAGGACTCGGCCCGCAACCTGCAGTCCAGCGTGACGCAGGAATTCACCAGCCTGGAGAGCACCCTGAACCAGTCGCTGGCCCAGGCCGACGCACCGGCCCTTGCCCCCGAGGCAGTGGAGGCTTCTGTACCGTTCGAGCCGCCGCCCCCACCGGAAAATACGCCGGCCGTGCCGCAGATGGAGCTCGGCTTCGAGGCCGATCCGGCGGCGAAGAAGACGGCCTAGGCCAGACATGTCCGAACAGCAGGACACCTTCATTTCCCATCTGGTCGAGCTGCGCACACGGCTGATCCGCGCTTTCGCCGCCGTCCTCATCGTCTTCGTCTGCCTGTTTCCCTGGGCCAAGGAGCTGTATGCGCTGATGGCGCAGCCGCTGCTCTCGGCCCTGCCGAAGGGCGGCCAGATGATCGCCACCGACGTCGTCGGCGTCTTCATCGTGCCGATGAAGGTGACCCTGCTGACAGCCTTCCTCGTCACCCTGCCCTACGTGCTCTTCCAGGTCTGGGCCTTCGTCGCCCCCGGCCTGTATGCCCACGAGAAGAAGCTGGTGCTGCCGTTGATCGCCGCCAGCGTTTTCCTGTTCTTCGCCGGCATGGCCTTTGCCTATCTGCTGGTGTTTCCCACAGTGTTCCAGTTCATGTCGGCGGTGGCGCCCGAGGGCGTCGCCTGGATGACCGACATCGACAAGTACCTCTCCTTCGTGCTGACCACCTTCATCGCCTTCGGCGTCACCTTCGAGGTGCCGGTGGTGGTGATCGTGCTGGTCAAGGTCGGCGTGGTCAGCATCGCCAAGCTGAAGGAGGCACGGCCCTACGTCATCGTCGGTGCCTTCGTCATCGGCGCCATCTTCACGCCGCCGGACGTCATCTCCCAGATCATGCTGGCCGTGCCGCTGTGGCTGCTCTACGAACTCGGCATCGTCCTGGCGCGCTTCGTCGAGAAGCCGGCCGGCGTGTCCGACTACACCCCTCCCGGAGATGCCGAGATGGAGCGGGAACTGGACAAGTCCGAAGCGGATTCGAACAAGGCCGGCTGAGCGCAGGGTGGCGGCCGCCGCCGCCCGCCGCTATGATGTGCCGATTCCCACCCGGGGGTAAAGCATGGCCCGCCCTGGCCTCACCAACGATGCCGATGTCCGCAGCCTGGCCTCCAACGCCCTGCTGCGCCTCTTCGACAGCCTCTACGAAGGCGCCGTGGTGGTGGATCGGGCCGGCCGCATCACCTGGATCAACGACAAGTACAAGGCGCTGATCGGCTGGAACGGCGCCGACCCGGTCGAAGGCCGCATGGTCGAGGAGGTCATCCCGAACAGCCGCCTGCGCCATGTCATGGAAAGCGGACGGGCCGAACTGCTCGACGTCTTCGCCATCGGCTCGCGCCAGGTCGTGGTCTCGCGCATTCCGCTGCAGGACGAATCCGGCGCGGTGATCGGCGGGCTCGGCGTCATCCTCTACGACCGGGTGCAGGCCCTCAAGCCGATCGTTTCCAAGTTCCAGCAATTGCAGGCCGATCTGGCCAGCGCGCGCCGCGAGCTGGCGGAAACGCGCCAGGCCAAGTACCGCTTCAGCCAGATGGTCGGCCTCTCCTCCAGGCTGCGCGACGTCAAGGAGCAGGCGCGCCGCGCCGCCGAGCGCGACGCCACCGTCCTGCTGCTGGGCGAGACCGGCACCGGCAAGGAGCTGATGGCGCATGCCATCCACGGTGCCAGCCGGCGCGCCGACAAGCCGCTGGTGGGCCTCAACGCCGCCGCCATTCCCGAGACGCTGCTGGAGTCGGAATTGTTCGGCGTGGAGCCGGGCGCCTATACCGGCGCCGGCACGAAGCCGCGCCCCGGCAAGTTCCAGCTTGCCGACGGCGGCACGCTGTTCCTCGACGAGGTGGGGGACATGCCGCTCATGCTGCAGGCCAAGCTGCTGCGCGTGCTGCAGGAAGGCGAGGTCGAGCCGATCGGTTCGACCCGGCTGAGAACCATCGACGTGCGGGTGATCGCCGCCACCAGCCGCGATCTCAAGGCCATGGTCGACGCCGGCGGCTTCCGCGCCGACCTCTACTACCGCCTGAATGTCCTGCCGATCCGCCTGCCGCCCCTGCGCGAGCGGCTGGAGGATCTGCCGGTGCTGTGCGAAGCCCTGCTCGAGCAGATCGCGGAAAAAGCCGGCGAGCCGGTCAAGTCGGTCTCGGCCGCCGGACTGGCCCGCCTGGCCGCCTACCACTGGCCGGGCAATGTACGGGAGCTCGGCAATATCCTGCAACTGGCCGCAGCCAGGCATGATGTGCGACTTCTGGGCGCCGAGCACTTCGACGACCTGCCGGTGACCGCGCCGGTTGCCGCGCAGGCAATCGAGGGGGAAGTGCGGGCCCTGCGGGATGCGGTGGCCGCTGCCGAGAAGGCCGAGATCGTCAAGGGTCTCGCCGCCGCCCACGGCGTCAAGCTGAATGCCGCCAAGTTGCTGCATATCAGCCGGGCCCAGTTATATGAAAAACTGGCCGCCCACGGCCTGCTGTCCGAAACCCCGGACAGGAAAGAGGCTGTCTGAAATCCCGGACAGC
>JAEUNH010000138.1 GCA_016791205.1 Rhodocyclaceae bacterium | reverse complement strand
CTGGCTTCCAGCAGCGGCTTCAGCTTGGTGCAGAAGGGGAGGTGCGAGCCGGCCAGGCTGGACAGGGCGATGACGTCGACGTCCTCGTCGAGCGCCATGCGGGCGACCGCCTCCGGCGTCTGCCGCAGGCCGGTGTAGATGACCTCCATGCCGGCGTCCATGAGGGCGCGCACGACGACCTTGGCGCCCTGGTCGTGGCCGTCGAGGCCGGGCTTGGCGAGGAGGACCTTTATTCGCCGTTCTGGGGAGACCGACTTTTGCGCCGTCATGACGATACTTCCTTGGCAATGATGAGTTTCAAAATTTCGCTGGTGCCGCCGCCGATCAGCGTGAAGCGCACGTCGCGCAGGTAGCGCTGCACCGGGTATTCCATGGCGTAGCCGTAGGAGGCCAGCACGCGCGCCGCCTGGTCGCAGATGCGCGCAGCGGCCTCGGTGGCGTTGAGCTTGGCCATGGCGGCTTCCTTGTGGTGCGGCCGGCCGGCGTCGCGCAGCCAGGCGGCGTAGTACACCAGGTGCCGGGCCGCCTCCAGGTCGGTGGCCATTTCGGCGAGCTTGAACTGGATGGCCTGGAAGCGGTTGATCGGCTTGCCGAACTGCTTGCGCTCGGCGGCGTAGCGCACCGCCTCGTCGAGGGCGGCCTGCGCCACGCCCAGGCCCATGGCGCCGGTGATGATGCGGATCTCGGCCAGCGTCTTCCTCAGGTGGCCCTCGCCGTCGCCTTCCGCCTGCGAGAGTCTGTGGCTGTCGGGCACGAAGCACTCATCGAAGGCGACCTCCGAGGTGGGCAGGGCCCAGACGCCCATCTTGTGGATCTCGCGGCCGACGATGAGTCCCTTGAAGCCCTTCTCGACGAGGAAGATGGTCAGCTTCTTCTCCTCGCCGGCCTTGGCGAAGACGGTGAAGAAGTCGGCCACGGGGGCCGAGGTGATCCAGGTCTTCTGGCCGTTGATGACATAGCCGCCGTCGACCTTCTTCGCCGTGGTGGCGATGGAATCGAGGTCGGAGCCGGCATTCGGCTCGGTCATGCAGATGGCGCCGATCTTCTCGCCGCGCAGGGCCGGCTTGAACAGGCGCTCGAGGATGTCGGCGTTGCCGAGCATGTGCAGGAACTTGGTTCCCATCAGCGACTGCATGGCCACCGCGCCGGCGAGCGACATCGAGCCGCGCGCGATCTCTGCGAGGGCCAGGGCGAACTCGGTGAGGGCGAGGCCGGAACCGCCGACGTCCTCCGGGTAGCGCATGCCGAAGAAGCCGAGGTCTGCCAGCTCCTGGAAGAGGGCGCGCGGGAAGGCGCGCGCCTCGTCCAGCGCCGCCGCCTGCGGCGCAATGCGCTCGTCGCAGAAGCGCGCGAAGGTGTCGCGGATCTGTTTTTGTTCGTCGGTCAGGTCGAAGTTCATTTCTCTATTCCTGAGGGTGTCGCGTGCCCGGGTTGCCGGGTGTCCGATTCCCTCCATGTCCTCCGGGTCGGGCTTTGCCCAACCCTCCCCCTTTACTTCCGGGAATCGGACACCCGACACCCCGGGCGGGATGCGCCTTCGCTTTGGAACCGAAAACCTGCGCAGGCGCGTCCGGATCGTGACGGTAGGGTGCCCTGCGCAGCGAAGTAAAGGAGGAGGCGGAGGCCGCAGGCCGCCGGCGGGGGACATGAGCGGAGCAGGGTACCCTGCCGTCACGATCACCCAGAAGCCCCGAACGCGAGAAGGTTCTCACTTCAACTCCAGTTCCGTCATACCGTAGTCGCGCATCGCCGCTTCCTTGGAGATCACGCCATTGCGGACTTCTTCGGCCAATACCTTGCGGTCGCGCTTCTTCGGGTTGCCGTA
>JAEUNH010000130.1 GCA_016791205.1 Rhodocyclaceae bacterium | reverse complement strand
GCCCTGAAGACGGTAAACGTCCTGCACCTCATCGATGATGTAACGGGCCAGTTCCTCGACACCCTTCAATCGCAGGATATCGTGCGGATCGGCCGGGCCGTCCACGATGACTTCCCCACGGTTCACTACCTGGCCGTCGTGAGCCATGACGTGTTTGTCCTTGGGGATCAGGTATTCGTGCGATGTGCCATCTGGTTCGGTAATGACCAAGCGCTGCTTGCCCTTGGTATCCTTACCAAAAGACACCGTACCGGTAACTTCCGCCAGCATGCCAGCATCCTTGGGCGAGCGTGCCTCGAAAAGCTCCGCCACCCGCGGCAAGCCGCCGGTGATATCGCGTGTCTTGGAAGACTCTTGGGGAATACGCGCCAGGATATCTCCAACGCTGACATCCTGGCCGTCCTTCACAGTAATGATGGAACCGACCTGAAACGTGATCGTCACCGAATGATCGGTGCCGTGAATCCTCACTTCCTCTCCGGATGTCGTTAGCAGCTTGACCTGAGGACGCAAGCCCTTGGCTGCAGCGCCAGCCTTGCGCTTGGGATCGATGACGACCAAGGTCGACAGTCCGGTCACTTCGTCGATCTGCTTGGTGACGGTGACGCCTTCCTCTACGTTCTCGAAGCGGACCAGACCGGCATACTCGGTCACGATTGGGCGGGTATGCGGATCCCAGGTGGCCAGTTGGGCGCCAGCCTTGACGTGTTTGCCATCATCGGCCGCCAGCATGGCTCCGTAAGGCACCTTGTGTCGCTCACGTTCCCGTCCGTGATCATCCGTCACCAACACCTCGGCAGAACGGGCAATGACCACCTTTTCGCCTTTCGGGTTGGTTACATAACGCATGTTTTGAGTAAACCGGATGGTGCCAGCTGACTTGGCTTCGACGTGGGAGGCCGCCGCCGCACGCGAGGCAGCGCCACCAACGTGGAAGGTACGCATGGTCAGCTGGGTGCCGGGCTCGCCGATCGATTGGGCTGCAATGACGCCGACGGCCTCGCCGGAATTGACCAGCATGCCCCGGCCAAGATCCCGGCCATAGCACTTGGCGCAAAGGCCGTAGCGGGTGTCGCAGGAAAGCGGGGTGCGAACGCGCACCTCATCCACGCCGAGGTTTTCGATCAGCTCGACGGCGTCCTCGTCCAGCAGGAACCCGGTCGGGAATAGAACGTCTTGGGTTTCTGGATGCAGAACATCCGAAGTGACCACGCGCCCCAGCACACGCTCGCGCAGGGCCTCAACCACTTCGCCGCCCTCTATGAGGGCTTTCATGGCAAAGCCGTTGCTGGTGCCGCAATCATCTTCAGTCACCACCAGATCCTGTGTGACGTCCACCAGGCGACGCGTCAAGTACCCCGAATTGGCAGTCTTCAGGGCCGTATCGGCCAGACCCTTACGGGCGCCGTGCGTCGAAATGAAGTACTGCTGGACATTCAGGCCTTCGCGGAAATTGGTGGTAATGGGTACCTCGATGATGGATCCGTCCGGCTTGGCCATCAGGCCACGCATGCCCGCCAACTGGCGGATCTGAGCGGCGGAACCGCGAGCGCCCGAATCGGCCATCATGTAGATGGAATTAAGGGATTCCTGGGCCACCTTCTTGCCTGTACGGTCGGCAACTTCCTGATGAGAAAGTTGCTCCATCATGGCTTTTGCGACCTGATCACCGGCACGGCCCCAGATGTCCACCACTTTGTTATAACGCTCGCCATCCGTGACGAGGCCGGACGTATATTGCTTCTCGATTTCCTTTACTTCATGCTCGGCGGCGGAAATGATCTCGTGTTTCTGTGGCGGCACCAGCATGTCGCCGATTGAGATGGAAATGCCGGCGCGTGTGGCCAAGCCGAATCCAGCCTGCATCAGCTTGTCGGCGAATATCACGGTTTCCTTCAGACCGCAGCGGCGGAAGCAGGCGTTGATCAGGCGCGAAATCTCTTTTTTCTTGAGGGGCTTGTTGATGATCGAGAAAGACAGGCCGGCCGGCAGAATCTCGGAGAGGATGGCGCGACCAATCGTGGTCTCGTAGCGGGTGATCTTCTCCAGCTTCTCGCCGGACTCGGACAGATCGTATTCCTTGATGCGCGCCAGGACGCGAGCATGCAGATCCGCCTTGCCGGATTCGTAGGCACGCTTCACCTCAGCGATATCGGCGAATGCCATACCTTCGCCGCGAGCGTTGATACGGTCGCGAGTGGCGTAGTAAAGCCCCAGCACGATATCCTGGGATGGGACGATGATCGGCTCGCCGTTGGCCGGGGATAGGATGTTGTTGGAAGACAGCATCAAGGTGCGGGCTTCCATCTGCGCTTCCAAGGACAACGGCACGTGCACGGCCATCTGGTCGCCGTCGAAGTCGGCATTGAAAGCGACGCAAACCAGGGGGTGCAACTGGATGGCCTTGCCTTCGATCAGGGTCGGTTCGAAAGCCTGGATGCCGAGGCGGTGCAAGGTCGGCGCTCGGTTTAGCATCACGGGATGTTCGCGAATCACATCCTCGAGGATATCCCACACCTCCGGCACTTCCTGCTCGACCAGCTTCTTGGCTGCCTTGATCGTGGTAGCCAGGCCCATCAGCTCGAGCTTGTTGAAGATGAAGGGCTTGAACAGCTCTAGGGCCATCTTCTTGGGTAGTCCGCACTGGTGTAGCTTGAGCTGCGGGCCAACCACGATGACGGAGCGGCCGGAGTAGTCGACACGCTTGCCCAGCAGGTTCTGACGGAAGCGGCCGCCCTTACCCTTGATCATGTCGGCCAGGGACTTCAGCGGTCGCTTGTTGGCGCCGGTCATGGCCTTGCCGCGGCGACCGTTGTCGAGCAGCGAATCGACCGCCTCCTGCAGCATGCGCTTCTCGTTGCGCACGATGATCTCGGGAGCCTTCAGTTCCAGCAGGCGCTTGAGGCGGTTGTTGCGGTTGATGACCCGCCGATAAAGGTCATTCAGGTCTGAGGTGGCGAAACGGCCGCCGTCGAGCGGCACCAACGGACGCAAGTCAGGCGGCAGCACCGGCAGCACCTCGAGGATCATCCAGTCCGGTTTGATGCCCGACTGCTGGAAAGCTTCCAGCACCTTGAGGCGTTTGGCGATCTTCTTGATCTTGGCTTCGGAACCGGTCGTTTCGAGTTCCTTGCGCAACACGTCGATCTCGTGATTGACGTCCAGTGAGCGCAGCAGCTCACGGATGCCCTCGGCACCCATCACGGCGGCAAAGTCGTCGCCATACTCCTCGACCTTGGCGAGGTAGTCGTCTTCTGACAGCAATTGGGCACGATTCAGCGGGGTCATTCCCGGGTCGACGACGACATACGCTTCAAAATAGAGCACCCGCTCGATATCGCGCAGAGTCATGTCGAGTACCATGCCGAGCCGGCTGGGCAATGACTTGAGAAACCAGATGTGGGCAACCGGCGATGCCAGCTCGATATGGCCCATGCGCTCCCGCCGCACCTTGGACAGCGTGACCTCGACGCCACACTTCTCGCAGATGACACCGCGGTGCTTGAGGCGCTTGTACTTGCCGCACAGGCACTCGTAGTCCTTCACCGGGCCAAAAATCTTGGCGCAGAACAGACCATCCCGCTCAGGCTTGAAGGTGCGGTAATTGATGGTCTCCGGTTTCTTCACTTCGCCATAGGACCAGGAACGGATCTTCTCTGGAGAAGCGAGGCCGATGGTGATGGCGTCGAATTCCTCTTCCTGAGTTACCTGTTTGAACAGATCGAGTAGTGCTTTCATTTCATCACTCCTGCGAGGGGTGAGACTGCAATTTACTTAGTACCGTTCCAGGTCGATGTCGATCGCCAGGGAGCGGATTTCCTTGACCAGCACGTTGAACGACTCGGGCATGCCGGCGTCGATCTTGTGCTCGCCCTTGACGATGTTTTCGTAGACCTTGGTGCGGCCCGAGACGTCGTCGGACTTAACCGTGAGCATTTCCTGTAGCGTGTAGGAAGCTCCGTAGGCTTCCAGCGCCCAAACCTCCATCTCGCCGAAGCGCTGACCACCGAACTGTGCCTTGCCCCCCAGCGGTTGCTGGGTGACCAGGCTATAGGGGCCGGTGGAACGGGCATGCATCTTGTCATCCACCAGATGGTGGAGTTTCAGGACATGCATGTAGCCGACGGTTACCGGGCGTTCGAATTGCTCGCCGGTCCGGCCATCGAACAGCGTGACCTGTCCCGTGCGGGGCATGCCGGCCAGCTCAAGCATGTTCTTGATCTCCTCCTCGTGGGCCCCGTCGAACACCGGGGTCGCGAAGGGCACGCCATGCCTGAGGTTGTCCGACAGCTCGAGGATCTCGTGGTCGCTCAGGGAGTCGATCTCCTCTCCCTTGCCACTCGAGTTGTAGATCTTGTTCAGATACTTGCGCAATTCGGCTACGGCCGTCTGGTGTTTCAGCATCTCGCCGATCTTCAGGCCGAGCCCTTTGGCGGCCCAGCCCAGATGAGTCTCCAGAATCTGGCCAATGTTCATCCGGGATGGCACGCCCAGCGGATTGAGGACGATATCGACCGTTGTACCGTCGGCCATGTGAGGCATGTCCTCGATCGGTACGATTCGCGAGACGACGCCCTTGTTGCCGTGGCGGCCGGCCATCTTGTCTCCAGGCTGCAGGCGCCGCTTGACCGCCAGGTACACTTTGACCATCTTCTGCACGCCTGGCGGCAACTCATCTCCCTGCGTGAGCTTCTTCTTTTTCGCTTCGAAGGCCTGATCGAAGTCCTTGCGGGTCTGTTCAATACTCTCCCGCAGATTCTCCAATTGCTGGGCCGTCTCGTCGTTGGCCAGGCCGATGTCGAACCAATGATGCGGATCAATCGACTCCAGATAGGTCTTGGTCAGCTTGGTACCCTTGGCCAGCTTCTTCGGTCCCTTATTGGCCAGTTTGCCGATCAAAAGGCGCTCGATACGGGCAAAGGTATCGCGCTCGACGATGCGCATCTGATCGGCCAGGTCGGTCTTGTAGCGGCGCAACTCATCGTCGATGATCTGCTGGGCGCGCTTGTCGCGCTCGATGCCTTCACGGGTGAACACTTGGACATCGATCACCGTGCCGGACATGCCCGAGGGCACGCGCAGGCTGGTGTCCTTCACATCGGAGGCCTTCTCGCCGAAAATGGCACGCAGCAGCTTCTCCTCCGGCGTCAGCTGGGTTTCGCCTTTCGGCGTCACCTTCCCAACCAGCACATCGCCGGCTTCCACCTCGGCACCGATATAGACAATGCCAGACTCGTCCAGGCGCGAGAGCTGCGCCTCGCCCAGTGAGGCGATGTCCCGGGTAATTTCCTCGGCGCCGAGCTTGGTATCGCGGGCCACCACCGTCAGTTCCTCGATGTGGATCGAGGTGAAGCGGTCGTCGGCGACGACGCGCTCGGAGATCAGAATGGAATCCTCGAAGTTGTAACCGTTCCAGGGCATGAAGGCCACCAGCATGTTCTGGCCAAGCGCCAGTTCGCCCATGTCGGTGGAAGCGCCATCGGCAATCACGTCGCCCTTGGCGATGATGTCGCTCACCTTTACCAATGGGCGCTGGTTGATGTTGGTGTTCTGGTTGGAGCGGGTGTACTTGATGAGGTTGTAGATGTCGACGCCGACCTCGCCTGGCACGGTCTCATCGTCATGCACACGCACCACGATACGGTTGGCATCGATGTAGTCCACCACACCGCCGCGCAACGCCTGTACGGCGGTGCCGGAATCGACAGCTACTGTTCGCTCGATGCCGGTGCCGACCAGCGCTTTTTCCGCGCGCAGGCAGGGCACCGCCTGGCGCTGCATGTTGGCGCCCATCAGCGCCCGGTTGGCGTCGTCGTGCTCCAGAAAGGGGATAAGCGAGGCGGCCACCGAGACAACCTGGCCAGGGGCGATATCCATGTACTGGACCTGGTCGGGGGTCACCAGGGTGAATTCGCTCTTGTGACGCGAGGACACCAGTTCGTCGATCAGCTTGCCTTTCTTGTCCAGCTGGGCATTGGCCTGCGCAATGATGAAATGGCCTTCCTCGATCGCAGATAGATAGTCGATCTGATCGGCGACGCGGCCATCAACGACCTTGCGGTACGGCGTCTCCATGAAGCCGAACTGGTTGGTGCGGGCATACAACGCCAGCGAGTTGATCAGGCCAATGTTCGGCCCCTCGGGCGTCTCGATCGGACAAACGCGGCCATAGTGTGTCGGATGCACGTCGCGCACCTCGAAACCGGCGCGTTCGCGGGTCAGTCCGCCCGGGCCCAGCGCCGAGACGCGGCGCTTGTGAGTAATCTCCGACAGAGGATTAGTCTGGTCCATGAACTGGGAAAGCTGGCTGGAGCCGAAGAACTCCTTGATCGCGGCGGAAATGGGCTTGGCGTTGATCAGATCGTGCGGCATCAGGTTTTCCGACTCGGCCTGGGACAGGCGTTCCTTGACGGCACGCTCGACGCGCACCAGACCGGCCCGGAACTGGTTCTCTGCCAGTTCGCCCACCGAACGGACCCGGCGGTTGCCGAGATGGTCGATGTCGTCGATCTCGCCGCGGCCGTTGCGTAGCTCGACGAGGATGCGGATGACATCGATGATGTCCTGGTTGGAAAGGGTACCAGAACCGTCCAGTTCCTCGCGACCTACACGGCGGTTGAACTTCATGCGTCCGACTGCCGAGAGGTCATAGCGTTCCTCGGAGTAGAACAGGCCGTGGAACAGGGTCTCGACCGCATCCTCGGTCGGGGGTTCGCCAGGACGCATCATGCGATAGATGGCGACGCGGGCGGCCATCTGGTCCACGGTCTCGTCGGTGCGCAAGGTAGAGGAGATATAGGCGCCACGATCAAGGTCGTTGGTGTAAAGGGTATGCAGTTCCGCCACGCCCGATTCGCTCAGCTTGGCCAGGAGGCTATCGGTGATTTCATCGTTGGCGTTGGCCAGGATTTCCCCGGTTTCGGTGTCGATGACATTGCGGCCGATGACCCGGCCAACCAGAAACTCCTCCGGCACGCTTATTTTTTTGATGCCCGCCTCGGCCAGCTCGCGGATGTGCTTGGCGGTGATTCGCTTGTCCTTGGCGACAAGGACCTTACCGGCCTTGTCAGTGATATCGAAGCGGGCGACTTCGCCGCGCAGACGCTCGGGCACCACTTCGAACTGGATGCCCTTCTTGGATAGATGGAAGCAGTCGAGTTCGAAGAAGGTGGCGAGAATCTGCTCAGGTGTCAAACCAATTGCCTTGAGCAGGATCGTCACCGGCATCTTGCGACGGCGGTCGACCCGGAAATAGAGGTAATCCTTGGGATCGAACTCGAAATCGAGCCACGAGCCGCGATAGGGAATGATGCGGGCAGAGAACAGCAGCTTGCCCGAGGAATGCGTTTTGCCCCTGTCGTGCTCGAAAAAGACACCCGGCGAGCGGTGCAGCTGGGAGACAATGACTCGCTCGGTGCCATTGATGACGAAGGATCCGGTGGTGGTCATGAGCGGAATCTCGCCCATATAAACCTCCTGCTCCTTGACTTCCTTGACAGTCTCCTTGGCAGCCTCACGGTCCATGATGACCAGGCGCACGCGGGCGCGTAGCGGGCTGGCAAAGGTCAGGCCGCGCTGCTGGCATTCCTTGACATCGAAGGCCGGCTCGCCAAGCGCGTAATAGACGAACTCCAGGCGGGCATTGCCGCTGTGGCTGGAGATCGGGAAGATCGAGGTGAAAGCGGCCTGCAGACCCTGATTGCGACGCTGCGCCGGCGGGATGTCAGTCTGCAGGAACGCCAGGTAGGACTCCAACTGGGTCGCCAGCAGGAACGGCACGTCCAGCACGCTCGCCCGTTTGGCGAAGCTCTTGCGGATGCGCTTTTTCTCGGTGTAGGAGTACGTCATATCGGCTCCGGGGGTGAGAAATCAATTTTCAGTTGTCAGTTGCTGCGGTACTGCGAACGGCCATTTCCGGGCAACTGGCAACTGGAAACTGGCAACTTCCGTAAAGGCAATGGGCTGGCGGCCAAAAACCGCCAGCCCATCCTGCCAATACAGACTTATTTGATCTCGGCTTTCGCGCCGGCGTCTTCCAACTGCTTCTTGATCGCCTCGGCGTCGGCCTTGGGGATCGCCTCTTTGACTGGCTTCGGCGCGCCGTCGACGAGGTCCTTGGCTTCCTTGAGGCCCAGCCCGGTGACCGCGCGGACGACCTTGATCACCTCCACCTTCTTGTCGCCGGTAGCGGCAAGAATGACGGTGAACTCGGTCTTCTCTTCTGCGGCCGGGGCGGCGGCGCCACCGCCGGCGCCAGGCGCAGCCACCGCCATCGCGGCAGCGGAAACGCCGAACTTCTCTTCGAACGCCTTGACGAGATCGTTCAGGTCCATCACCGTCATATTGCCGACGGCTTCCAGAATGTCTTCTTTGCTAATAGCCATAATCAATTACTCCAGATTCAGATTGGTAAGGGATCGGTCAGGCGGCTGCGGCTTCGCGCTGCTTGGCCAGCGCGCCCAGGGCGATGGCCAGGCCGGATACCGGTGCCTGCATCACGCCGAGCAGCCGGGCAAGCAACTCTTCCCGGCCCGGGATCGAAGCCAGCGCCTGAACGCCGGCCTTGTCCAGCGCCTTGCCGGCATAGGCGCCGGCCTTGAGCACCAGTTTCTCGTTGCTCTTGGCGAAGTCGTTGAGCACCTTCGCCGCCGCAACCGGATCGCTCGAAATGCCATAGATCAGCGGTCCGATCATCTGGTCGGCGAGCACCGAAAAGCCGGTGTCCGCAACCGCCCGGCGGGCCAAGGTGTTTCTCAGCACGCGCAGATAGACGCCAGACTGGCGGGCCTTTGCCCGCAGCAGGGTGAGATCGCCCACCTCGATGCCACGGTACTCGGCCACGACGATGGTCTGGGCATTGGCAACCTGCGCAGACACCTCCGCCACAATGGCTTTTTTACCTTCAAGATTGAGGCCCATGAGGTCCTTTCTCCTTTCAAGTCAACACGCGGCGCAAACCGCTTCGCCGCACCCACGGCGACCTGGATCAGGAGTGCTGTCCTTGGCGTTCTGGGCCGCGGACCAAAATCCTGTCTGGGTGCACCGTCTGCGCTGGGCCAGGGATCAGAGGTCGGGAATCCGGGATCGGAGAATCCCGTTCCGCACTCTTCTCCGCTGCGATTAAGCCCTTGCGGGCGCCAGCGGTCTTTGACGATCCGCCGGTTCGCTTGCGCATCCCCGGCGTCCCAAAGCTCTGTCCCCGCACGAGCGGGAATCCATTCCTTACTGCTGCGCCGACAGGCTAGCCTGGTCGATGCGCACACCCGCTCCCATGGTGCTGGAGACGGAGATTTTTTTCAGATATTGGCCCTTGCTGGTCGCCGGCTTGGCCTTGTTGAGGGCATCGATTAGCGCGGCAATATTCTGCTGCAGCTGCTCGACCGAGAAAGAGGCGCGACCGATGGTGCACTGGATGATGCCGGCCTTGTCGGTGCGGTATTGCACCTGGCCCGCCTTGGCGTTCTTGACGGCACCGGCCACATCCATGGTCACAGTGCCAACCTTCGGGTTCGGCATCAGGCCGCGCGGACCGAGGATCTGACCGAGCGCACCAACCACCTTCATGGCGTCCGGCGTGGCGACAACTACGTCGAAGTCCATCTTGCCTTCCTTCACCTGGGCGGCGAGATCGTCGAAGCCGACGATGTCCGCACCGGCATCCTTGGCAGCCTGGGCCTTGTCGCCCTGGGCGAAGACGGCCACCCGCACTTTCTTGCCAGTACCGGCCGGAAGCACCACGGAGCCGCGCACCAGCTGGTCGGATTTCTTGGCATCGACGCCGAGGTTTACGGCGACGTCTACGGATTCGTCGAACTTGGCGGTGGCGCACTCCTTGACCAGCGACAGCGCCTCGGCGACGGAATAAGCCTTGTTACGGTCGACCTTGGCACGCATCGCCGTCGTGCGTTTCGAAAGCTTGGCCATGTTACATGCCCTCCACGGTGACGCCCATGCTGCGGGCGCTGCCGGCGACGGTACGCACGGCGGCTTCCAGGTCGGCAGCAGTGAGATCCTTCATCTTGGCCTTGGCGATCTCCTCGACCTGGGAACGTGTCAGCTTGCCCACCTTGTCGGTGTGCGGCTTTGCCGAGCCCTTGTCTATCTTAGCGGCCTTCTTGATGAGCACGGACGCCGGCGGCGTCTTCATCACGAAGGTGAAACTCTTGTCCGCGAAGGCGGTGATCACCACGGGAATCGGCAGTCCCGGCTCGACGCCTTGCGTCTGGGCATTGAAGGCCTTGCAGAACTCCATGATGTTGAGGCCGCGCTGACCCAGCGCGGGACCGATCGGGGGCGAGGGATTCGCCTTGCCCGCCGGCACTTGCAGCTTGATAAAGCCGACGATCTTCTTGGCCATGATGGCTCCTGATAAGTGAGTGGTAA
This sequence comes from Rhodocyclaceae bacterium, assembly GCA_016791205.1. Classification (GTDB taxonomy): domain Bacteria; phylum Pseudomonadota; class Gammaproteobacteria; order Burkholderiales; family Rhodocyclaceae; genus Desulfobacillus. The sequence goes on along the minus strand of JAEUNH010000130.1, from coordinate 1,463 downwards.
CGCGCGTTCGGTCGCCCTATTTGCGCTCCTCTTTCCGGTTTGGCGGGTCCGGCCCCGTACAACCTTATGCTTTCTCGACCTGCGAGAACTCCAGCTCCACCGGGGTCGAGCGGCCGAAAATGGTCACTGCCACGCGCAGCTTGCTCTTCTCGTAGTTGATGTCTTCCACCGTGCCATTGAAGTCGGTAAAGGGGCCTTCCTTGACCCGCACCATCTCGCCGACCTCGTAGAGGACCTTGGGCTTTGGCTTCTCGACGCCCTCCTGCATCTGCTGCATGATCTTGGCGACTTCCTTCTCGGAGATCGGAGTCGGCTTGGTTGCCGTGCCGCCGACGAAGCCGGTCACCTTGGCGGTATTCTTCACCAAGTGCCAGGTGTCGTCGTCCATCTCCATTTCCACCAGCACGTAGCCGGGAAAGAACTTGCGCTCGGAAATGCTCTTCTGGCCGGATTTCATCTCGACCACTTCCTCGACCGGCACCAGGATCTGGCCGAACTTCTCCTCCATGCCGGCGCGCCGGACGCGATCGGCCAGAGCGCGCTGCACGGACTTCTCGAAGCCCGAGTAGGCATGCACTACGTACCAGCGCTTGGTCATGATTTCTTCCATCCCAGGACCAGGTCGTAAAAAAACCATTCCAGGCTCTTATCGGTCAACCAAAGAAATATCGCCATCACAACCACGAAGGCAAAGACGATGCCGGTGGTCTGCACGGTCTCCTTGCGGGAAGGCCAGGCCACCTTCTTGGTTTCGGTCCAGGACTCCTGGCCAAAGACGAAGAATCGCTGTCCCGGCTCGGTAAACCAAGCCACCGCCGTGCCGGCGACCACGCCCGCCAAGACGGACAACACGCGCAGGATCAGCGCCGCCTCGCCCAGCATGTAAAAACCAGCGACGCCTGCAGTGACCAGCAACAGCGCCAGCGCGAACTTTATTTTGTCGGCCATTAATCTCGCCTTAAGTTCTGTTGGCAGGGGCAGAGGGTCTCGAACCCCCAACCTTCGGTTTTGGAGACCGACGCTCTGCCAATTGAGCTATGCCCCTGCGGCAGAGACTGCGAGGCGCCGGTTGGGGCGCCTCTCGTTCACGCATTGATTACTCGATCACCTTGGCCACGACGCCGGCGCCGACGGTACGGCCACCTTCGCGGATGGCAAAGCGCAGGCCGTCTTCCATGGCGATCGGGGCAATCAGCTTCACGGTAATCGTGATGTTGTCGCCCGGCATCACCATCTCGGTGCCCGCCGGCAGCTCAATGGCCCCCGTCACGTCGGTGGTGCGGAAGTAGAACTGCGGACGGTAGCCGTTGAAGAACGGCGTATGGCGGCCGCCTTCGTCCTTGCCCAGCACGTAGATCTCGGCCGTGAAGTGGGTGTGCGGGGTGATGCTGCCCGGCTTGGACAGCACTTGGCCGCGCTCGACTTCCTCGCGCTTGGTGCCGCGCAAGAGCACCCCGACGTTG
>JAEUNH010000024.1 GCA_016791205.1 Rhodocyclaceae bacterium | reverse complement strand
GAAAACACAGTACTACCGGGATAACGTGACCAACAAAGTGGCTTCACTTACCGACTCGATCGGCAGCTGGGTCAGGAAGAACAGGAAGGAGAGCACGGTCAGGCCGAGCGAGATGGAGATCGGCATGCCGGTGAGCATCAGCACGACCAGCAGGCCGAAGATGATGATTGTGTTCATTTCCGTTCCTCCCCGTCCGTCTCGCGCGGGTGCAGATCGTCATCCATGCGGTAGATCTTGTCCTCGTTGCCTGGCGCCGTAAGCGGCTGCTCCTCCTCGATGCCGTCCACATGGCCGTGGTCGTGATGCGGCAGCTCGCCGGTGCGCAGGAAGCTGACGGTGACCTGGAGAAAGCGGAAGCACATCAGGTAGGAGCCGAACGGCACAGCCGAATAGACGATCCAGGTCGGCCACTCCAGATCCGGGGTGGTCGGCCCTTCCGGCAGGTCGCCGGTGTCGAGGCCAAATAACTTGAAGACTGCATAGTGCGCCCCGTTCTCCCAGACGAAGGTGGCGCCCAGGGTGCCGACGATGCCGGTGAAGGTGGCGCCGGCCAGCAGGCCGAAGACGACGAATTTGCCGCGATTGCCCTTCTCCAGCCGGTTGATCAGCACATCCACGCCGACGTGGATGCCGGTGCGCACCCCGTAGGCGGCGCCGAACTTGGCCATCCAGACGAACATGATGATGCACAGCTCCTGCGCCCAGCCGAAGTTCAGGCCCAGCAGCCAGTCCTGAACGCCAGGGATCGCCCAGCCCGAGGCGTAGCGGTGCATCACGGCGGCGAAGATGATCAGGGTCGCCGCGCCCATGAGGAAGGTGATCAGCCATTCCTCGATATGATCGAGCGCTCGCATCATGTCCGTTCTCCAAGAAACAAGCGGCGCCACAGCGCCGCTTGCCGGGTCAGTTTACAGCTTGGCCGGATCGAAGCCGGTTTCCTTGTACACCGCCTCGATGGTCTCCTTGCCGATGCGCGACTCCATCTCCTTATGGGTCTTCAGCATCGCCTTTTTGAGCGCCGTGCGCTCGGCTGCGGTCGGCGTGTGGATCTGCGTCTTGCCGGCAGCCTTCACCTTCTCCAGGGCGCCGTCGTTCTCTTCCTTGGCAATCTTGTTGGCGTAGTCGGTCGCCTCGACCATGGCCTGTTCAAGTTGGCCGCGCACATCGGCAGACAGACCGTCCCAGAACTTCTTGTTGGTGATGACCGCATAGCCGAGATAGCCATGATCGGACAGGGTCATGTGCTTCTGCACCTCGTGCATCTTCTGGGTATACAGGTTGGAATGCGGGTTCTCCGTGCCATCCACCACGCCAGTCTGCAGCGCCTGGTACACCTCGGAGAAAGCCATCACCTGCGGCAGCGCACCGACCGAGCGCATCTGCGATTCCAGCACTTTGGAGGACTGGATGCGCATCTTCAGGCCCTTGAAGTCATCCGGATTTTTCAGCGGCTTGTTGGCCGACATCGACTTGAATCCGTTGTCCCAGAAAGCGAGACCCTTGATGCCTTTCGGCTCCAGCTTGGCCATCAGATTCTTGCCCACCGGGCCCTTGGTGATCTTGTGCAGCTCGGCATAGCTGTCGAAGATGAAGGGCAGGTCGAATACCTCGAACTCCTTCGCCCCGAGCGGGCCGAACTTGGCCAGCGACGGTGCCAGCATCTGCACGGCACCGAGCTGCAGCGCTTCCATCTCCTCCTTGTCCTTGTACAGGGTCGAGTTGGCGTAGACCTCGACCTTGACCTTGCCCTTGGTCAGCTCGCCGGCGCGCTGGGCGAAGAAATCGGAGGCCTTGCCTTTCGGCGTCTCCTTGGCGACGACGTGGCTGAATTTGATGACGATCGGCTGCTGGGCATACGCCGTGGCCGAGAAAGCCAGGGTAATGGCTCCGAACAGCAAGGAATACAGTTTCATGGTCTCCTCCTGATTGAAAGACAGCCGGCCGGGCCGGCGGGTGTTAGCGAGTGGCATTCTGGGCAATGCCCGATGCCTGAACAATTGTGGTTATCCGCAACCCCTCGGCAGCTCAGGCCATGATGTAACATGTTCTCAGGCAACGATTTTGTCATCCATGGAAACCCTTTCCCCACGCCTGCCGAAACTGCAATCCTGGTACTGGGCCGCGCCGCGCATCGCCATCGGCCTGTTCGTGCTGGCGGTGATCAGCCTGCTCTGGCTGCTGCACCGGCAGGAACTGGAGGAACAGCGCGCCAGCCTGATCGGCGATACGCTGTGGGTCGAGCAAAATCTGCAATTCAACCTGTCGCGCAGTCAGGAGCAACTGCAGCAGCTCGGCCAGGATCATTTTGCCAATGATAAGCCGGCGGCCAATTTCAGCGCGCGCATCCGCAGCTTTCTGCTCAACAACCCCGGTATCGCCCACGTGCGGATTCTCGACGCGGACGGCCTCCCCCTTCGCCGCGACCCGGGGGTAGCGGGCGGCGCCGACGTCGGGGAAGACCTGCGTGCGGAACCGGTGCGACAGGCATTCATCATTTCCCGCTCGACCGGTTTGCCCACCTTTGGCGCCAGCCAGGAAACAGGCGGCGAATGGCATTTTGCCCTGCTGGTGCCGCATTTTCGCGATGGCCGCCATGCCGGCTCCCTCGTCGCCATGTACTCCTTCCGCAAGCTGCTGGCCGACCAGGTGCCGTGGTGGTTCGCCCAGAAATACCGCCTCAGCGTGGTCGATGCCAACGGCGCGATCCTCGGCTCGAAATCGAACATCGAGGCCGGCGAGGAGACCCTGCGCCATCGCATCCCCTTCGATCCACCCGGCCATGGCCTGGTGCTGGTGGCCACCGCTTACCAGGCCGAGACCAATCTGCCGCGCAATCTGCTGGCGCTGGCCATCGTGGCGCTCGGCGCCGGCGTGGTGGCCAGCCTGTGGGCGCAGCGTCGGCACATGCAGAAGCGTCTCGACGCCGAGCAGGCCCTCTCCAAGGAATACGCCTTCCGCAAGGCCATGGAGGACTCGCTGTTCACCGGCCTGCGCGCCCGCGACCTGGATGGCCGCATCATCTACGTCAACCCGGCCTTCTGCCGCATGACCGGCTTCGAGCCCGCCGACCTGGTGAACCGCCTGCCGCCGATGCCCTACTGGGCGCCCGAGGAGCACGAGGCGACCCAGGCCGCGCACCAGAAATCGCTGGCTGGCCAGGCCCCCAACGAGGGCGTCGAGCTGCGCTTCCAGCGCAAGAACGGCGAGCGCTTCGATGCCCTCATCTACGAAGCGCCGCTGATCGATGCGGAGGGCCGGCACACCGGCTGGATGGGCTCGGTGGTCGACATCACCGAGCGCAAGCGCGCCGAGGAGCTGGCCCGCCAGCAGCAGGAGAAGTTGCAGTTCACCGCCCGCCTGGTCACCATGGGCGAGATGGCCTCCACGCTCGCCCACGAGATCAACCAGCCGCTCTCCGCCATCTCCAGCTACACCACCGGCTGCCTCAACCGGCTCGAAGCCGGCGATCTGCCGCGCGACGAGTTGCGCGAAGCGCTCGGCAAGCTCGCCAGCCAGGCGCAGCGCGCCGGCCGCGTCATCCGCCGCATCTACGACTTTGTCCGCCGCAGCGAGCCACAAAGCGCGTCCTGCGACATCAATGCCATCGCCGACGATGCGGTCGGCCTGATCGAAGGCGATGCGCGCAAGCGCGGCGTGCGCATCGTGCTTTCCCTGGGCGAAGGGCTGCCCCAGGTGCGCGCCGACCGCGTGATGCTGGAGCAGGTGCTGCTCAACCTGATGCGCAACGGCATCGACGCCATGCAGGCGACGCCGGCAGCCGACAAGCAACTGGTGGTGCGCAGCGCCGCTATCGAGGAAGGTGTCGAAATCAGCGTCGCCGATCGCGGCGCCGGCATCGCCCGGGAAGCCGCCGCGCGCCTCTTCGAGCCCTTCTTCTCGACCAAGCCGGAAGGGATGGGCATGGGGCTCAACATCTGCCGCTCGATCGTCGAATCCCACAAGGGCCGCATGTGGGTCGAGGCCAACCCGGAGGGCGGCAGCATCTTCCGCTTCACGCTGCCGGCCGCATGAATCCCATCGCCCATATCGTCGACGACGACGAGGCCATCCGCGACGCCCTGACCTGGCTGTTCAAGTCGCGGCATGTCGCCTCGCGCGCCTGGCCCTCGGCCGAAGCCTTCCTTGCCGACTGGCGCGAGGACCTGCGCGGCTGCCTGGTGCTCGACGTGCGCATGGGCGGGATGAGCGGGCTGCAGCTGTTCGACCTGCTCTGCGAGCGCGGCTCGCGCCTGCCGGTGATCTTCCTGAGCGGCCATGGCGACATCCCGCTGGCCGTCGCCGCCGTGAAGAAGGGTGCCTTCGATTTCGTCGAGAAGCCCTTCAACGACAACGAACTGGTCGACCGCGTCATCCGCGCCATGCAATCCGACGCCGCGCGCAAGGCGGCGGCACCGGGCGCCGCCGTCGCCACGCGCCTGGCCCAGCTCACGCCGCGCGAGCGCGAGGTCATGGAGCGCATCCTGGCGGGGAAATACAACAAGGTGATCGCCGACGAACTGAGCATTGCCATGCGCACCGTGGAAGTGCACCGGGCGCGGATTTTCGAGAAGATGGGCGTCAGATCGGCGGTGGAACTGGCACAGCTGCTCTCCGGCAACCGCTGACGCCGTATCAGGGAGACCGACTTTTATTCCGCGGCTGCCAGTTGGGCAGCAGGCCGGCCTCGCCCTCCTCGCAACGCCAGGTGCAATCGATGCCGATGCCGGGCGCCCAGACCATTTCATCTCCGCAGCACAGCAGCGGCAGGATTTCCCGTTCCCAGGGTGGCACCCCGGCTTCCTGCAGGAACTTGCCCAGTTCCCGTCGCGGCCGCCGCAGGTCCGGCTGGATCCGCTCGCCACCCCGCCGCTGACGCAGAACCAGGCGCTGGCCGGCCAGCCGATCCAGGCGAATGCCCTGTCCCAGTCCGCTGACAAAGTTGACCAATCCATCGCCCCAGGGCAGAAACGCCTCTCCTCGCCACTCGCGCTCCAGGGCAGGCGGGGCCTTGCTGACCAGCCAGGCCTCGCCGCGATGCCGGCGCAAGACCCGCTGACCCAGATCGATGGCCACTTGGCGGTCCGGCGCGGCATGAATCAACTGGCGCACCGCCTCCAGCAGCCGGGCGCGGTCCGGCATGGGCAGGCTGGCTTGCCTCAGCAAATGCCTGAGCAGATTGCAGGCCCTGGCTTCTCCCAAACGGGCCATTTCAGCGACGGCGATGCGCTCGCCGCTGCAGGCAGCCTCAGCATCGCCGGCCGCCAGCTGTTCCAGGAGCGC
>JAEUNH010000023.1 GCA_016791205.1 Rhodocyclaceae bacterium | reverse complement strand
CGACTCCTCCTGGATCTTGCCGCGCTGATAGCCGGTCTCCATGGCGCCGAGCACGCCGCCGCGCGAGGAGATCGCCTCGAACTCCTTCAGCACCGCCTCCTCGACGAGATCGGTCAGCTCGTCGATGACGAAGGCGCCCTGATTCGGGTTCTCGTTCTTGGCCAGGCCCCACTCGCGGTTGATGACGAGCTGGATGGCCATGGCGCGGCGCACCGATTCCTCGGTCGGCGTGGTGATGGCTTCGTCGTAGGCGTTGGTATGCAGCGAGTTGCAGTTGTCGTAGATGGCGATCAGCGCCTGCAGCGTCGTGCGGATGTCGTTGAAGGCCATCTCCTGGGCGTGCAGCGAGCGGCCGGAGGTCTGCACGTGGTACTTCAGCTTCTGGCTGCGCTCGTTGGCGCCGTAGCGGTTCTTCATCGCCACCGCCCAGATACGGCGGGCGACGCGGCCGATCACCGTGTACTCGGGATCCATGCCGTTGGAGAAGAAGAAGGACAGGTTCGGCGCGAAGTCGTCGATATGCATGCCGCGCGCGAGATACGTTTCCACATAGGTGAAGCCGTTCGACAGCGTGAAGGCCAGTTGCGAGATCGGATTCGCCCCGGCCTCGGCGATGTGGTAGCCGGAAATCGACACCGAGTAGAAGTTCTTCACGTCGTGGTGGACGAAGTACTCCTGGATGTCGCCCATCATCTTCAGGGCGAACTCGGTCGAGAAGATGCAGGTGTTCTGGCCTTGGTCCTCCTTGAGGATGTCGGCCTGCACCGTGCCGCGCACGTTCGAGAGCACCCATTCGCGGATCTTGTCGGCCTCGTCCTCGGTCGGCTCGCGCTGGTTGTCGGCGCGGAACTTGTCCAGTTGCTGGTCGAGCGCGGTGTTGAAGAACATCGCGAGGGTCACCGGCGCCGGGCCGTTGATGGTCATCGACACCGAGGTGGTCGGGCAGACCAGGTCGAATCCCGAGTAGAGCACCTTCATGTCGTCGAGCGTGGCGATGGAGACGCCGGAGTTGCCGACCTTGCCGTAGATGTCCGGCCGCAGGTCCGGGTCGCAGCCGTACAGCGTCACCGAGTCGAAGGCCGTCGACAGGCGGTGCGCCGGCATGCCCTCGGAGACCTTCTTGAAGCGGCGGTTGGTGCGGAAGGCGTCGCCCTCGCCGGCGAACATGCGCGTCGGGTCTTCGTTCTCGCGCTTGAAGGCGAAGACGCCGGCAGCGTACGGGAAGGAGCCGGGCACGTTCTCCTTCATGAGGAAGCGCAGGGTCTCGCCCTCGTCCTCGAACTTCGGCAGCACCACCTTGCGGATCCTAGTGCCGGACAGGCTCTCGTACACGAGGCCGGTGCGCACTTCCCTGTCGCGGATCTTCACGACGTACTCGTCGCCTGAGTACGCGCGCTGCATGTCGGGCCACATCTCGAGCAGCTTCTTCGCGCGCGGATCGAGCTGGCCGTCCTTCCACGCAATCAGTTCATCGAAATGGTCAGCCGGTTTGCCGCGGCCCTGGAACAGCGCCTTGGCCGTGCGCAGGCTCTGCCGTTCGCGGGCAAGGGTCGCCTGCTCGGCAGTGTGCCGGTGGTAGCCGCGCACCGAGTCGGCGATGTCGGCGAGGTAGCGGACGCGCTCGGCCGGCACGATGGCGCGGCCGCGCGAGGACTGCTTGACGGACACCTTCGGCAGCTTGCCGGGCGCGGTCTTCAGGCCCAGCGCGTTGAGCTTCGGCAGCAGCGCCTGATACAGCGCGGTGACGCCGTCGTCGTTGAAGCGCGCCGCCATGGTGCCGAACACCGGCATCTCGTCCACCGGCACGGTGAACAGCTCGCGGTTGCGCTGCACCTGCTTGCGCACGTCGCGGAAGGCGTCCTCCGCCCCCTTACGGTCGAACTTGTTGATGGCGACGAAGTCGGCGAAGTCGAGCATGTCGATCTTCTCGAGCTGGCTGGCGGCGCCGAACTCCGGAGTCATGACATAGAGCGAGCAATCGACGTGCGGCACGATGGCCGCGTCGCCCTGGCCGATGCCCGAGGTCTCGACGACGACCAGGTCGAAGCCGGCGAGCTTGCAGGCGGCGACGACTTCCGGCAGGGCGGCGGAGATCTCCGAGCCGCCGCTTCTGCCATCGTGGCGGGTGGCCAGCGAGCGCATGAAGATGTTGGGATGGCCGATGGCGTTCATGCGGATGCGGTCGCCGAGCAGCGCGCCGCCGGTGCGCTTGCGCGAGGGGTCGACCGCGACGACAGCGATCTTCAGGGAATCGTTCTGGTCGAGGCGCAGGCGGCGGATCAGCTCGTCGGTGAGGCTGGACTTGCCCGAGCCGCCGGTGCCGGTGATGCCGAGGGTCGGCACCCTGGCCGCGGCGGCGTCCTGCAGCAACTGACTTTTCAGCTTGTCCGCGACGGCGCCGTTTTCCAGGGCGGTCATGAGGTGCGCGAGCGCCCGCCGGTCGCCTCCCGCAACGGCCTTCAGGTCGGGCACGCCGCGCTTCGACAAGTCGAAGTCGCACTGCGCGACCATGTCGTTGATCATCCCCTGCAGGCCCATCGTGCGGCCGTCCTCGACGGAATAGATGTGCGCCACGCCGTAGTCGTGCAGTTCGCGGATCTCCGCTGGCACGATGACGCCGCCGCCGCCGCCGAAGACCTTGATGCCCTCGCCGCCGCGACTCTTCAGCAGGTCCACCATGTACTTGAAGTACTCGACGTGGCCGCCCTGGTAGGAGGAGACGGCGATGCCCTGCACGTCCTCCTGCAGCGCCGCGGTAACGATCTCCTCGACCGAGCGGTTGTGGCCGAGGTGGATCACCTCCGTGCCGGTCGACTGCAGGATGCGCCGCATGATGTTGATCGAGGCGTCGTGGCCGTCGAACAGCGACGCCGCGGTGACGAAGCGCACCTTGTGCTTCGGCTTGTAGGCGGTGATCTTCCGGCTCACGCTCAGGTCGGTCATGGCGGGCGCTCCAATGGGGATGGGGCAATCTAACTTACGTTGACGTCAACGTCAACCTATCCGAACCCCCAAGTGCCTGTTGCGGCACGAAATTTGTCTCGGGGGCGACAATTCTGCGCCGCTAGAGGAGCCGGCGCAACTCCGTCTTCAGGATCTTGCCGGTGGCGTTCTTGGGCAGGGCCTCCAGGAAGACATAGCGCTTCGGCCGCTTGAAGCGGGCGATATGGTCGAGGCAGAGGCTGTCCAGCTCCCCGGCGCTCACCTGCATGCCGGGTCGCGCCACGACGCAGGCGACGACCGTCTCGCCCCATTCGGCGTCCGGCGCGCCGACCACCGCCGCCTCGGCCACCGCCGGGTGGCGGGCCAGTACCTCCTCGACCTCGCGCGGGTAGATGTTGGAGCCGCCGCTGATGATGAGGTCCTTGCTGCGGTCGCGCAGGGTGAGGAAGCCTTCCTCGTTCAGAAAACCGACGTCGCCGGTGTGCAGCCAGCCGTTGCGCAAGGCCTGCTCGCTGGCCTTGGGATTGTTGAGATAGCCGGCCATCACCGTTGGCCCGCGTACCAGCACCTCGCCGACCTCGCCGCTCGGCAGCGGGTTGTCATCGGCATCGGCGACGCGGACCTCGATGCCGGTGAAGGGCCGGCCGACCGAGGCCAGCCGTTGCTCGTAACGGTGATGCGCGGTATCGGCGTGCAGCGTCTTGTCCATGGCGCTGATGGTCATCGGACTCTCGCCCTGGCCGTAGATCTGCGCCAGCTTGCAGCCGAAGACGCGCAGCGCCGCCTTGCAGTCCTCGACGTACATCGGCCCGCCGCCGTAGACGATGGTCTTCAGGTTGGCGCTGTCGGGCTGCGTCTGCTCGGCGTGGGCCGTCAGGCGCTTGACCATGGTCGGCGCCGCGAACAGCGTCGCGCCGCGGTGGGCGCGCAGCAGTGCGAAGATCTCCGCCTCGTCGAAGCCGCCCGATTCGGGCGCGACGTTGCAGGCCGCCTTGGCCACGTGCGGCAGGATGTAGAGCCCCGATCCGTGCGACATCGGCGCGGCATGCAGGATGGAATCGCCCGGGGCAATGGCATCGACGTCGACGAAATAGGCCAGGGTCGCCGCCAGCAGGTTGGCGTGGCTGATCATCACGCCCTTCGGCTGGCCGGTGGTGCCGCTGGTATAGAACAGCCAGGCGATGTCGAGCGGCCCGGTTTCGGCCGGGGCGATCGGCTCGGCGCGAGCGAGTGCGGCGTACTCGGCACCATCGACGTCGATCACGCGGGAGAGCGCCGGCGCCTCGGCCTGGGCCGCGGCCGCGCCCCCGGCCAGTTCGGCCGTGACGAAGCAGGCGCCGGCGGCGGTGTCGAGGAAAATGAACGCCAACTCGCGCGGATGCAGCTTGGCGTTGATCGGCACGACGGCAAGGCCGGCCTGCCAGCAGGCGAAGAACAGTTCGAGGTACTGCGGACAGTTCTTCATCACCAGCGCCACGCGCTGGCCCGGTAGCAGGCCGAGACCATGGCGCAGGCCGCCGGCCAGCCGCGCCACCCGTTCGGCCAAGCCGGCGTAATCGCGCACGATGCGCTCGCCCAGCGCCACGGCCGGCTGGTGCGGGAAAGCCTGGGCACTGCGCTGGAGCAGCAAGGCAAGGTTCATGGCGGGGCCCCCGTAACGAGTTGGCGTATATTGTTGCGCATACCGAGAGAGAGGAAAACCGCGATGCAAACGAGATCGACCGCTTTTCGCGCCCGTTTCGCCCTTCTGCTGCTGGCGACAGCCTTTCTCGCTGCCTGCGCCGGCCTGACCCTGCAGGGCGAGATCGACGGCCTGATGAGGCAAGGCCAGCAGCTCTACGCCGAGAAGAAATACGATCAGGCCGTCGACAAGTTCGTCACGGTGATCGGCAAGGATCCGGCCTACTGGCAGGCCTATCTGTGGGCGGCGCGCGCCTTCATCGCCCAGGGCAACTGGAAGGAGGCCGTCGCCAACGGCCGCAAGGCCTTCGAGCTGGCGCCCAAGGACAAGGACGCGCTGCCCCTGTTTGCGCAGGCCCTCTTCGGCGGCGGCTCGGACGCCCTGAAGAACGGCCGCTTCGCGGAGTCGGTCGGCCTGTTCACCGAGTTTCTCAAATTGGAACCCGGCAACGCCAAGGCCTGGCTCAATGTCGGCAAGGCCTATCTCGGCCAGAAGGACTTCCGCCAGGCCCTCGGCGCCTTCGTCCAGGGCCTGGCCAGCGGCGGCGCCGAACGCGAGGCGCTGATCCGCGAGTTGCTCGAAGGCGGCCAGCTGGCCTTTTCCAGCGGCAGGTACCGCGAGGCCATCGACCTGCTCAGGGAATTCCTCAAGTACGACAGGCAGGATCTGCAGGCCTATGTCAGCCTGGCCAAGGCCTACTGGGAGTCCGGCGACCGCGGCAAGGCCCTCGAGGCGTTCAAGGAAGTCCTGCGGCTCGACCCCCGCCACGAGGAAGCGCTGCGCCAGCTGATGCGGCGCTGATCATTCAATGATCTTGATCGTCTGCCCGGCCGGCGGTTCGCCGCCGGCATAGATCCCGTTGAGCAGGCGCAGTTGCGCCTCGGCGTTGCCGATCAGCGGGGACTGGCCGGCCAGGCGGGCCAGGCTGCCGCGCTGGTAGGGGGTCGTGCGCAGGACCCAAGGCCGCGCCGCGGCCGCATCGGCGGCGGTCAGCGCGCGAAAAGAGCTTTCGGCCTCGCGCAGTCGGCCGCGCGAGCGGGCCAGTGCCTGCGCATCCCGCGCACCGTAGAACAGCAGGAAATGCCGGTTGCCGGGGCCGGTCGCCACGGTGGCCTCGACCGCCTGGGCCTGGCCCTGCCGGTTTCGGGCGATGCCGGCGAAATGGGTGGCGGGGAAGCCGCCCAGCGCCAGCCGCTCCATGCGCCCCTGCTCGAGGCGGAAGACATTGCGGATGATCTCGTCGTGCGAGCTGCCGGCCTTGGGCGGCACGGTCTGCACAATCAGGCCGGCGTCGCCGGCGCCGTTGAGCAGCGCCACGGCCTCCTGCGAATTGAGCACCCGCCAGCCCTCGGGCGCCGTCAGGGCGATGCCCAGCGGCTCATGGTAGAAATGCCGCCCGCGCGTGACGCCCTGTTCGCGGCTCTCGCCGAAAGTCATGCCATTGATGGCCTGCAGGTAGCGGGCGCGGCCCTCGTCGGCGTACTTGCCCTTGTACTGGGCGGAATACTGGACGATGTCCTGCAGCCGCTTGTCGTTGCTCGGGTGCGAAGCCAGCCAGCCGGCGCCGGACGGCGGCGTGCGGCCTTCGGCGCGCGCCGTGTCGGCGGCGAACTGTTCCTGGCTTTTCAGCACGCGGATCACGTCCACCATGTTCTTCGGGTCGTAGTCGATGCGCGCCAAGTACTCGGCGCCGAGCTTGTCCGCCTGCGACTCCTGGTCGCGGCTGTAGGAGGCGATGTAGCCGGCGGCGACGCCCTGGGACATCGTGCTGGCGATGTCGGTGGCACCGCTGACACCCTTGACCTCCAGCACCGCGCCGAGAATGGTGGCGGCGAGCACCCCAAGGCCCGCCGTCTGCTGGCGGGTGGCGCGCTGCGCGCCGTGGCGGGCGGTGACGTGGCCGATCTCGTGGCCGATCACCCCGGCCAGGTCGGCCTCGCTTTCCATGTACGCCATCAGGCCGCGGGTGACGTAGACATAGCCGCCGGGCAAAGCGAAGGCGTTGATCTCCGGGCTGTCCAGCACCGTAAAATGCCATTCCAGGTTCTTGCGGTGCGACTGCTTGGCCAGGCGCTGGCCCAGTTCGTTCACGTAAGCCTGCAGCCGGGGATTCGCATAGGCGCCGAATTCCTGCAACACCTGTTCGTGGGCCTTCCTGCCCTCGGCGATCTCGCTGCGCTCGTCCATCACCGAGATCTCGCGCTGCCCGGTGACGGGATTGGTCACGGTGGCGCAGCCGGCCAGCAGGGCTGAAGCAACAGCAATCAGCAAAAATCCGTCGCGCATGGGTGCCTCCTCACAAGCCGGCCGACACTGCGGCCGGGACCGTTCGGTGAATTCTACTAAAGCCGGCGATTGACTCGCCCCGGCAGGGGCCTACAATCAGCCGAAACAGGTGAACCGAAATGACCCTCTGCCCCATCGCCCTCGTGGCCGGCTGCCAGAAATGTCCGGCACTCAAAATCTGCCCCCTGAAAGGCGTCGTCGGCGACTTCCCGAAGCCGGAAGCTGCCAAGCCGAAGCCGTCCGCCGCGAAGGCCAAGGGCGGCGCAAAACACGGCAAGTGAGCTAGAGAACCCTGTCCAGCGCCTGTTCGAGGTGCCGCACGGTGCGGTCGATGTCGCCGAGCTTGTCCAGGCCGAACAGCCCGATGCGAAAGCTGCGGAAATCCGCCGGCTCGTCGCATTGCAGCGGCACGCCGGCGGCGATCTGCAGGCCGGCGCCGAGGAATTTCCTGCCGGACTGCATGTCCGCGTCGTCCGTATAGCTGACCACCACCCCCGGCGCCTGGAAGCCTTCCGCCGCCACGCTGGCGATGCCGCGTCGGGCGAGCAGCGCGCGCACCTTGTCGCCCAGTTCCTGCTGCTGCGCGCGCACCGTCCCGAAGCCGCGGCGCTCCGTCTCCCGCATGGCGTCGCGCAGACGCACCAGCGCATCGGTCGGCATCGTCGCATGGTAGGCGTGTCCGCCCCCTTCGTAGGCCTCCATGATCTGCAGCCACTTGCGCAAGTCGCAGGCGAAGCTGGTGCTGGTGGTCGCGGCGATCCTTGCCCGCGCCTCCGCCCCCAGCATCACCATGGCGCAACAGGGTGAGGCGCTCCAGCCTTTCTGCGGCGCGCTGATGAGGATGTCGACGCCCGTCGCGGCCATGTCGACCCAGATCGTGCCCGAGGCGATGCAGTCCAGCACGAACAGGCCGCCGACGGCATGCACGGCGTCGGCGACGGCGCGCAGGTAACCGTCGGGCAGGATCATCCCCGAAGCCGTCTCGACATGCGGCGCGAACACCAGGTCGGGGGCCTGCGCGCGGATCGCCGCCACCACTTCCCCGATCGGCGGCGGCGCGAACGGCGCCTGGCGGCCCACGCCGACGCGGCGCGCCTTCAGGACCGCCGACGCCGCGGGAATCCCGCCCATCTCGAAGATCTGCGTCCAGCGGTAGCTGAACCAGCCGTTGCGGATCACCAGGCACTTGCGGCCGGTGGCGAACTGCCGCGCCACCGCCTCCATGCCGAAGGTGCCGCTGCCGGGCACCACGATCGCCGCCTCGGCGCCATAGACGCGCTTGAGCATGGTGGCGATGTCCTTCATCACGTCCTGGAAGGACTGCGACATGTGGTTCAGGGCGCGGTCGGTATAGACCACGGAATATTCGAGCAATCCATCCGGATCGACATTGGGCAGCAAGCCGGGCACGGTCAACTCCTGACAAGTGGGATAAACGGAGGGCTCGGAGTTTACCGTGTTAACCCCGGCCCAGCGCGGCTGGCTGCCGCTCGCCGTCCTGCGGAGACCGAGTTTTCCCGCATGGTCAACCAGATGGGGTGAGACAGGTGCGCGCCGCCTCGCCGGTCTTGGCGGCGGCACAAGCCTAGGCATCGTCTGGAAGCCCGCAGAGCCGGGTGCTGTCAGCT
>JAEUNH010000022.1 GCA_016791205.1 Rhodocyclaceae bacterium | reverse complement strand
CCGGGCTGCGGGGAGACAAGCGCCACGACTTCGTCCAGGGCGACATCAACGACGCTGCGCTGGTGGGCGAGCTGCTCAAGCGCCACACCCCGCGTGCCATCGTGCACTTCGCCGCCGAGAGCCACGTCGACCGCTCGATCCGCGGCCCGGCCGAGTTCATCGAGACCAACATCAACGGCACCTTCACGCTGCTCGAGGCGGCGCGCGCGCACTGGTCGGCGCTCGACGGCGAGGCCAAGGCCGCCTTCCGCTTCCTGCACGTGTCGACCGACGAGGTGTACGGTTCGCTCGGCATGGACGACCCGGCCTTCGCCGAGACGCATCCCTACCAGCCGAACAGCCCGTATTCCGCCTCGAAGGCGGCCTCGGATCACCTCGTGCGCGCCTACCACCACACCTACGGCCTGCCGACGCTGACCACCAACTGCTCGAACAACTACGGCCCCTTCCAGTTCCCCGAGAAGCTGATCCCGCTCATCCTCCTCAATGCCATCGCCGGCAAGCCGCTGCCCATCTACGGCGACGGCCTCAACGTGCGCGACTGGCTCTACGTCGGCGACCACTGCTCCGCCATCCGCGCCGTGCTGGCGAAGGGCCGTCTTGGCGAGACCTACAACATCGGTGGACGCGCCGAGATGACCAACCTCGCCGTGGTGAAGACGCTGTGCAGCCTGCTCGACCGGCTGCATCCCGGCTCTCCGGTGACGCCGCACGAGAAGCTCGTCACCTACGTCAAGGATCGCCCGGGCCACGACCGCCGCTACGCCATGAACGCCGACAAGCTCGAGCGCGAGCTCGGCTGGCGCCCGGCGGAGAGCTTCGAATCCGGCATCGAAAAGACGGTGCGCTGGTACCTCGACAACACGGCCTGGACCGGCCGCGTCGCCAGCGGCGCCTATCGCGACTGGGTCGCGCAACATTATTCGGACTAGGGACGTCATGACTGCGAAGAGAAAAGGCATCATCCTCGCCGGCGGCTCGGGCACCCGGCTCTATCCGGTGACGCTGGCGGTGTCGAAGCAGATGCTGCCCATCTACGACAAGCCGATGATCTACTATCCGCTGTCGACCCTGATGCTCGCCGGCATCCGCGACATCCTGGTCATCTCGACGCCGCAGGACCTGCCGCGCTTCGAGCAGCTGCTCGGCGACGGCAAAAGCTGGGGCCTGTCGCTCTCCTACGCCGTGCAGCCGAAGCCGGAGGGCCTGGCCCAGGCCTTCCTCATCGGCCGCGATTTCATCGGCGGCAATCCCAGCGCGCTGGTGCTCGGCGACAACATCTTCCACGGCCACGACCTGCAAAAGGACCTGCAGGGCGCCGCCGCGCGCACCCAGGGCGCCTCGGTCTTCGCCTATCCGGTGACCGACCCGCAACGCTACGGTGTGGTCGAGTTCGGCGCCGACGGCCGCGCGGTCAGCATCGAGGAGAAGCCGGCCAAACCGCGCTCGCGCTTCGCCGTCACAGGTCTCTATTTCTACGACGAGCGGGTCTGCGACATCGCCGCGCAACTCAAGCCCTCGCCGCGCGGCGAGCTGGAGATCACCGACGTCAACCGCCGCTACCTGGAGATGGGCGAGCTCAACGTGATGATGATGGGCCGCGGCCACGCCTGGCTCGACACCGGCACCCACGAATCCCTCATCGAAGCCTCGCACTTCGTGCAGACCATCGAGAAGCGCCAGGGCCTGAAGATCGCCGCGCCCGAGGAGATCGCCTGGCGCATGGGCTACATCGACGCCGCCCAGCTGCGCCGGCTGGCCGAGCCGCTGCACAACAGCGGCTACGGCAAGTACCTCCTCAGCGTGCTGGAACAGCAGCCCTAGCCCGCAACTGCCCGCAGCCGCCGTCGACGTCCTGCCCGGCGGACTGGCGCAGCTTGGCGAGGATGCCGCGCTTGTAGAGGGCCAGCGCCATCGCCTCGGCGCGTTCGGGCGAAGGCCGCCGATAGCCGAGGCCGTCCACCGCGTTCCAGGGAATCAGGTTCATCACCGCGTACTGCCCGTCGAGGAGCCGGGCGATGGCCTCGACCTCGTCGTCGCCGTCGTTGATGCCTTCGAGCAGGGTCCATTGATACTGGATCGGATAGCCGGTCGCGCGGGCATACTCGCCGCACAGCGCGACCAGCTCGGCCGGATCGATGCGCGGGGCGCGCGGCAGGAGCCGGGCGCGCAGCTCGGCCTTGGTGGTGTGCAGCGACAGCGCCAGCGCCGGCTTCACCGCGCAGCGCGGCAGCCGCTCGAAGACGCGGCGGTCGCCGACGGTGGAGAAGACCAGGTTCTTGTGGCCGATGTCGCCCAGGGCGCCGAGCAACTCGATCGCCTCGAGCACGTTGTCCAGGTTGTGGGCCGGCTCGCCCATGCCCATGAACACCACTTTTTTCACCGGCCGCAGCCGGCGGGCGAGCGCCACCTGGGCGACGATCTCGGCGCTGCCCAGCTGGCGCTGCAGGCCGTCGCGCCCGGTCATGCAGAAGGTGCAGCCCACCGCGCAGCCGACCTGGGTGGACACGCACAGGCCGCCCTTGGGAAGCAGCACGCTCTCCACCGCCTGGCCGTCGGCGAGCGCCAGCAGCAGCCTGCAGCCGTCCTCGCCGGCGTGCTCGCTGCGCAGGCGCACGAGCCCGCGCAGTTCCTCGGCGAGCCCGGGGAGAGTGGCGCACATTTCACGCGGGAAGAAATCCTCCGCCCGGCTGCGGCCGAGGTCGAGCGGCAGCGCGCGCGTCCAGTTGCGCAGCACGAGCGCTTGGTGCGCCGGCTTGGCGCCGACTGAGCGCAGGCGCTGCCGGATGTGGTCGATGTTCATGGCTGACGGAATGCTAGCATCCGGTTTGCACGATTGGGAGGACGCCATGGGCAACGCCGTCAGGGCGGTCATTTTCGATTTCGAGGGCACGCTGGTCGATTTCCAGTGGCGCCTGGCCGAGGCCGAGGCGGAACTGCGCGCGGCCTTTGCCGCGCAGGGCTGCGGCACGGCCGGCAACTACGCCGAGCTGTGGAACGCGGCGGCCGATCTCGCCGTGCCGCAAGGACGGCTGGCGGCGCTGCGCGCTGCGCTTGGCCCGGTCTACGACCGCTGGGATGCCGACGCGCTCGTGCGCTGGGCGCCGCGCCCCGGCGCCTCGGAACTGCTGCAGGCGCTGGCCGGGCGCGGCGTGCGCACCGCCATGGTCAGCAACATCGGGCGGGCGGCGCTCGCCGTCGCCCTTGCCCGCTTCGGCCTCGACAGCCGGCTCGCCCCGGTGGTGAGCCGCGACGAGGTGACCTTCATGAAGCCGCGCCCCGAGGGCACGCTGCGCGTGCTGGCCGATTTGAAGGTGGAGCCGGCAGAAGCGCTCTTCGTCGGCGACAGCCGGGCCGACGTGCGCGCCGCGCGCGCCGCCGGCCTGCGCGTGGCCATCGTCCGTGGCGGCGAATGTGTCGAGTCGGACTTCGCCGCCCTGCCGCCAGACCATTTCGTGTCGCGGCTCGGGGAGATCGCCGCGCTGGCCGGTTGAGCGCTTACTTCTTCTGCTGGTCGAGCCGGAACTTCACGAACGACCCCGGCGCATCCTCGAGGGCCTTCAGCTTGCCCTTGGCCGGGTCGCGCGCCGGCACCCAGACGTTGCCACCCCCGTCGCTGTTGAGGTTGCCGACCCAATTCTGCCAGTCGGTCCACCATGAGCCGGGCTGCTGCGTGGCGCCCTCGAACCATTCGTCTGGCGTGGCGGGAAGGGTCTTCGCGTCGTTGCTCCAGAAATGGTACTTGTTGGCCGCCGGCGGATTGACGATGCCGGCGATGTGGCCGGAGCCGCCGAGCACGAAGCGCACCAGGCCGCCCAGGCGGGTGGCGCCGAGGTAGGTGCTCTTCCACGGCGCGATGTGGTCCTCGATGGTCGAGATGAAGTAGGCCGGCACCTTCACCTTCGAGATGTCGATCGGCACGCCGGCGAGCTCGATGCCGCCCGGCTCCTTGAGCAGGTTCTTCATGTACATGTTGCGCAGGTAGAAGCTGTGCATCTTGTACGGCATGCGCGTCGAGTCGGAGTTCCAGAACAGCAGGTCGAAGGGGAAGGGCTCCTTGCCCATCAGGTAGTTGTTCACCACGAAGGACCAGATCAGGTCGTTCGAGCGCAGCATGTTGAAGGTGGTGCCCATCTCCGAGCCTTCGAGGTAGCCCCGCTCGGCCATCTTCTTCTCCAGGCTGGCGACCTGCTGCTCGTCGATGAAGACGCCCAGCTCGCCCGGGATGGAGAAGTCGAGGAGCGCCACGAAGAACGTCGCCGAGACGATGCGCTTGTCTTTCTTCACGGCGTTGTAGCCCAGCGTCGAGCCGAGCAGGGTGCCGCCGAGGCAGTAGCCGATCAGGTTCACCTCGTTCTCGCCGGTCTGCCGGCAGACGGCGTCGAGCGCGGCGAGCGAGCCCTCCGTCATGTAGTCGTCGAAGCCCTTCTCGGCGAGGCGCTTGTCCGGGTTCACCCAGGAAATGACGAAAACGGTGTGGCCCTGGTCGGTGGCCCACTTGATGAAGGAGTTCGACTGGCGCAGGTCGAGGATGTAGAACTTGTTGATCCACGGCGGCATGATCAGCAGCGGCCGGCGGTACTGCTTGTCGGTGGTCGGGTTGAACTGCAGCAGCTGGATCAGCTCGTTCTGGAACACCACCTTGCCCGGCGTGACGGCGACGTTCCTGCCCAGCTCGAAGGCGGAGGGGTCGGTCATCTTGACGCGCAGCTGGCCGTCGCCCTCCTCGATGTCGCGCAGCAGGTTGTTGAAGCCCTTGAGCAGGTTCTGGCCGTGCGACTTCACCGTCTCGCGGAAGACCTCCGGGTTGGTCAGGGCGAAGTTCGAGGGCGACAGGGCGTCGATGTACTGGCGGGTGAAGAAGTTCACCTTCTTCTCGGTCTCGATAGGCAGCCCTTCGACGTTGGTCACCACGTCATGGATGTGGCGCGCCGTGATGAGGTAGGACTGCTTGATGAAGTCGAAGAGGAAGTGCTCCTCCCACTCCTCGTCCTTGAAGCGGCCGTCGCCCTTCTTGGGCACCGCCACCGGCTGGGTCTCCAGCCCGGCGAAGCGCAGCATCGAGTGCTGCCACAGCGAGAAGTAGTCCCACACCAGGTTCATCTGCGCCTGCGCCAGCCTGTAGGGATTGGCGAGCAGCTTGGCCATCATGTCCATGAAGGCCTGGGCGATGCCCAGTTCGTCGCTGGGCGCCTTGATCCCCTGCTTCAGCTGGCGCTGCATGTGCTCGGTGATCAGCTTGGAAGCGCGCTGGGCGACTTCGGCGTAGGTGTGGGCGACTTCCTGCGGGTCGGGCAGGGCCGGTTTGTGGGACGGTTGGGCGGACATCATCCTCTCCTGTCTTGCTGCGTGGCGACGAAACGGAACACGCCGGCGTCCTGCGTGCGGCGCAGGCGGCCGGCGTGTTCCAGGTAATTCAGGTGGGCGATCGATTCGCCCATGGCGAACATGATCTGGTGGGCATCGAGCTCGCGGTTGAACAGCGTCGGGATCAGCTCGCAGGCGCTTTTCGGGGTGTCGCAGGCGGCGACGAGGGCCTCGAAGCGCCCGGCGTGGTGCCGGTCGAGCTCGGCGATGCGGGCCTGGATGCCGCGGAAGGGCCGCCCGTGCGAGGGCAGCACCAGAGTGCTTTCGGGCAGCGCCGCGTAGCGGGCGATGGAGTCGAGGAACAGCCGGATCGGGTCGCCGTCCGGGTTCGACGACATGGCGCTGACGTTGGTCGAGATGCGCGGCAGCAGCATGTCGCCGGAGATCAGCACGTCGAGTTCGGCACAGTACAGCGAGGCGTGTTCGGGCGAATGGCCGTAGCCGACGATGACCCGCCAGTCGTGGCCGCCGATGCGCAAAAAGTCGGTCTCCAGGAGACGGCGATATTCGATGGGCAGGCCGTCCACGCGGCCGCGGTAGGTCGGGCCGCGATTGAAGAGCAAGCCGGCGCGCGCCTCGTCTAGGCCGTGGCGGCGGAAGAATCCGACCATGCCGTCGACGTCGTAGTTGGGCAGCTGGTGGAACCAGGCGTAGGCGTTGAGGATTTCGCCCTGGGTGATCCAGGTGCCGGCGCCGGTCTTCTCGCCGAGCCAGCGCGCCAGGCCGAGGTGGTCGGGGTGGCAATGGGTGACGACGATGCGCTTGACCGGCTTGGCGCGGCAGTGGTCGGCGAGCACGGCCTCCCAGCTGCGCTTGATGTCGTCGAGGTTGAGGCCGGTGTCGACGATGGTCCAGCCGTCCTCCTCCTCGAGCAGCCAGAGGTTGATGTGGTTCAGCTCGAAGGGCAGCGGCATGCGCAGCCAGCGCACGCCGGGCGCGATCTCCAGCGCCTCGCCGGGTGCCGGCTGCTGGGCGATCGGATAAGCCAGCGGTTCGGACGGTTTCAATTGATAAAACACCGGAAAAGTGATTAACTCGTCTCGATGCCCCGCCAAATTGCTGCGGCGCACAAATAACGATTTTATACCATTGCGACAAGAGCTGGCACCCCTATCTGAACATGTCCCGGGAACAGACTTTCACGATCACTGAACTGGCACGCGAATTCGACATAACGCCGCGCGCCATCCGCTATTACGAGGACCAGGGCCTGATTTCCCCGGAGCGGGCCGGCCAGAACCGGGTGTATTCCAAGCGCGACCGCACCCGCCTGAAGCTGACCCTGCGCGGCCGGCGTCTCGGCCTGTCCCTGGCCGAAATCAGGGAACTCATTGATATGTATGACGTTGGCCGAGACCAGCGGAGCCAGCTGTCGAAATTCCTGGCCGTCCTGGACCGGCAGCGCGCCGCCCTGGAAGGCCAGCGCGAGGATATCGAGGCGGTGCTGGCCGAAATCGCCTCGCTGGAGACCCGTGCCAACGAATTGCTTGGGGGCGAGCCGACGCGCAAAAAAAAATTGGCCAAGCGCTGACGTTGACGTCAACGTCAAAGCTGCGGTATGTTGACGTTGACGTCAACGTCAACTAGCCGCCGACCCCCGGAGGATGCATGCCTCACACGGCTCGCCCCGCACAACACGCCTTCGTTCCGCGCAACCCGGATTGGGAGGCGGCGGTGCGGGGGAGCTTTGCCCGGCAGAAGGTGATGGCCCTGATCGGCGCCGGGCTGGGCGCGCTGGCGCCCGGCCACTGCGAGATCCGCCTGCCCTTCCGCGACGACCTGACGCAGCAGAACGGCTACTTCCACGCCGGCATCACCAGCACCATCGTCGACAGCGCCGGCGGCTATGCCGGCTACACGCTGATGCCCCCCGGCTCGGACGTGCTCACCGTCGAGTTCAAGCTCAACCTGCTGGCGCCGGCCGACGGCGACTATCTCGTCGCCGAGGGCCAGGTGCTGAAGTCCGGCCGCAACCTGGTCATCACCCGCGGCGAGGTGTATGCGATCCGCGGCGGGAAAGCCACCCACTGCGCCACCATGCAGCAGACCCTCATGACCATGCACGGCAAGGAGAAATGAATGCTGGGAATCAACTTCGACCTCGGTGAGGACATCGACCTGCTGCGCGACGCCGTCTGGGATTTCGCGAAGAACGAGATCCTGCCGCGCGCGGGCGAGATCGACCGCGACAACCTGTTCCCCGCCGACCTGTGGCGGAAGTTCGGCGAGATGGGCCTGCTCGGCATGACCGCCGAGGAGGAGTACGGCGGCACGAAGATGGGCTACCTCGCCCACATCGTCGCCATGGAGGAGATCTCCCGCGCCTCGGCCTCGGTCGGGCTCTCCTACGGCGCCCATTCCAACCTGTGCGTGAACCAGATCCGCAGGAACGGCAGCGCCGCGCAGAAGGCGAAATACCTGCCGAAGCTGATCTCCGGCGAGCACGTCGGTGCGCTGGCGATGTCGGAGCCCGGCGCCGGTTCCGACGTGGTGTCGATGAAGCTGCGCGCCGACCTGAAAGGCGACCGCTATGTGCTGAACGGCTCGAAGATGTGGATCACCAACGGCGGCGACGCCGATACCCTCGTCGTCTACGCCAAGACCAACGCCGAGGCCGGCGCGAAGGGCATGACCGCCTTCATCGTCGAGAAGGGCTTCAAGGGCTTTTCCAAGGGCCAGCACCTCGACAAGCTCGGCATGCGCGGCTCCAACACCTACCCGCTGTTCTTCGACGACTGCGAAGTCCCGGTGGAGAACGTCCTCGG
>JAEUNH010000113.1 GCA_016791205.1 Rhodocyclaceae bacterium | reverse complement strand
CGAGGCGCCCGGCACCTACGTGCAGGAGAGCTGATCCGCCGTCCCACGCAGACCGACTTTTTAATTCCTGGCCGGCGACGCCCCTGCCATTGGCGGGGTTTATCCGTCCATCGATTCTTGACAGCCGTCAAGGCTCCCCGTCCCGGCGGGCAACAGAATCCATCCTCGAACAAGTCCGATGGAGACCAAGCAATGAGCGGCATCACCAGCGCCCTGCAACAACACCACAAGCTGTGCGACGACGACTTCGTCGCGGCGGAGGATTCGGCCCGCAGCGGGGACTGGGCGGGCTGTGCGAGCGCCTACGGCAAGTTCCGCGACGAGCTCCTGGCGCATTTCGGGGTCGAGGAGGAAGTGCTGTTCCCGGCCTTCGAGAGCCGCACCGGCATGGCCGGCGGCCCGACCCAGGTGATGCGCGGCGAGCATGTGCAGATGCGCGACCTGCTCCGGCAGATGGACGCGGCCCTCGATCAGAAGAACGCCGACGCCTTCGGCGGTGCAGCGGAAACGCTCCTCATCATGATGCAGCAGCACAACATGAAGGAGGAGAACATCCTGTATCCGATGTGCGACCAGGCGCTTGGCCAGGACGGGGACCTGCAGTCGCGCATCGCGGCCGGGCTCGCCGCCTGAGCGACGCGCCATGGCCGACGAGCGGACGGTCGACGGCCGCGGCCTGATGCCGCCGGAGCCGATGGAGCTGACCCTGACGGCGCTGGACAGCCTTCCCGACGGAGAAGAACTGCTGTTGCTGCTCTACGTCGAGCCGCATCCGCTCTACGGCATCCTCAAGAAGAACGGCTACGCCTACCGCTCCCAGAGCCGGCCGGACGGCACCGTAGAAATTTACATCCGGAAGGCCTGAGGGCCGCGATGCAACCCGGCCTGTCCTTCGAACAGGCACCGCCCATTTCGGTGCCCTTCCGTTTCTTCCTCACCGCGCCGCTGTTCGGCATGGCGGCCGGGCTGCTGCTGCTCTGGCAGGGACCGGCGGCGCTGGCCTCGCGCTGGACCGGGGTGGCGCTGGCGCTGACCCATCTCATCGCCGTCGGCTTCATGCTGCAGGCGATGTGCGGCGCGCTGCTGCAGATGCTGCCGGTGGCGGCCGGCGCCAACATCTGGCAGCCGCAGAGGGTCACCCACCTGACGCACGCCGGGCTGACCATCGGCACGCTGCTGCTGCTGGCGGGCTTTCTCTCCGAACAGGCACTGTTCTTCCGCATCGCCGTGCCGTTCATGACGATCTCGCTCGGCGCCTTCGCCGTCATCGTGCTGGTCGGTCTGTTCCGCACGCCGGCCAAGGGGCCGACCATCGTCGCCCTGCGGATTGCCGTGTGCGGCCTGATCATCACCATCTCGCTCGGCGCGACGCTGGCCTCCACTTTCGGCTGGCAGCTGGCGCTGCCGCTCACCGAGATCACCCACGTGCACGCCGCCTGGGGCCTGGGCGGCTGGAGCCTGTTGCTGGTGGCCGGCGTCGGCTATCTGGTGGTGCCGATGTTCCAGCTGACGCCTCCTTACCCCGGCTGGTTCACGCGCGGCTTTTCGGTGGCGCTGTTCTTCCTGCTGGCGGCCTGGTCGATCTCCTGGCTGCCGCTGCAGCGGCCCGACGCCCTGCAGGCGGCGCTGGCCTGCGCCGCGGCGCTGCTGGCGGCGGCCTTTGCCGCGGTGACGCTGCGACTGCAGGGCCAGCGCCGGCGCAAGGTGACCGAGCCGACGCTGCTGTTCTGGCGCCTGGCGATGGTCTGCCTGATCCTGGCGGCGGCGGGCGTAGTGCTGCAGCAGCTGAAGCCGGGCGAGGGCGAGGACTACGCCGGCACGCCGTTCCTGCTCGGGGTGCTGCTGATGGTGGGGGTGTTCATGCCGGTGATCAGCGGCATGCTCTACAAGATCATGCCGTTCCTCAACTGGCTGCACCTGCAGAAGATCGGCAAGCCGGGCCTGGTGGTGCCCAACATGCGGCAGATGATCCCCGAGCCGCGCATGACGATGCAGCTGAGGCTGCACCTGGCGGCGCTGCTCCTGCTGCTGGGGGCGGTGCCGCTGCCGTGGCTGGTGTATCCGGGCGGACTGGCGCTGATCGCCTCCTGCGCCTGGCTGGAATGGAACGTGGTCGAAGCGGCGCGCAACTACGCCCGCTTCAAGGATGAACTGGCCGAGAAGCTGGCTGCGGAGCAGTCGGCTTAGGGTTCGTACTCGCCGAGGCGCTTGGGGTCGTGCACCGTGACGTGCTTGCCATGCACGGTGATCAGCTTGGCGGCGGCCAGGTCGTGGAAAATGCGCGACAGGGTTTCCGGCGTCAGGTTGAGGCGCGAGGCGATGACCTGCTTGCTGGTGGGCAGGTCGATCTCGACGTCGTGGGCGCCGTCGTCGCGGCCGGTGCGCTGCAGCAGGAAGCCGATCACCCGCTGGGTGCTGGAGCGCAGGGAGTACGATTCCACGTCGCGGATCAGGCCGTGCAGGCGCAGGGCCAGGCCCGCCAGCATGCGGCGGGCGAAGGAGGCGTCGGTCTCCAGCATATCGAACACCGCCTGGCGGGCGATGTGCAGCAGCAGGCTGTCGGCCAGCGATTCGGCGAATACGGGGTAGGGGCGGTCCATGAACATCACCGCCTCGCCGAAGCTCTGCTGGGGTCCGAGGATCTCGACCACCTTCTCGTTGCCGGCGGCGGAAGGGAAGGCCAGCTTCATCTGGCCATAGACGATGGCGTAGAAGCCGCGCGGCTGGTCGCCTTTCTGGAACAGCATCTCGCCCTTGTGCAGGCGCTTTTCGCGAGTCTGGGCGGCGAGGTGCTCGACCTGTTCCTGGCTGAGTTCCTGGAACAGGGGAATCCTGCGGAGAATTTGAGCGATGTCCAATTTGTCGTTATGCATGGAAAGCCCTTGCCGGCGCGATCGGAGGGGGAGCGCGTGAAACATACCACGGAAAGCCGGATTCCGGCGAACCCGGTCCGGCAATAAACTGCGCCCATGAGCACCCATCTGCTGCTCAAGCATCTGCACGTCGCCTTCGTGACGGTCTCGGTCGTCGGCTTTTTCCTGCGCGGGGTCTGGATGCTGAGCGATTCGCCGCTGCTCGACCGGGCGTGGGTGCGGGTGGTGCCGCACGTGAACGACACCCTGCTGCTGCTGGCAGCCATCGGCCTGTCGATCGAGCTGCAGCAGTATCCCTTCGTGCACGCCTGGGTGACGGCCAAGGTGCTGGGCCTGCTGGCCTACATCGGTTTCGGCATGTTTGCCCTGCGGCGCGGCCGCAGCAAGCGCCTGCGCGCCGGCTTCTGGCTGGCCTCGCTGGCCAGCTTCGCCTACATCGTCTCGGTGGCGCTCACCAAGGACCCGCGCGGCCTGCTTATCTGGGCGGGTGCTTGAGCAGCTTCTTCAGGCCGGCCGCGTCGAGCAGGCGGATGTGCTTCTGCTGGACGGCGATGTAGCCCTCTTCCTGGAAGCGGGAAAAGGCCCGGCTCACCGTCTCCAGCTTCAAGCCGAGGTAGCTGCCGATCTCCTCGCGGGTCATGCGCAGGTGGAACTCCGCCGGCGAGTAGCCGCGCGAAGTGAAGCGCTGCGACATGTTGAGCAGGAAGGCGGCCAGCCGCTCCTCGGCGCGCATGGTGCCGAGCAGCATCATCAGGCCCTGGTCGCGCACCAGCTCGCGGCTCATCACCTTGTGGAAGTTGTGCTGCAGCGCCTGGATCTCGCGCGAGAGCTGTTCCAGCTGGGCGAAGGGGATGACGCAAACCTCGCTGTCCTCCAAGGCCACGGCATTGCAGGAATGCACCTCGGTGCCGATGCCGTCCATGCCGAGGATCTCGCCAGCCATCTGGAAGCCGGTCACCTGGTCGCGGCCGTCCTCGAGCAGGATGTCGGTCTTGAAGAAGCCGGTGCGCACCGCATAGAGAGCCTCGAAAGGTTCGCCGGCGCGGTAGAGGTTCTGCTGGCGGCGGAGCTTGCGCCGTGCCCCGACCAGGCTGTCGAGCTTGGCCAGCTCCTCCTTGCTGAGCCCCTCGGAGAGGCACAGTTCATGCAGACTGCATTGCGAACAGGCCAGTTTGACGCTGGCCAGGGTGACGGGCACTACGGACTTGTTGGGCAATTCCGTCTCTCTTTCTCTCTCTGCAGGTCTGCCGCTTTGATCCATGTCAATACGATATACGGCACCTTGCGGCATCTTCTTGAATCGATCCCGCAGAGCGGCCGCAATACCACCCGTACCACATGAACGCGACTTTTCAGGATGTAATTTTCGATCCGCAGCTGATCCGCCGCTACGACGTGAACGGGCCCCGTTACACCTCGTATCCGACGGCCGACCGCTTCGTCGAGGCCTTCGATGCCGACGCCTACCGGCTCTGGCTGGGCAAGCGCACGGTGGGCGGCATCAGCCGGCCGCTTTCATTATACGTGCACATCCCCTTCTGCAACACCATCTGCTACTACTGCGCCTGCAACAAGATCATCACCAAGGACCATGGCCGCTCGGCCAAGTACCTGAAATACCTGGACAAGGAGCTGGCGCTGCAGGCCGGCTACCTGGACGGCAGCCACGATGTGGTGCAACTGCACTGGGGCGGCGGCACGCCGACCTTCCTCTCGCACGAGGAAATGCGCCAGCTGATGGGCTCGATCCGCGCGCATTTCCACCTGCAGCCCAACGGCGAGTATTCCATCGAGGTCGACCCGCGCAAGGTCGACGAGGCCACGGTGGCGCTGCTCGGCGAGCTCGGCTTCAACCGCATGAGCCTGGGCGTGCAGGACTTCGACCTCGCCGTGCAGGAAGCGGTCAACCGGGTGCAGACCGTCGAGGAAACCGAGACCGTGCTGCGCGCTGCGCGCGCCAACGGCTTCAAGTCGATTTCCGTCGACCTCATTTACGGCCTGCCCAAGCAGAACGTCATCAGCTTCAACCGCACCCTCGAAGAGGTCATTCGCCTCTCGCCCGACCGCCTCTCGATCTACAACTACGCCCACCTGCCGAGCCTGTTCAAGCCGCAGCGGCGCATCAGTGAGGGCGAACTGCCCACGGCCGACGCCAAGCTGCAGATCCTCCAGCTGGCCATCCGCCGGCTGACCGAGGCGGGCTACGTCTACATCGGCATGGACCACTTCGCCAAGCCCGACGACGAGCTGTCGGTGGCGCAGCGCCAGGGTCGCCTGCACCGCAATTTCCAGGGCTACTCGACGCACGCCGAGTGCGACATGATGTCCTTCGGCATCTCCTCGATCAGCATGGTCGGCCCCAGCTACTGCCAGAACGTCAAGACGCTCGACGAGTACTACGACCGCCTCGACAACGGCACGCTGCCGGTCTACCGCGGCATCGAGCTGACGCCCGACGACCTCCTGCGCCGCTCCATCATCCAGGCCCTGATGTGCCACTTCGAGGTCTCCGTCGAGGCGCTGGAAGTCGCGCATCTCATCGACTTCAAGCGCTACTTCGCCGCCGAGATCGCCGACCTGCGCGAGATGGAAAAGGGCGGCCTGCTCAGGCTCGACGACAGGTGGATCAGCGTGCAGCCGCGCGGCCGCATGCTGGTGCGCGCCATCGCCATGGTGTTCGACCGCTACCTGCGCGCCGACCGCGAGCGGGCGCGCTATTCGAAAGTCATCTGACGCGTCCCTGCGTTCCGCTCATTGCCTGACACCGGTTACATCGCCGTCTTCCTCGTCGGCCTGCTCGGCGGCACCCACTGCATGGCCATGTGCGGCGGCATCGTCGGCGCGCTGACCGCCAGCCAGCCGACGGGCCGGCCGCACTGGCCGCTGCAGTTGGCCTACAACTTCGGCCGCATCTCCGGCTATGCCGTCGCCGGCGCCGCGCTCGGCGCCGTCGGCCAGGCCGGCCTGCTGCTCGAAGGCGCCCTGCCGGTGCAGCTGGCGCTCTACGTGCTGGCCAACCTGATGCTGGTGGCCCTCGGCCTGTACCTCGTCGGCGTGCCGCAGGGACTGACTTTTCTCGAGCGCGGCGGCCAAAAAGTGTGGGCCCGCCTCCAGCCGCTGACGCGGCGCTTTCTGCCGGCGACGACCGCGGCCCGCGCCTATCCCCTCGGGCTGGTGTGGGGATTCCTGCCCTGCGGCATGGTGTATTCCGCGCTGTCGATGACGCTCCTGACCGGCAGCGCCCTGCGCGGGGCCGGGCTGATGCTGGCCTTCGGCCTGGGCACCCTGCCCAACCTGCTGCTGGCGGGGTTTCTCCTCAGGCGATTTCGCGATGTCGTGCAGGGGCGCCCGGTGCGCCTCGCTTCCGGCCTGCTGGTGTCAGGCTTCGGCGTCTGGGGTTTGTTGAATGCCACCTCGCTCGGCGGCCGGCTGTGGCAGGGAATTGTCTGTGCGGTCTAGAATCGAAGCATCATGAATGCCCCCGTTACCCGCCAAACGGTCGACCTGCCCATCGAGGGCATGACCTGCGCCGCCTGCGCCGCGCGCATCGAGCGCCAGCTGAACAAGCTGCCCGGCGTCTCGGCGGCGGTGAACTTCGCCAGCGAGCGGGCCCATGTCGAGTTCGATGCTGCAGCGGCCAACGAGGCCAGGCTCGTCGACACCATCGTCAAGGCCGGCTTCACGGTGCCGCAGGTCGACCCGGCGGTGACGCTGATGGAGGCGCGCGCCGCCGAGAAGGCGCGCAAGGAAGCCGCCTACCGCGCCGAACTGAAGCGCTTCTGGATTTCCGTCGCCCTCACCCTGCCGCTGGTGGCGCAGATGGGCGCCATGGTCACCGGCGAACACGAGGACTGGCTGCCGCGCTGGCTGCAGCTCCTGCTGGCCACTCCGGTGCAGTTCTGGATCGGCTGGCGCTTCTATGTCGGCGCCTTCAACGCCCTGCGCGGCGGCGCCGGCAACATGGACGTGCTGGTGGCGCTGGGCACCTCGATGGCCTGGCTGTTCAGCGCCGTGGTGACGGCGGCCGACCTGCACCACCAGCATGTCTATTTCGAGGCCTCGGCGGTGGTCATCACCCTGGTGCTGATGGGCAAGCTGCTGGAAGCGCGCGCCAAGGCCAAGACTTCCGCCGCGATCGAGGCGCTGATCCGCCTGCAGCCGCAGACGGCGCGGGTGCTGCGCGACGGCGAACTCGTCGAAGTGCCGGTGGCGAGCCTCAACCCGGGCGATGTCTTCGTCGTGCGGCCGGGCGAGAGCGTGCCGGTGGACGGCGAGGTGGCGGAGGGCGCCTCCAGCGTCAATGAAGCCATGCTCACCGGCGAGAGCCTGCCGGTGGCGAAAAATCCCGGCGACAAGGTGTTCGCCGCCACGGTGAACGGCGAGGGCCTGATCCACTGCCGCGCCACCGGCGTCGGCAGCCACACGCTGCTCGCCGGCATCATCCGCATGGTCGAGCAGGCGCAGGGCTCCAAGGCGCCGGTGCAGCGCCTGGCCGACCGCATCTCGGCCATCTTCGTGCCGGTGGTGACGGTCATCGCGTTCCTGGCCTTCGCCGGCTGGTGGTTCTTCGCGGGAGACTTCACCAGCGGGCTGGTGAATGCGGTGGCGGTGCTGGTGATCGCCTGCCCCTGCGCGCTGGGCCTGGCCACGCCGACGGCGATCATGGTCGGCACCGGGCGCGGCGCCGCTTCAGGCATCCTCGTCAAGAACGCCGAGGCGCTGGAACTGGCGAAGAATGTCGAGGTGCTGGCGGTGGACAAGACCGGCACGCTGACGCAGGGCAAGCCGGAGGTGACGGACGTGGTGCCGCCGAGCGGCCTGGTCGAGGCTGATTTGCTGCGCATCGCCGCCAGCCTGGAGCAGGGCACCACGCACCCGCTGGCCGAAGCCATCGTCGCGCGGGCGCGCGGGCAGGGCATTGAACTGATGCCTCCCGAAGGGCTGCGCGCCGTGCCGGGCAAGGGGCTGACGGCTATGCTCGATGGCGTCGACTACAGCCTCGGCTCGCCGGCCTTCCTCGCCGAGCGTGGCGTGGCGGTGCCGGAGGCGCTGCTGGCGCCGCTGGCGGGCGCCGGCAAGAGCGTCGTCGCCGTGTCGCGGGGACCGACTTTTCTCGGCCTGGTCGGCGTCGCCGACCGGCTGCGGCCGACTTCGCGCGCGGCGGTGGCGCGGCTGAAGGCGCAGGGCGTCGAGGTCGTCATGCTGACCGGCGACAATGCCGCCACGGCGGCAGCGATCGCGCGCGAGGCCGGCATCGCGCGCTTCGAGGCTGAGGTGCTGCCGCAGGACAAGGCCGCGGCGATCGCGAAGCTCAAGGCCGGCGGCCGGCGCGTCGGCATGGTGGGCGACGGCATCAACGACGCGCCGGCACTGGCGGCGGCCGATGTCTCCTTCGCCATCGGCGGCGGCTCCGACGTGGCGCTGGAAGCGGCCGACGTGACGCTGATGCGCAACGACCTGCTTTCCGCCGCCGACGCCATCGACCTGTCGCGCGCGACGCTCGCGAAGATCCGCCAGAACCTGTTCTTCGCCTTCATCTACAATGTGCTCGGCATCCCGCTCGCCGCGCTGGGCCTGCTCAACCCGGTGATCGCCGGGGCGGCGATGGCCATGAGTTCGGTATCGGTGGTGAGCAACTCCTTGCTGCTGCGACGCTGGAAACCCCAACGGAGAGATGAATGACCTTGCAGCGCCTTGCATTTGCCGTGTTGTGCGGACTGACTTTTGCCGCAGCATCGGTTTCATGGGGGCAAACGACCCTCGGCGCCAACGAGCCGCCGATTTTCGACGCCGCCCGCCTCGGCAGCGCCGCCGAGGTGGACAAGATCCTCAAGGCCAATCCGGCCATGCGCGATGCGCGCAACCAGCTCGGCTCGACGCCGCTGCACCTGGCCGCCACCAACGGCGATGCGGGGCCGCTCAAGGCGCTGCTCGCCGCCGGCGCCGACGTCCATGCGCGCGACAAGGAGGACAACACGCCGCTGCACATGGCGGCCTATGCCGGCAAGTCGGAGGCCGCGCGCCTGCTGCTCGAAGCCGGCGCCGACGTGAACGCCAAGTCGACAGGCGGCCGCACTCCATTGTCGCTGGCGCGCAAGACGCGCGCCGACGAGACGGCGGGCATCATTTCGTTATGGGTGCTGAAGGGCTGCCAGCCCGGCAAGCCCTGCTGAAAAAAGGAAGCATCATGGAAACCACCACCCTCAAGGTCGAAGGCATGTCCTGCGGCGGCTGCGTGAAGAGCGTCACCAACGTGCTGGCCGCGCTGCCCGGCGTGGCCAATGCGGACGTCTCGCTGGAGAACAAGATCGCCCGCGTCGAATACGAGCCTGGCCGCGTCACGCGCGAGGACATGAAGCGCGCCATCGTCGACGCCGGCTTCGAAGCGGAGTGATGAATCACCCCCTCTGGCTGGCCGGCTTCCGTCCCTTCTTCGCGCTGGCCTGCCTCTCCGGCCTGAGCCTGCCGGTGCTCTGGGCGCTGATGTTCGCCGGCGTCATCGAGGCGCCGCTGGCGGCGTTCACCGCCATCCAGTGGCACGCCCACGAGATGTTCTTCGGCTTCGGCTGGGCCATGCTCGGCGGCTTCCTGCTCACTTCGACCAAGAACTGGGTGAAGATCCGCGGCTACCATGGCGGCGCGCTGGCGTTCCTGGCTGCCGCCTGGTGCTTCGACCGGATCGGCATGGGGTTCGGCGCCGACTGGCCGCGGCCGCTGTTTCTTCTCTCCAACCTGCTGTTCCTGGCCTCGATCGTGGCGATGCTGCTGTGGACCCTGCTGCGCCACCGCGCCAGCGACGGCTACCGTCGCGACAACCTGTATTTCCTCGTCCTGCTGCCGCTGTTCCTGCCGGCCAAGCTCCTGCTGCTCGACGGCCTCCGCGGCGAGGCTGGCGAGCTAATGGCGCTCGGCCTGTTCCGCCTGGCCTTCCTGATCATGCTGGAGCGTACCGTGACGGAGTTCATGCGCGGCGTCTTCAAGGCCCAGATCCTGCGCCATCCGCTGCTCGACAATGCCATCAAGCTGCTGGCGCTGGCGCTGGTCTTCGCCGGCTTCCTGCCGCCGGCCCTCAGCGCCGGCCTGGCGGCGCTGCTGGCGCTGCTGCTGCTCGGCCGCTTCGCCTTCTGGCAGCCGCGGCTCGCCTTCAGCCGCCTCGACGTCGGCGTCATGCACCTGGGCTACCTCGCCATCGCCGCCCAGCTCCTGGTGGTGGCCTTCGAACTGGCGGCGCGCAGCGTCTGGGTCGGCAGCGTCTCCATCCACCTGTTCACCTTCGGCGCCATGGGCATCATCGTGCCGGCCATGATCGTGCGCATCTCCAAGGGCCACACCGGCCGCAAGGTGGCCTTCGAGGCCGCCGACAAGGCGGTGCTGTGGCTGATGATCGCCGCGCTGGCGCTGCGGGTGCTGGCGCCGCAGCTGTTTCCCGCCGCCTACCTGGCGTGGATCGGCCTGGCCGCGGCGGGCTGGTTCGCCGCCTTCGCCTTGCTGGCCTGGCGGGTGATCCCCTTCCTGCTGGCGCCGCGCATCGACGGCCGCGAGCACTGATCGTTGTCGGCGGTCCGCACCGCCGGCTCACTCCTCCAGCAGGCTGCGCAGCATCCAGGCCGTCTTCTCGTGCACCTCCAGCCGCTGGGTGAGCAGGTCGGCGGTGGGCTGGTCGTTGGCCTTGTCCACCAGCGGGAAGACCTCGCGGGCGGTGCGGGCGGTGGCTTCCTGGGCGGCGACCAGCAGGCGGATCATGTCCGTCGCCGAGGGCACGCCCTCCGCCTCCTTGATCGAGGCCAGCTTGACGAACTCCTTGTAGGTGCCGGGCGCCGGCACGCCGAGGGCGCGGATGCGCTCGGCGATCAGGTCGAGGGCATTCCACTGCTCGGTGTATTGCCCCATGAACATCAGGTGCAGGGTGTTGAACATCGGACCCTTGACGTTCCAGTGGAAGTTATGGGTCATCAGGTAGAGGGTGTAGCTGTCGGCCAGCAGGCGCGACAGGCCCTTGGCGATCCTGGCCCGGTCGGGGGCGGAAATGCCGATGTCGATGGCGGGGACGGCTTGTTTCTTCGCTTTCATGGTCACTCCTTCTGGCTGCGGGTTCGAATCAAGTATGCACCATCTTCGCCGCGGCGGGCGCCGCCTGCGGTGCCGGGCTGCGGATCAGGTGGTCGAAGGCCGAGAGGCCGGCCTTGGCGCCTTCGCCCAGGGCGATGACGATCTGCTTGTAGGGCGCCGTGGTCGCATCGCCGGCGGCGAACACCCCCGGCAGCGAGGTCTGGCCGCGCGCGTCGATCTCGATCTCGCCGGAGCGGCTGAGGGCCAGCGTGCCCTTCAGCCAGCCGGTGTTGGGCAGCAGGCCGATCTGCACGAAGAGGCCTTCCAATTCGAGGCGGTGCGACTCGCCCGTGTTGCGGTCAGCGTAGGCGAGGCCGGTGACCTTCCGGCCGTCCCCGACGACCTCGGTGGTCTGCGCGCTTTTGATTACCGTCACGTTGGCCAGGCTGGCCAGCTTGGCCTGCAGCACGGCGTCGGCGCGCAGCTTGTGGTCGAATTCCAGCAGCGTGACATGAGCGACGATGCCGGCCAGGTCGATCGCCGCCTCGACGCCGGAGTTGCCGCCGCCGATCACTGCGACGCGCTTGCCCTTGAACAGCGGCCCGTCGCAGTGCGGGCAGAAGCAGACGCCCTTCCCCTTGTACTCGGCCTCGCCGGGCACGTTCATCTCGCGCCAGCGCGCGCCGGTGGCGAGGATCACCGTCTTCGCCTTCAGCGTCGCGCCGCTGGCGAGCTTCACTTCGTGCATCCCGTCGCCCGGGACCAGCGCCTGGGCGCGCTGCACGGGCATGATGTCCACGCCGTAATCGCGGACGTGGCTCTCCAGCGCCGCGGCGAGCTGCGGCCCCTCGGTGCGCTTCACCGAGATGAAGTTTTCGATCGCCAGGGTATCGAGCACCTGGCCGCCGAAGCGCTCGGCCACCACGCCGGTGCGGATGCCCTTGCGCGCGGCGTAGATCGCCGCCGCGGCGCCGGCCGGGCCGCCGCCGACCACCAGCACGTCGAAGGGCGCCTTGGCGTCGAGCGCCTCGGCCGCCTTCGCCTCGGCGCCGGTATCCAGCTTCGCCAGGATCTCCTCGATGCTCATGCGGCCCTGGCCGAAGGGCGCGCCGTTGAGGAACACCGCCGGCACCGCCATGATGCCGCGCGCCTCGACTTCCTGCTGGAACAACGCCCCGTCGACCATGGTTGCCTCGACGTTCGGGTTGAGCACCGCCATCAGGTTGAGCGCCTGCACCACGTCCGGGCAGTTGTGGCAGGACAGCGAGATGAAGGTCTCGAAGCGGAAGCGTCCCGCGATGCCCCGGATCTGCGCGATCAGCGCCTCGTCCGCCTTGGGCGGATGGCCGCCGGCCTGCAGCAGGGCGAGGACCAGCGAGGAGAACTCGTGGCCCATCGGCAGGCCGGCGAAGTGGATGCGCGGCGCCTGGCCGGGGCGGCCCACCGAGAACGACGGGCGACGTTCGGACTGGCCGTCCTCCCGCACGCCGACCTTCGGCGACAACGCGGCGATGTCGGCGAGCAGTTCGCGCATCCGGCGCGAGGCGTCGCTGCCGTCCAGCGAGGCAACCAGCTCGATCGGCCGCTGCAGCTTTTCGAGATAGGCGGAGAGCTGGGTCGCGATATTGGCATCGAGCATGGCGGCCTGCCTCAGATCTTTCCGACGAGGTCCAGCGAGGGCGCCAGCGTCTTGTCGCCTTCCTTCCACTTGGCCGGGCAGACCTCGCCCGGGTGGGCGGCGACGTACTGCGCGGCCTTGACCTTGCGCAGCAGCTCGGCGGCGTCGCGGCCGACGCCACCGGCGTTGATCTCGATGATCTGGATCCGGCCTTGCGGGTCCATCACGAAGGTGCCGCGCTCGGCCAGGCCGGCTTCCTCGATCATCACGCCGAAGTTGCGGGTGATCGTGCCGGTCGGATCGCCGATCATCGGGTAGCGGATCTTGCCGATGGTCTCCGAGGTGTCGTGCCAGGCCTTGTGCGTGAAGTGGGTGTCGGTGGACACCGAGTAGATCTCCACGCCCAGGTCGCGAAATGCAGGATACAGATCGGCCATGTCGCCCAGCTCGGTCGGGCAGACGAAGGTGAAGTCGGCCGGGTAGAAAAACACCACCGACCATTTGCCCTTCAGGGTGGCGTCGGTGATCTCGACGAACTGGCCGTTGTGGAAGGCGGTGGCCTTGAAGGGGAGGATCTCGGTATTGATTTGCGTCGTGTTCATGCGATTTCTCCTGTGCGGGTTGATGGTTGGGTGTCGAATGGCTTGCGACGGAGGCCATGATGCCGGTGCCGCCACGATTAATCCAATTGAATGTAACAAACAATGCGTTAGTCAAATACTATCGCCACCCGGCTCCCCGGAAAACTCGGTCTGCCCGGCACGGCGGAACAGGCCTTGGCTGGACGATGATCGCGGCATTGCCTATCATGCGGAACGACAGGCCGGTCAGGACGCATCGCGGAGCAGGACGGGGAGGAGGAGAGGGGAGTGGCTCGGCTCGATCCATCGCTTGCAACTTCCGCAGGGCAGCGGCCGCCGGGGCGTCGTCCGTGAGCCTGCGCACGCGCATCCTCCTGCTGGTGCTGTTCGCCACGCTCCTGCCGGCGGCGATCACCGCCTACTTCGTCGCCGGCGACCGCCAGGCCGACATCGCCCGGGCGCGCGAGCAGTTGCAATCCGCCAGCCGGCTCATCGCCGAGGACCTCCAGGACGCGGTGCGCAGCACGGCGCAGCTCGAATACGGCCTGTCCCGCGCCCGCGACCTCGACACCGGCGACCGGCAGGCCTGCTCGGCCTTCCTCGCCGGGGTGCTCGAGGCGCACCCCCAATACACCGGCCTGCTCACCATCAAGCCCGACGGATTCCTGTTCTGCGACTCGCTGCGCACCGGCAGGACGCTGAAGCTGACCGACCGCCGCTACTTCCAGCGGGCGCTCGCCGCGCCGAAGGCCCTGGCCCTCGAACCGGCCTTCGGCCGGCTCACCGGCAAGGCGGTGCTGCAGATCGCCTACCCGGCGCGCGACGACGGCGGCGCGGTGAAGTTCGTCCTGCTCGCCTCGCTCGACCTGGACAAGTTCATGCGCGGGCGTTCCCGCAGCCTGCCTTTCGAATCGGCCGTGCTGGCGCTGATGGACCGGAACGGCACGCTGCTCACCTGGCATCCGGACGGCGAGTTCAAGCCAGGCGCTTCCCTCGCTGACTCGCCGCTCCATCGGCTGGCGCAACGGCGCGACGGCAAGGATGCCTACGAAGAAATCGGGAGCGGCGGCCTGGCGCGGGTCTGGGCCGTCGCCGAACCCGAGCCGCGCGAGGTACCCGGCGCCGATCTCTCCGTCCTCGTCGGCGTCTCGAAGGGCGAACTGACCGCGGCGGCGGATCGCCGGCAGAAGCAGATCCTGGCGGTCGTCGTCGTGGCCACCCTGCTGGCCTTCGTCGTCGCCTGGGTGCTCGCGGAAGCCGGCATCCGAAGGCCGATCAAGCGCATGCTGGACGCCTCCGCGCGCCTGGAATCCGGCGAGCTCGGCGCGCGCATCGGCAAGCCGTATTCGCGCGGCGAGCTGGGCGCGCTGCTGGGCCAGCTCGACGCCACCGCCGAGCGGATCGACCGGTTCAACGCCGAACTCGAGCGCCGCGTCGCCGAGCGCACCGCCCAGCTCGAGGCGGCCAACAAGGACATCGACGGCTTCAGCTATTCCATCTCCCACGACCTGCGCGCGCCGCTGCGGGCCATCGACGGCTACGCGCAGATATTGAAGGAGGACTACTCGGACAGGCTCGACGACGAAGGCCGCCGCCTGATCGACGTGGTGCGCGACCGCGCGCAGAAGATGGGCGAGCTGATCGACGAGTTCCTGCTCTTCTCCCGCCTCGGCCGCGGCGCCCTTGCCGCGACCCGGATCGACATGGAGGCGCTGGTGCGCGAGGTCATCGAGGAGATCGCCGCCGACGCGGGCCCGCCGCCCATCGAGGTCGGCCCGCTGCCGGCGGCCAGCGGCGATGCCGCGCTGATCAGGCAGGTGTGGGCAAACCTCATCTCGAACGCCGTCAAGTTCACCGGCAAGCGCGCCGCGCCGCGCATCGCGGTCGGCGGATCGATCGCCGACGGCGAGCTGGTCTATCGCATCGAGGACAACGGCGACGGCTTCGACATGCGCTACTACGACAAGCTGTTCGGCGTCTTCCAGCGCCTGCACGACGCGGCCGCGTTCCCGGGGACCGGCGTCGGCCTGGCCATCGTCCAGCGCATCGTGGCGCGGCACGGCGGACGGGTCTGGGCCGAGGGCAGGGTGGGCGAAGGCGCCGTTTTCCATTTCTCGCTGCCGCTGCCGGCGGACTCCCCGGGGGGCGCCGGGTAATGCCAGGCCTGCCGGCACGCGCCGCGAGGAGTTGACCGACCATGCATCCGCCGACATTGACCCGTTCCCGGCAGTGGCTCGGCCTCGCCGGCTGGCTGGCGCTCGCCTTCGCCACCGCGGCGATCGGCGCCGCGGCCTCGGCCGGCGCAAAACCGTTCTACGCCGAACTCGTGCGCCCCGCCTGGGCGCCGCCGGGCTGGCTCTTCGGCCCGGTGTGGAGCGCGCTCTACGCACTGATGGGCGTCTCCGCCTGGCTGGTCTGGCGCGAGCGCGGCTTTGCCGGCGCCCGCGCGGCGCTGGCGCTCTTCATCGTCCAGCTGGCCGTCAACGCACTATGGAGCAGGCTGTTCTTCGCCTGGCGCCTGGG
>JAEUNH010000025.1 GCA_016791205.1 Rhodocyclaceae bacterium | reverse complement strand
CTTCCTGCTCGGCCTCGGTGACGCGGGCCCGCATGCTGTTCAGCTCGTCGCGCGAGCGCTGGGCGTTCAGCTGGATGACCCGGGTCTCGCGCATCACCTCGACGATCACATCGTTCAGCTCGGCCAGGTCGTTGGCGGTGGAGATCTTGACCGCGCACTGCTCGATCTTGTCGTGGTAGTCGCTGGTCGAGGTCGAGAAGCTGGCCAGGTGGTCGACGAAGCCTGCCAGCATGGTCTTCAGCCGCTCCTTGGCTTCGTTGAGATTCTTCTTGAGGGCGCTTTGCCGGTAGATGACTTCCTTCAGCCGCTGGCCGACGTCATCGAGGCGGCGGATGTTGAGCGGCTCGCCGAACAGATCCAGCACCATGCCGATCTGGCCCTGCACCCACTTGTCGTCCTCCACCAGCTCGCTGATGTTCTCGATGACCAGCTGCAGCAGCTTCTGCAGTGCGGCCTTCAGCTCGGCCTGATCCTCGGCGACGAAGTTCAGGCGGTAATTGAACTGCTTGAGGCGCCTGGACAGCAGGGCGAAGGTGGCGGCGTCGCGCGCCTGGCGGATGCCTTCGGCCAGCGACGAGGCTTCGTCGGCCAGCTCCGGGGTGTCGATCAGCAGCATGCCGACGGTGCTCTCCACCAGCTGGGCGATCAGCTCGCGCAGTTCGCCGCCGGGCAGCCGCGACTCCTGGGCGGGATCGGCCTCGCCGTCCTGCGCAGACAGACTTTTTTCCGGGACGGCTTCGGCGGCGGGCGCCGGCGCTTCCGTCGCGACGCCCGACTTGCTCCAGGAACGCAGCAGCGACTGCAGGCGATCGTGCAGGTTCTTGGGGTCGCTGCCGGCCGATTTCAGGACATGGTCGACGGCTTCGCGCTTCTTGGCCGGGGTCAGGCCGGCATGGCGGCGTTCCATCTGGCCGAGCAGGTCTTCGATCAGGCCCGACCAGTCGAGGGGTTCGGCCTCGAAGGCCTTGAGGGTGGTGTTGAGGGCGCCGGAGATGGCCGCCCAGTCCTTGCCGCCGATGGCGCTGTCCAGCTGCTGGCAGAAACGCACCTGTTCGGCGGTGGCGCGCGGCAGCTTGCCGGCCAGGGCCTTCAGCGCCCTTTCGGGGAAGTCTTCCTGGGCCTGGGTGCCGGCGATCTCGTGGTAGAGGACCCGATAGTTCTCCGGCGTCGGCGGAATCCGGCGCGTGGCCAGGCGGCGCAGGGCTTCCCTGGCGATTTCAGAGGGTTGGGTGATCGCTGCCATGATGCCTATCCTTCATGCAGCAATAACGGCAGGCGCCGGCCGGACTTGAAGCCCTATTCGACGAGCCCGTGCTTGAGGCCGTAGTGGGTCAGTTCGGCGTTGTTCTTCAGCTTCATCTTCTCGAGCAGGCGGGCCCGGTAGACGCTGACGGTCTTGACGCTGAGCTTGAGCTCCTCGGCGATCAGCGTCAGGGTCTTGCCGGAGGCGATCATCACCAGGGTCTGGTACTCGCGGTCCGACAGCTTTTCGTGCGGCGGCCGCTCCGGGTCGTCGGTGATGGCATTGGCCAGTTCCTCGGCCAGCGAAGGGCTGACGTATTTCTTGCCGCTGGCCACCTGGCGGATGGCGGTGACCAGCTGCTCGGGGGCACTCTGCTTGGTGAGATAGCCGGAGGCGCCGGCCTTGAGGGCGCGGATGGCGTACTGTTCCTCGGGATGCATGCTCAGCATCAGCACCGGCAGCTTGGGGAACTCCTTCTTCAGCTGCTTGAGCGTGTCGATGCCGTTCTTGTCGGGCATGGAGACGTCCATCAGCACCACGTCCCACGCATCCTGCCGCGCCATCTGCAGCGCCTGCAGTCCGTTCTTGGCTTCGCCGGCGACGATGAAATCCTCGGAGTCGGACAGTATCTGCCGCAGGCCGTGGCGGACAATGGCGTGGTCGTCGGCGATCAGGATGCGAATCGGGTCGGTCATGGCTCTCTCATTCTTCCGTGGCGCCAGCCCGCACGGCCGTGCCGCGCCTGTAAGGGGCCCGCAGGATCATCCGCGTGCCTTGCGGCGAACGGGAGGCCAGTTCCAGCGAT
Source organism: Rhodocyclaceae bacterium (assembly GCA_016791205.1). Classification (GTDB taxonomy): domain Bacteria; phylum Pseudomonadota; class Gammaproteobacteria; order Burkholderiales; family Rhodocyclaceae; genus Desulfobacillus. The sequence goes on along the minus strand of JAEUNH010000025.1, from coordinate 2,901 downwards.
CCGCCCAGGCCGAGCATGCGCTCGCGGATATTGCGCAGGCCGAAGGATTTCGGCTTGTTGATATCCTGAGGCGAAATGCCTCGGCCATTATCGACGATTTCCAGCAGCAGGGCGTCACCGTCAATGCGCATCCCGATGCTGACCGAGGTGGCGTGGGCGTGCTTGGCGACGTTGGTCAGGGCTTCCTGGAAGATGCGGAACAAGGCCAGCGAGGTCTTCTCGTCCGGGTCGATATCGTGCTTGATGCCGGTGGTGTCGCAGCCCAGTCCGACCCGCTGGGAGAAGTCGTCGGCCTGGCATTCGATCGCGGCGGCCAGGCCGAAGTCCTTGAGGATGCCGGGCCGCAGCTCGCGCGCCACTCTGCCGGCGGTGCTGATGGCCTCGTCGATCAGGCCCTCGATGGCCCGGACCCGCTTGCGCAGCTGCAGGGGATCGCCCGGCAGCTTGCTGGCCAGCAAGGAGGTCTCGATCTTGATGGCGACCAGGGTGCCGCCGAGCTCGTCGTGGATGTCGCGGGCGATGCGCTCCCGTTCCTCCTCCTTGGCGGCTTCCAGGTGCGAGGACAGCTCGGCCAGCTGGGCACGGGATTCGCGCAGCTCGTTCTCGGCCTGTTTGCTCTGGGTGATGTTGGAGACGATGCCTTCCCAACTGACTTCGCCGTTGGCGGCGCCGCGCGGCGCGGCCCTCAGGTTGATCCACTTCGGCTCGCCGGCGGCATCGAGAATGCGGCCGTCCCAGTTGGCCTGGGCGAGGTTCGTGGCGGAGTCGGCCAGCGCCGCATCGAGGGAGGCCCGGTCCTCGGCCAGGACGCCTTCGAAGAACAGCCGGGCATCGGCGAGCAGGCTGTCCGGATGGCGGCCAAGCAGCGGCGAGGAGCCTTCATTGACGTAGAGAAAGCGCATGTCCCCCCGGGCGGACTGCTGCAGCTGGAACACCATGCCGGGAATGTTTGAAACCAGGGCGCGAAAGCGCGCCTCGTTTTCCTGCACCGAATCGAGGGCCGCGCGCCGCTCGGCGCGGTGCCGCGCCTCGCGGATCTCGCGCTCGACGGCGGGAACCAGGCGGTCGAGCCGGTCCTTGGAGAGATAGTCGTGCGCCCCCGCCCGCATGGCGGCGATGGCGGTCTCTTCCTCGATGACTCCGGAGACGATGATGAAGGGCAGATCCAGCTGCAATCCCTGCATCAGTTCCAGCGCCGCCAGGGCGTTGAACCCCGGCATGCTGTGATCGGAGAGGACGGCGTCCCAGCGGCCGTTCAGCAAGGCATCGCGGGTTGCGGCCGCGTTTTCGACGCGCCGGAAGTCCAGGGTGTAACCCGCCCGTTTGAAGCAGCCGACCAACAACAACGCATCATCTTCAGAGTCCTCGATGACAAGAACGTTGAGTCGGTTTTTTGTGCTTGGCTGCGCCTGAGCCATACCCTCGCGCCGCAAAATATTCAATTGGCGAGTCTACTCCAAACCTCTCTTGGCGCAAGCGAGGCGGCCGCAAAAGGCGATCGGCTATAATGCCCTGGCGCCGGCATAGCTCAGATGGTAGAGCAGCTGATTTGTAATCAGAAGGTCGTGGGTTCGATTCCTACTGTCGGCACCACAACTTTCCCGCGGCGCCTGTCTATGCTCGCCCCGGTTTGTCGCTACGCCGAGCCGATTCCCCCGAATCTTTCGTAGAAGTACGGCGCTGCTTCAGGCAGCCTGCCGCTGGCCGTTTGCAGGACCGACATCAGGTGGTTTTCCGCTTCCTTCTGCGTCAGGACATACAGGTCGCGGCAAAGCTGCCGGGCACTGTTGCCGGGCCAGTCGCCGGGCAGCAACTGCTCCGGCAATTGCGGGTCGCGCAGCAGCGTGCGGCGGAACTCGTGCATCAGCAGGGTGCGAACCAGGAAGCATTGCTCGGGATCCAGGACGCGCGCGCTGCGCAGCGCCTTGAGCAGGGGGCGGAAGCGATCGGCAAAGCGCTTGTAATCCTTGGCGACCGACTCCAGGTTCCAGCACTCCCGCACCAGTTCCCGGGTCGGCGTGCTGGTAAACGAGCCGACGTTCTTGGCGCGAAGGATCACGACCCCGTCCTGCACCCCGTTGCTCTGCAGGATATCCATCAGGGGCTCGATGTTGGCGGATGGATGCGCCAGCACGCCAGAGGCTATCTGGCCGTAGCCTTCCCAGTGCAGTTCCTTGCGCACTTCCTCGCGCTGCGCGGCTGACAAGTCGCTGCTCGCTGTCAAGACCAGGAGCCAATCCCCTTCCCAGTGCACCTTGGGCTGGAAATAGATCCTCCGGTAGGCGTGTTCGAAGCGACGCCTGCCTGCGGAGGTCAGGCCGTAATAACTGCAGCGGCCGATATGCTCGGATTCGAGCCAACCGTCCTTCGACAGCCGGAACACGCTGGTTCTGACCAATCGGTCGTTGATGCCAAGCGGCTTCACCAGATTGATGAAACTGCCCAGCCACACCGAGCCGCCGTGTGGCGCGATCATGTCTCCGTAAACGGTGATGATCAGCGAATTGGCGCGCACGGGCCTGTCGCGCAGGAAATCATCGATCCATTGGCTAACGAAGCGGCTTTTCATGCTTTGTTTGTCCCATCCGTGTAGAGCTGTCGGGTTGCGGCAGAGGCGATCCGATCCACCATCGTGCCGCCTGCATAATGATACCAGCGAGACTTATTTTTTGTATTGAATGAATCGTTATCCCCTCAGCCGAGCGCTGGGGGTTTTCTTGACGCGGGCGGCGCACATCGGTATCATTTAAACCAATCAGACGCGGGGTGGAGCAGTCTGGCAGCTCGTCGGGCTCATAACCCGAAGGTCGCAAGTTCAAATCTTGCCCCCGCAACCACGAATTTCTCAATGAGGCCAAACAGTTGATTGGGTTTGGCCTTTTTCACTGACCCGCCGTTATT
>JAEUNH010000018.1 GCA_016791205.1 Rhodocyclaceae bacterium | reverse complement strand
GAACGGCGGCAGGAAGGAGCGCGGAAAGAAGGGAATGCTGGCGGCGGCGAGGGCCACCGCGGCGAGGGCGCCAGCAAGCAGCGCGCGGCCGTGGCCGAAGGACCAGTGCAGCAGTTTCGCATCCCGGCGCTTGAGCCAGGTGACCAGCGGGCTGTCCCCGGCGTGCAATTGCTTCATCCCCGGCAGCAGGTAGTAGGCCAGCACCGGCGTGACGGTGACCGAGACGATCATGCTGGCGAGGATGGAGACGATGTAGGCCACGCCGAGCGGCGTGAACAGGCGGCCCTCGATGCCGGGCAGGACGAACAGCGGCACGAACACCAGCACGATGATGAAGGTGGCGTAGACGATGGCCGAGCGCACTTCCAGGGTCGCCCTGGCAATGACTTCCGCGACCGGCCGTGGCTCGGCCAGATCGCGATTGAGCTTGAGGCGGCGCAACACGTTCTCCACGCCCACCACGGCATCGTCCACCAGTTCGCCGATGGCGATGGCGAGCCCGCCCAGGGTCATGGTATTGATGGACAGGCCGAAGTAGCGAAACACCAGCGCCGTCACCAGCAGCGACAGCGGGATCGCCGTCAGCGAGATCAGCGTGGTGCGCACGTTGAGCAGGAACAGGAAGAGGATCACCGCCACCAGGAGGGCGCCGTCGCGCAGCGCCTCCTCGACGTTGGTGACCGAATGCTCGATGAAGTCGGCCTGCTTGAAGAGGAACTGCGGCGCCTCGACGCCCGGCGGCAGGCCCTTCGACAAGTCTCCCAGGGCGCGCTCGACCTCGCGCGTCAGGCGCACGCTGTCGGCGGCGGGCTGCTTCTGCACGGAGAGGATGACGGCGGGCTTGGCGTTGTAGCCGGCGTCGCCGCGCTTGATGGCCGGCGCCAGCTTCACCTCGGCGAGCTGCTTCAACAGGATCGGCTGACCGTTCTTTACCGCCACCACCAGGTTCTGCAGGTCCTCGATGCGGCTGGTGCGGCCGATCTGGCGGATCAGGTACTCGCGGCCCTGCGCCTCGAGGAAGCCGCCGCTGGTGTTGGCGCCGAAGTCCTTCAGCGCGGTTTCCAGTTTCTCGCGCTCGATGCCGAGCGCCTGCAGCTGCGACGGCTTCAGCTCGACGCGGTACTGCCGCACCTCGCCGCCGATCGGAATCACTTGGGCGATGCCGGGAATGGTCAGCAGGCGCGGCCGCATCACCCAGTCGGCGTATTCGCGCACGGCCATCGGACTGACCTTGGCCGGATCCGCATTTGGGTTGATGGGCAGGGCGATCAGCAGGATCTCGCCCATGATGGAGGAGATGGGGCCGAGCTGCGGCACGATGCCCGGCGGCAACTGCTCGCGCACCAGGTTCAGGCGCTCGCTGATCTGCTGGCGGTTGCGGTAGATGTCGGAGCCCCACTCGAACTCGACATAGACGATGGACAGGCCGATGCCGGAGACGGAGCGCACGCGCGTGACGCCCGGCATGCCGTTCATGCTCGATTCGACGGGGAAGGTGACGAGTTGCTCGACCTCCTCCGGCGCCATGCCGCCGGCCTCGGTCATCAGCGTCACCGTCGGCTTGTTGAGGTCGGGGAAGACGTCCACCGGCATCTGGCGCACGGTGAGCGCGCCGTAGATCACCAGCAGCAGCGACACGCCGAGGACAATCAGCCGCTGCTTCAGGCTGGCGTGGATGATGTATTCGAACATGGCTATCTGACCTGGGCGAGCAGGCCGGCGCCTTCGGTGACGATGCGTTCGCCGTTGCCGATTCCGGAAATCGCCGCCGCGCGGGCCGCGTCGCGCGGCGCCACGCTCACTTTGCGCAGAACGAAGCGTTCCGCCCCGTCACGCACCCACACCGCCGTCTCGCCGGCACTGACTTTTATCAGCGCGACCTGCGGCAGCGCCGCACCCTTGACGGT
>JAEUNH010000275.1 GCA_016791205.1 Rhodocyclaceae bacterium | reverse complement strand
TGACCGCCAGCCTGCCCATCGAGACCGGCTGGACCGCCTACGCCCTGTATTTCACCCCGTCCGCCAGCGGCAGCTACAGCCTCAGCTTCCAGAACGTCGGCGGCGACAATGTCGGCATGCTACTCGACAACGTCAGCATCGCCGCCGTGCCCGAGCCCGGCACCCTGGCCATGCTGCTCTCCGGCTTCGGCATGATCGGGCTGATCGCCCGGCGCCGCAGCCGGGCCTAGCCTCACCCCCTCCGGATCAGGCCGCCAGCGGCGCGGCGCGCTCCTCGCGCAGGCGCGCGTCGCTCCATTCGGCGCCCTCCGCCAGGTGGTGGCGGCAGCGCGTCTCGCCGTCGCTGCTGACGCAGTAATCGCCGTACACGATCTGGTCCACGAAGCTGGCGCCCTCCACCACCCGGGTGTGCTCGAAGACCACGCTGCGGACGATGCGGGCGTTGCGCTTGACGTGGCAGCCGTGGCCGATCCAGGCCGGGCCGACGATCTCGCAGCCGGATTCGATGTGGCAGCCCGAGGCCAGGTACACCGGTCCGCTGAGGCGCACATCCGGATCGATGCGCACGTTGAGCCCGGTCCACACGCCCGGCCGCGTTTCCTGTCCGGGGATGCGGATCCAGGGGATCTCGTGGCGCATCACCCGCTGGATCGCCTGCCAGTAGTCGGCCACCCGGCCGATGTCGATCCAGTGGAAATCGCGGCGCAGGGCGTAGAACGGCACGTTCAACTCGACCAGGCGCGGGAACAGCTGGCTGCCGATGTCATAGATCTCGTTGGACGGGATCAGGTCCAGCACCGCCGGCTCGAAGATGTAGATGCCGGTGCTGATCCAGTTCGAGCGGGCCTCGTGCTGGGCCGGCTTCTCCTGGAAAGAGCGGATGCGCCCCTCGCGGTCGGCCACCACCACGCCATAGCTCGACACCTCCTGCCAGGGCACCTCGCGGGTCACCACGCTGGCCAGAGCGCCGCGGGCGCGGTGCTCGGCCACCGCGGCACGGATGTCGAGGTCGATCAGCGCGTCGCCGCAGACCACCACCGTGGTGTCGTCGAAGAAGCCGCTGAAGTCCTGGATGCGGCGCATGCCGCCGGCCGAGCCGAGGGCGAAGGGCACGATCTCGCGGTCCTGCAGGTAACCCTCGAAGGAATAGCCGATCTCGACGCCGAAGCGGCGGCCGTCGCCGAAATACTGCTCGATGCGCTCGGCCTGGTGGCTGGTGTTGATCATCAGCTGGCGCACGTCATGGGCGGCCAGGTGCTCGATCAGGTACTCCATCACCGGCTTGCCGAGGATCGGAATCATCGCCTTCGGCAGGTCGTGCGTCAGCGGCCGCACCCGCGTTCCCTTGCCGGCCGCCAGGATCATCCCTTTCATTGTCGCCCCCTTGTTGTTCTTACCCGGGCGGCATGATACGTCAATGGAATGAACGCGCCGTGACTTATTCCTCGGTCGCGGCCAAAATAGTCCGAACGGACTATGCCCCGTAGCCCTGCGGATTCTGGCTCTGCCAGCGCCAGGTGTCGGCGCACATGCGGGAGAGGTCGAGTTGCGCCCGCCAGCCCAGCCGCTCGGCGGCCAGCGACGGATCGGCGTAGCAGGCGGCGACATCGCCCGGCCGGCGGGCGGCGATGCGGTAGGCCACCTTGCGCCCGCTGGCCTGCTCGAAGGCGCGCACCATCTCCAGCACGCTGTAGCCCCGCCCCGTGCCGAGGTTCGCCGTCAGCACGCCCGAGTCCGGCAGGTGCCCCAGCGCCGCCAGGTGCCCGCGGGCCAGATCCACCACGTGGATGTAGTCGCGCACCCCGGTGCCATCCGGCGTCGGGTAATCGTCGCCCCACACCGACAGCGCCTCGCGCCGCCCCACCGCCACCTGGCTGATGAACGGCATCAGGTTGTTGGGCACCCCGTTCGGGTCCTCGCCGATCAGCCCGCTCGCGTGGGCCCCCACCGGGTTGAAGTAGCGCAGCAGCGCCACCCGCCAGCGCGGATCGGCGGCGGCCGCCTCGCGCAGGATCTCCTCCACCATCAGCTTGCTGCGGCCGTAGGGGTTGGTCGGCGCCACCGGGAAATCCTCGCGGATCGGCACCGAGGCCGGATCGCCATACACCGTCGCCGAAGAGCTGAAGACCACCGTCCTGAGGCCGTATTGCGCCATCGTCTCGAACAGCGTCAGCGAGCCGCCGACGTTGTTGTCGTAGTAGCGCAGCGGCTCGGCCACCGACTCGCCCACCGCCTTCAGGCCGGCGAAATGGATCACCGCATCGTAGTGGCGCCCCTGGAACAGCGACTGCAGCGCGGCGCGGTCGCGCACGTCGGCCTTGACGAACACCGGCATCCGCCCGGCGATGCGGGCGATGCGCTCCGGCACCGCCGGCGCGCTGTTGCAGAAGTTGTCGACCACCGTCACCTCGTGGCCGGCGCCGAGCAGTTCCACCACGGTGTGCGAGCCGATGTAGCCGGCCCCGCCGGTGACCAGAATCGATGCCATGAACCCGTCCCTAAGAGGCAAAACCGCATTCTAAGCGGCTTTGCCTGCAATCCTATGACGATAGTCCGAACGGACTACCACTGCAGCCTGAAGTAGCCCTTGTCCGATTCGGGCAGCGCCAGCCGCAGGCGGTTGGCGCCGCGCCGGATCGGCTGCACCTGCGGCAACGGCCGGTACGGCCCCATCGGCGAATCGGCCCGCGTCATGCGCAGCGCGCCCTCGCGCGGCGAATGCAGGCGCAGCTCGTACAACCCCGGCCGCACGGCCTTCAGCGTCGGCGCAAAGGGCCGCGCCAGCGGCTCGCCGATGAAGACCCCCTCCCCCGGCCAGGCCACGCTCTTCCAGTAGGCCTCGATGGCCGTCGCCCCCGCCGCGTAAAAAAACATCGCCAGCGCCGGCAGCGGAAACTTCTGCGGATGGTTGCACGGCTCCACCACCGTGCCGTAGCTCGCCGTCGCCCCCGCCTCCAGCCAGCGCAGGCTGCTCATCTGCCGCGAATCGGTCAGCTGCCCGCCGAAGGACGTCAGATGGTCGGCCAGCGCCCCCGGCAGAAAAGTCAGTGTCCCCAATGCGGCGACCTGCGGCAGGCCGGTGAAATAAAACAGCACGTCGTCCCGATCGGCGATGCCCGTTGATTCCAGCACTTCGATCGGGAACACCCCTTGCAGCTCCCGCGCCGTCTGCTCGAAGGTCGCCGCCCGCACGCTGCGCGCCTTGTCCGGCGTCTGCAGCAGGTAGGCCCGGCCGGCCGGAAAGCGCCCGTCGGAAGCCACCCCGCGATCGATCAGCGCCCTGGCCTGCTCGAAATCCTCCGCCGCCAGCAGCATCGCCGGGCGCAGCTTCAATTCCGTCCACGGATACAGGCTCGGCGAATTGAAATACGGGCTCGGCGCCGTCGCCCCGCACTGCCGCGAACAGAAGCGTTCGTCGAAGCCGAAGGCCAGCGCCGAAGTGAGCGACATGCAGCCGGCGCGGTAAGGCGCCGCCCAGGCCACCGCCCAGGCCTGCACGTGGGCCGGCGTGGCGCGCACGATCTCGCGCCGCAGCCGCTCGAACTCTTCGCGCGGCAGCGCCGCGCGCCCCGGCGCGAAGCGCACGCGGATGACGTTGCCCTCGGGGATGCGCCGCGCCTGGCGGTAATACTCGCCGATCTGGCGCGAGAGCGGATCGTCGTCGTTGACGATCAACCCCAGCTCGTCGGCCGTCAGCCCGCTGCGCGGCAGCAGGATCTGCGGCTGGGCGAAAGCCGCCGAAGCGGCAAAAAAAAGCAGCAAAAAAAATCGGCGCATGGCGCCGATGATACTTGGACTTTGTAATTCGTCATGCCGGCGCAGACCCCGTCTCCGTCACCCCGGCGTAGGCCCTTCACCTCGTCACCCCGGCGTAGGCCGGGGTCCAGAGCGGCCCCGAAACGACGGATCAGGCCCGCCGTCTTGCGGCGACGCCGAGCAGGCCGAGGCCGGCGAGCAGGAGCCCCCAGGTCTCGGGCTCGGGTACGGCGGCGATGCTGAGCGACACGCCGCCAGTGTT
>JAEUNH010000250.1 GCA_016791205.1 Rhodocyclaceae bacterium | reverse complement strand
GGCATCAAGTACTACCTGGGCATCGCCAAGGAACTGCAGGCCGCCGGCGTGCACATCCTGAGCCTGAAGGACATGGCCGGCGTGTGCCGGCCGCGCGCCGCTGCGGCGCTGGTCAAGGCGCTGAAGGAGGAGACCGGCCTGCCGCTGCACTTCCACACCCACGACACCAGCGGCGCCGGCGCGGCGTCGGTGCTGGCGGCCATCGAGGCCGGCTGCGATGCAGTGGACGGCGCGCTGGATGCCATGAGCGGGCTGACCTCGCAGCCCAACCTGTCGGCCATCCTGGCCGCGCTGCAGGGCACCGCGCGCGACCCGAAGCTGGACCCGGATGCGCTGCACGCGGCGTCGATGTACTGGGAGGGCGTGCGCCGCTTCTACTCACCGTTCGAATCGGACATTCGCGCCGGCACCGCCGACGTCTACCGCCACGAGATGCCGGGCGGCCAGTACACCAACCTGCGCGAGCAGGCCCGCGCCATGGGCCTGGCCCACCGCTGGGCCGAGGTGTCGAAGGCCTACGCCGAAGTGAATCTTCTCTTCGGCGACATCGTCAAGGTGACGCCGACCTCCAAGGTGGTCGGCGACATGGCGCTGTTCATGGTCGCCAACGACCTCACGCCGGAGCAGGTGCGCGACCCGGCGCGCGAAGTCGCCTTCCCCGAGTCGGTGGTCTCGCTGATGAAGGGCGAGCTGGGCTATCCGCCCGACGGCTTCCCCGTCGACTTGCAGAAGAAGGTCCTGCGCGGCGAGAAGCCGCTGCCGGGACGCGCCGGCGATTTCCTGCCGGCGGTGGATCTCGAAGCGAAGCGCGCCGAGGCCGAGGCGGCAGTCGGCCGCAAGGTGAGCGACACCGACCTCGCCTCCTACCTGATGTATCCGAAGGTGTTCAAGGACTACGCCGCGCATCGCAGCCACTACGGCGACGTCTCGGTGCTGCCGACGCCGGCCTTCTTCTACGGCCTGCGCGAGCGCGAGGAGATCGCCGTCGAGATCGACCGCGGCAAGACGCTGATCGTCAGCCAGCAGGGCCTGAGCGGGCCGGACGAGGAGGGCCACGTCAAGGTGGCCTTCGAGCTGAACGGCCAGCCGCGCACCGCGCGCATCGCCAAGGCCGGCATGGCGGCCCTGAAGCGCCACCCGCGCGCCGAGGAGGGCAATCCGAAGCATGTCGGCGCACCGATGCCGGGCACGGTGGTCACCGTCGCCGTGCAGCCGGGGCAGAAGGTCGGCAAGGGCGATCCGCTGGTGTCGATCGAGGCGATGAAGATGGAGTCCATGCTTGCCGCCGAGCGCGACGGCGTGGTGGCCGCCATCCACGTCAAGCCGGGCGAGGCGGTGAACGCCAAGGACTTGCTGCTCGAATACGCCTGAGAATCAGCCGAGGGTGAAGCGGAAGGTGGCGCCGGCGCCCGGGGCCGACTCCGCCCAGATGCGGCCGCCGTGGCGACGGACGATGCGGGCCACGGTGGCCAGGCCGATGCCGTTGCCCTGGAAATCCTCCGGCTTGTGCAGGCGCTGAAACGGGGTGAACAGCCGTCCGGCGTGGGCCATGTCGAAGCCGACCCCGTTGTCGCGCACGTAGCAGACCTGCCGGCCGTCGAGCGTCTCGCAGCCGAACTCGATTTCCGGCGCCGGGTTCCGGCCCGAGTACTTCCAGGCGTTCTCCAGCAGGTTCTGCAGCATCAGGCGCAGCAGTTGCGGGTCGCCCTCTGCCAGGCACCGCCCCGGCAGCGAAATCGCAGGCTGTTTGCCGGGCCAGGCACGGGCGATTTCCTCGTTCAGTTCCTCCGCCAGGCGGCCGAGGTCGACCGGTTCGCGGCGCATTTCCTGGCGGGTGACCCGCGACAGCTCCAGGATGTCGTCGATGAGGGTGCCCATGCGCTGCACGGCCTTGCGCACCCGCCCGAGGTAGTCGCGGCCCTGGTGGTCGAGCTTGTCCTCGTAGTCCTCGGCGAGCAGATGGCTGAAGCCGTCGATGGCCCGCAGCGGCGAGCGCAGGTCGTGGGAAATCGAGTAGGCGAAGGATTCCAGTTCGCGGTTGGCGGCGGTGAGTTCCGAAGTGCGCTCCTGCACCCGCTTCTCCAGGCCTGCGTTGAGGCGCCGGATCTCCTCCCGGGCCTGGACCTGCCCGGTGATGTCGTCGGCGGTGGCGATGAGGACGTCCTGGCCGAACCAGGTGCCGCGCACCAGCCGCACGTCCTTGGGAAAGGCTTCGCCGTCGGCGCGCCGGCCCCAGAACTCGAAGCGCTGCGGCTCGCCGGCGAAGGCCCGCTGCATCATCGCCGCGACGGCGGCAAGGTCGTTCCTGTCCGGCGCGGAGACGAATTCCGGCGTGCGCCCGACCAGGGTTTCCCGGGGATAGCCGTACATCCTGACGGCGCCGTCGTTGACGGCCAGGAAGCGGCCGTCGCGGTCCAGGATGTAGATCGCTTCGTACACGGTGTTGAACAAGCCGTGGAAGCTGGCCTCGCTGGCGGCGAGGGCGGACATCCGTTGGTTCAATTCAGTGCCGAGGCGCTTGACGTCCTCGAGCCGCGCCTGGTAGCTGCCGACGATGCGGCTGACGATGACCGTGGTGAAGATCAGCGCGCCGGCCTGGATCACCAGCAGCAGGAGCGATCGGTTGGGCACCGGCTCGATCAGGCCGGCCGACTCGGCGAGCGTCAGGATCACGCAGGCCAGCACCGACATGAAGGCGAACCCCAGCGCCAGGCGCAGGCCGAGCAGCCAGCCAGCCATCAGGATGATCAGCGGATAGAGATAAATGGCCGGCGCCTTCATGCCGCCGGTGATGACGGCCATCAGGGTGATCTCCAGCCAGATGCCGATGCCCAGGGCGAGCAGTCCCGCGCGGATCCGTCGCCGGCGATGGCAATACAGCGCGAATGCCGAGACGAGCAACAGGGCCGAGGGGCCGGCCATGCGCATGATCTGGTCCGGAACCGCGAGCCTGAGGATCAGCAGATAGATGAGGCTCCCGGCGGCAAGCGAAAGCGCCGCCATCAGCAGAAAAGCCGCAGCGTGCTCTTCGGCGAGCTGGTCGTCGCTTGGCTGGAGCGTTTGCATGGTGCCCCTTTGCCCTTCGGCATGAGCCGGGCCGGAAGGTGTTTCAGGATCCCTCTCTTGTCCGGGACTTTATACGAAAGTGATACGGGGCAACAAGCCGGCCGGCGGCCTCGCTTAGGTTCCGCAACGGCAGGGCGGGCCGGCAGGAATTGCCGGCCAGGCATCGCAGGTTCGGCAACGATTGCAGCGGCGGTTCCTCGCGAATGCTCGTTACCAATTGAAAATCAGCGAGTTGTGTTTGCTGGCCGGGATCTTGCACAAGGATCGCCGGAGCCCTCGATCGGGCGCAGACAGGCAGGAGAACGGATCATGGCCATAGGCGCGGTTATCGGACTGATTTCATCGGTGATTTCGGCTGTGCGGGCATTCAGCCCGCCCGAGGCGCCGCAGGCGGCGCAGCCGCAGCAGAAGGCGGACAGGCTGTTCGCCGAACTCGACGCCATGGGGCAGGGCGCCCTGCAGCGCGCCGATCTGGAAAAGGCCTTCGACAAGATCGCCGACAAGGCGACGGCCGGCGCCGACAAGCTGTTCGCCAAGCTCGATGCCGACGGCGACGGAACCATCACCAAGAACGAGTTTACCGGCTCGATCAACAAGCTCGCCGACCAGCTCGACCACCACTACATGCGCCTGCGCCTGCAGGGCGAGGGCGCGGCTCAGTCGCCTGCCGCCGATGCGGGCTTCTCTCGGGACGACCTGACCGGCCTGGTGTCGAACATCGCCGGCAACTTCGACAAGGCCGATGCCAACGGCGACGGCCGCGTCAGCCTGAGGGAGGCGCGCGCCTTCGGCCAGAGCGTCGCGGGGGCCGGCGGCCTGTCGCCGGCCTTCGGGGAGAATGGCAACGTGGAGCTGATGCTGCAGGTGGTGCGCCTGATGCAGGCCTACGGCATCGTCGGCGGCACGACCGACACGGCCGACAGTTCCGCGGGCCGGAAGGTCTCGGACAAGGTTTGATGCCGCGGCCGCCGTGCCGCGGCGACCGACTTTTCTACAGGCGGCGGTAGCGGCCGCCCTCGAGCGCGATGGCGCCGCGGGCCAGCAAGCGCTGCAGGTGCTTGCCCATGATGGCGCCCTCGCCCCACTCGAAGAAGGCCTTCGGCTCGCGCGGCTTGCGGTAGACGATGCAGGCGGCGACGATCTCGTCCATCGTGCGCGGCTCGGCGAGCAGGTCCAGCAGCTTCGCCTCGCGCTCGTCGATCACGGCGAGGTAGCGGTCGAAAACCGGCGCCACGTCCCCCTCGAAGCAGCCGTCCTCGTGGCTGGTCAGCCAGACCTTCGCCGGCACCTGCTGCAGGCGCCGCACCGAGGCGATGGTTTCGTCGATCGAGCCGGCCCGGTCGCCGTACCAGGGACCGAAGGCGGTGAGGTCGTAGTCGCCCATGAACAGCACCTGCGGCTCGCGGAAGAAGAAGGCGGCGAAGCCCGGCGTGTGGCCGGGGGCGTGGATGACCTCCGCCGTGCACGAACCCAGGTCGATGACCTCTCCCGGCGCGAAGCCGCCCGTGGCGCGGCGCGGCCTGATGTGAAAGTCCTCGCGCAGGGTCTTGCGCCAGTGGTCGCGGTACTCCTCCTTCTCGTAGCCGTACCAATCGAGCATGGCCTCGATGCCGCCGAGCGCGCCGGCCTCGGCGGCCATCTGCCGCAGCGGCAGGCCCTCGAACAGGTCGAGGTGGGTCAGGTGGTCCTCGTGCCAGTGCGACAGCCAGACTTCCTTGACGCCTGGCCCGGCGAGGAGCTCCCTGTAGCGTTCTGCGTCGGCGCCGGCATCGACCAGCACGCCGGCGCCTTCGACATACACGGAGTTGGAGTTCGGATAGCGGCCGCGGTGGGCGCCGGGGATCAGGCGAACGGGGCCAAAGCGCTTGTCGTGCGTCATCGTTGCTCCAGCAGTTCCCGCAGCACATAGGGCAGGATGCCGCCGTGGCGGTAGTACTCGACCTCGATCGGCGTGTCGATGCGGCAGAGCACCGGCACCTCCTCGCGGCGGCCGTCCGCGCGGTGGATGCGCAGCGCCAGTTTCTGCTGTGGCCGCAGGCCTTGCGAAAGACCGAGCACGTCGAAGACCTCGTCGCCTTTGAGGTGCAGGGTGTCGATGCTGTCGCGGGCCTCGAACTGCAGCGGCAGCACGCCCATGCCGACCAGGTTGGCGCGGTGGATGCGCTCGAAGCTCTTCGCCGCCACGGCCCTTACGCCGAGCAGCTGGGTGCCCTTCGCCGCCCAGTCGCGCGAGGAGCCGGTGCCGTATTCCTCGCCGGCCAGGACGATCGTGGGCACGCCGCGGCGCCGGTAGGCCATGCCGGCCTCGAACACCGTCGCCTGCCGGCCGTCGAGCAGGGTGAAGCCGCCCTCGACGCGTGTGCCGTCATCGCGCAGCGGCAGCATCAGGTTGCGGACGCGCACGTTGGCGAAGGTGCCGCGGATCATCACCTCGTGATTGCCGCGGCGCGAGCCGTAGGAGTTGAAGTCCGCCGGCGCCACGCCCTGTTCGGCGAGCCACTGGCCGGCGGGCGTCGCCGGCTTGAAGGCGCCGGCCGGCGAGATGTGGTCGGTCGTCACCGAATCGCCGAGCAGCAGCAGCGGCCGCGCGCCGAGTATGTCGGCGGGCGGCCGGGAGGCGAGGTCGTCCATGCCGCGCACGTGATCGAAGAAGGGCGGCCGGGCGATGTAGGTCGAAGGCGGCCAGGCGTAGGCGCGGCCGGCCGGCGCGGGAATGGCGTTCCAGAGGTCCTGGTCGCGGGTCAGGTCGGAATACAGGCGGCGGTAGCTCTCCGGGTCGAGGGCCAGTCGCAGGCACGCCTCGATCTCGCGCGCCGACGGCCAGATGTCGCCGATCCAGATCTCCTCGCCTTTCTCGTTGCGGCCGATCGGCTCGCGCATCAGGTCCTTCAGCATCGTCCCGGCCAGCGCGTAGGCCACCACCAGCGGCGGCGAGGCGAGGTAGTTGGCGCGGATGGCGGGATGGATGCGCGCCTCGAAGTTGCGGTTGCCGGACAGCACGGCCGCGCAGACCAGGTCGTGCTCGGCGATGGCCTCTTCCAGATCGGGCGCCAGCGGGCCGGCGTTGCCGATGCAGGTGGTGCAGCCGTAGGCGGCCAGCCCGAAGCCGAGCTGCTCCAGATAGGGCAGCAGGCCGGCGCGCGTCAGGTATTCGGTGACCACCCGCGAGCCGGGGGCGAGCGAGGTCTTGATGTGCGGGGCCACCTTGAGGCCGCGCGCGACGGCCTTCTTCGCCAGCAGGCCGGCGGCGACCATCACGCTCGGGTTGGAGGTGTTGGTGCAGGAGGTGATGGCGGCGATCAGCACGTCGCCGTGGCCGATGCCGATGCCGCCGCGCGTCCGGCATCGCCGTGCCAGGGAGACCGACTTTTTTCCGAAGCCGTTCTTGTCGACCGGCTCGGCGAGGAGCCGGGTCAGGGATTGCTTGACCGCGCCGATCTCGACGCGGTCCTGCGGCCGCTTCGGCCCGGCCAGCGACGGCGCCACCGTGGCGAGGTCGAGCGCCAGGGTGCGGCTGTAGTCGATCTCGCCGCGCTTCGGCATGCCGAAGAGCTGCTGGGCCTGGAAGTAGGCGGCGAAGGCGCCGATCTCCTCTTCGTCGCGGCCGGTGCCGCGCAGGTAGGCCAGGGTATTGTCGTCGACCGGGAAGAAGCCCATGGTGGCGCCGTATTCCGGGGCCATGTTGGCGAGGGTGGCGCGGTCGGTGAGGGTCAGGCCGGCGGCGCCCTCGCCGAAGAACTCGACGAACTTGCCCACCACCTTTTCCCGCCGCAGCCTCTCGGTCAGGGTGAGCACCAGGTCGGTGGCGGTGACGCCTTCGCGCAGGCGGCCCGTCAGTTCGACGCCGACCACGTCGGGCGTGAGGAAGTACACCGGCTGGCCAAGCATCCCGGCCTCGGCCTCGATGCCGCCCACGCCCCAGCCGACCACGCCCGCTGAGTTGATCATGGTGGTATGCGAGTCGGTGCCGACCAGGCTGTCGGGGAAATACACGCCGTCGCGCCGCTGCACGCCGCGGAACAGGTATTCGAGGTTCACCTGGTGCACGATGCCGATGCCGGGCGGCACCACCTTGAAGGTGTCGAAGGCCTGCATGCCCCACTTCAGGAATTGGTAGCGTTCGCGGTTGCGCTCGAACTCCAGCTCCATGTTGCGGCGCAGGGCGTCCGTCGAGCCGAAGCGGTCGATCTGCACCGAATGGTCGACGACCAGGTCCACCGGCACCAGCGGCTCGATGACGCCCGGATCGCGGCCGAGGCGCTCGGCGCAGCTGCGCATGGCGGCAAGGTCGGCCAGCAGCGGCACGCCGGTGAAGTCCTGCAGCACCACGCGGGCGACGATGAAGGGGATCTCCGCGGTGCGCGGGGCGTTGGGCTGCCAGGCGGCCAGTTCGCGCACGTGCGCCTCGGCGACCTTCACGCCGTCGCAGTTGCGCAGCACCGATTCCAGCACGATGCGGATCGACACCGGCAGACGGGAAATTTTTCCGAGGCCGGCCTGCTCCAGGGCGGGCAGGGCGTAGAGCCGGCCCGTCCGGCCGGAGGGGAGCCGGAAGCTGCGCAGGGACTTGAACGGATCGCTTGTCATGGAGCCTCCTGCACGTCTCGCCTCCCGCACGCCGGGGAGGGGCGGTTATTCGATGATCTTGTTGATCGGCAGCTCGATGATGCCGCGCGCGCCGGCGGCGTAGAGCTTCGGGATCAGCTCGCGCACCTGCTTCTCCGCCACCACCGTGCTGAGGTCGACCCAGGCCGGGTCGGAGAGGGTGGACACCGTCGGCGTGGCCAGTGCGGGCAGGATCTTCAGTACCGCATCGACCCTGTCCTTCGGCACGTTCATGGCCAGCAGGACGCGGGTGGCGGCGGCGATGGCGCCCTTCAGCAGCATCAGCATGCGCTCGATCTTGGCGCGCTTCCAGGCGTCTTTCGCGGCGGCGCGGTTGGCGATGAAACGCGGCGTGCTTTCCAGCACCACGTGCATCACCCGCAGCTGGTTGGCGCGCAGCGAGGAGCCGGTCTCGGAGACGTCCACGATGGCGTCGGCGAGGATCGGCGGCTTGACTTCGGTGGCGCCCCAGGAGAACTCCACGCTGGCATTCACGCCATGCTCGGCCAGGAAGCGCTTCGTCATGCCGACCGCCTCGGTGGCGATGTGGCGGCCCTCGAGGTCCTTCACGGTCTGGTACGGCGAACCTTCCTTGGAGGCCATCACCCAGCGCACCGTGCCGTAGTTGGGCCAGGGCGCGCGGAGATCCGCCAGCTCCTCGACGTCGGCGCCGGTCTCCAGCATCCAGTCCAGCCCGGTGATGGCGCAATCGAGCACGCCCTGCTCGACGTAGCGGGCCATCTCCTGCGGGCGGATCAGGATGCACTGGATCTCGGCGTCGTCGATGTCGGGGTAGTAGGAGCGGCCGGAGATGCGCAGGTCGTAGCCGGCGCGCTGGAACAGCTTCTGGGTCGTCTCCTGCAGGCTGCCCTTGGGAATGCCGAGGCGCAGGCGCGGGGTGTCATGACTCATCGTGGCCTCCTGAACGAAGCCGGAATGCTATCACCGTTGCGCGCCGGCGCGGCGGTGGTTACCTCCGTCCGGAAAAACGATTAGACTTGCCGCAAAGAATTAGATTGACATAAATCTATGCACGGACGGATCTGGTCGCGCCTGTCGTTCGCCGCCCGCATGGCGGTCGCCACCGCGCTGGTGCTGGCGGCGGCGGGGGGGCTGTTGCTGGTCACGGTCACGGTGAACGATGCCCTGACGCTCAGCGGCGAACTGGAGAGGCAGGCGCAGCTGGAACTGGCCGCGGACCTGCGGGCGATGGCCGATGCCGCCGACGAGGCCGCCATCCGCAAGCTGCTGGAGGCGCGCGCCGGCCAGCCGCAGATCCGCCGCCTGGTCTGGCGCCGGCCCGGCGGCGAGGCGATCCACTTCGAGGGGAATGCGGCCCCGCCGCTGGCTCCGCGCTGGTTCGCCGCCGGCATCGGCCTGGCGGCGCCGGTGGCCACCCGCGGCCTGTCCATCGACGGGACCGAGCGCGGCGCCCTGACGGCGATCCTCTCGCCCTCGCAGGGCATCGACCGGCTGTGGGGCGGCTTTCTCGGCCATTTCCACCTCCTGGCCCTGGCGGTGGCCCTGCAGCTGGCCGGCGTAGTGCTGATCCTGCGCCACGGCCTGCGTCCGCTCGACGCCCTGGCGGAGGGCGCGCAGCGCTTCGGCGACGGCGACCTGGCGGCGCGCATTGCCCCGACCGGCGGCCCGGAAATGCGCCAGACCATCGACGCCTTCAACGCCATGGCCGGCAAGCTGGCCAGCACCCTGGGCGAGCTGCGGCAAAGCCACGATGAGCTGCGCATCGCCGCCACGGCCTTCGAGTCGGAAGAGGGCATGATCGTCACCGATGCCGCCCAATTTATCCTGCGCGTCAATCGCGCCTTCGCCAACCTCACCGGCTACCAGGCCGGCGAGGCGCTCGGCGGCACGCCGCGGCTGCTGCTGTCGGGCGAATACGACGATGCCGCCTACCGCAAGCTCTGGCGCAGCGTCGAGCACGATCGCCACTGGCAGGGGGAGCTCAAGTACCGCCACAAGAGCGGCCGCCTGTTCCCGGTCTGGCAGACCGTTTCGGCGGTGGTGGGACGCGACGGCGGCATCAGCCATTACGTCATCGCCTTCAGCGATGTCTCGCAGCGCAAGGAGGCCGAGGAGAAGATCCGCAACCTGGCCTTCTACGACCCGCTGACGCAGCTGCCCAACCGGCGCCTGCTGATCGACCGCCTCGGCCATGCCCTGGCCTCGGCGGTACGCCACCACCGACATGGCGCGCTGCTGTTCCTCGACTTCGACCATTTCAAGCTACTCAACGACACCGAGGGCCACGATGCCGGCGACCAGCTGCTGGTCGAGATCGCCCGGCGCCTGCACAGCTGCGTGCGCCAGGTCGATACCGTGGCGCGCCTGGGCGGCGACGAATTCGTGGTGCTGCTGGAAAGCCTCGGCGACAACGAGGCCGACGCTGCCAGCCATGCCGAAGTGGTCGGCGAGAAGATCCGCGAAACCATCGCCCGGCCGTTCCTGCTCAAGGGGCGCGAGCACCACGGCAGCATCAGCATCGGCATCAGCCTGTTCGACGACAGCCACCAGAGCGTCGACGAGCTGCTCAAGCGCGCCGACGTGGCCATGTACCAGGCCAAGTCGGGCGGCCGCAACCGGCTCTGCTTCTTCGACCCGGCCATGCAGCAGTCGCTGGTGGCGCGCGCCGAGATGGAGGCCGCCCTGCGACGGGTGGTGGCCGAAGGGCAGCTGGTGCTGCATTACCAGCCGCAGCTCGACGACCGCCGGCGCATCATCGGCGCCGAGGCGCTGCTGCGCTGGGAGCATCCGCTGCGCGGGCTGGTGCCGCCCGCCGAGTTCATCCCGCTGGCCGAGGAGACCGGCCTGATCGTGCCGATCGGCAACTGGGTGCTGGAGACGGCCTGCGCGCAGCTGCGGGCCTGGCAGGACAGCGAGGCGACCCGCGACCTGATCCTGGCGGTGAATGTCAGCGCCAGGCAGTTCCACCAGCCCGGCTTCGCCGACGGCATCCGCCACATCCTGGCGCGCAGCGGCGCCGATCCCACCCACCTCAAGCTGGAGCTGACCGAGAGCGTGATCATCGACGACATGGAGGACACCATCGAGAAGATGCGGACCCTCAAGGCGATGGGCATCCACTTCTCGATGGACGACTTCGGCACCGGCTACTCCTCGCTCTCCTATCTGCGCCAGCTGCCACTCGACCAGCTGAAGATCGACCGCAGCTTCATCCACGAGGTGGACAGCAACAGCGGCGATGCCGAGATCGTCAAGAGCATCATCGCCATGGCCCAGGCCCTCGGCCTCGACGTCATCGCCGAGGGGGTGGAGAAGGAGACCCAACACCGCTTCCTCGACAACAACGACTGCAAGGCCTACCAGGGCTTCCTCTTCGGCCACCCGGTGCCGGTGAGCGTCTTCGAGAAGCTGTTCGAAGGGTAGCCGTCCGCCGTCCGCCGCCCGGCCGCTCGATGTTTACCCTGCCCAACCTGATCACCATCGCCCGGGTGCTGCTGATCCCGGTGGTGGCCTTCCTGTTGCTCGATCACGACTACAAGCTGGCCTTCGCGGTGTTTGCCGTGGCGGCGGTCGGCGACTGGCTGGACGGCTTCCTGGCGCGGCGCCTGAACCAGATGTCGCAGCTGGGCGCGGTGCTCGATCCGATCGCCGACAAGATGACCATGATGATCGTCGCCATCCTGATGGCGGCCCAGGGCCTGCTGCCGATCTGGCTGGCGGTGGTGATCGTCCTGCGCGACGCCGTCATCGTCGCCGGGGCGGTGGCCTATCGCTTCGTGGTCGGCCACATCGAGATGGCGCCGACGCGCCTGTCCAAGGCCAACACCTTCCTCGAGTTCGGGGTGCTGACGCTGGCCATGGCGCAGGCGGGCGGGCTGGTCGGCGCCGAGCCCTGGCTGCTACCGCTGTTCGTCCTGCTTTTCGTCTCGGTGCTGGTTTCCGGTGCCCACTACGTTTGGGTGTGGCGGCGCAAAGCCAGCCGCGACGCCGGCGGAAATGCGTCCGAGAATAATAGTTGACAACATTAGTCGGCTTTAATACAGTACGCCCATCCCAAGGGGGAGTAGCTCTCCGCCGCGGCGTCGTCAATACGGAAACGGCAGGTTTCCCGGCGCCACGGATGGCCGGTGAAGACGGCCATGAGCGAGACCTTTGCCGCGATGGCGAAGGCTCCCTTGTCAGAACACGGCCCTTTGTCCTCGCTGGATCAAGGGCCGTTCCGTTTTGGGGCGGACGGGACAACTGACAAGGAGAGTGGGCAATGGAATCGATCGGAACCTGGTGGATGTGG
>JAEUNH010000280.1 GCA_016791205.1 Rhodocyclaceae bacterium | reverse complement strand
GGCTGAACGACTGGTAGGGGTGGTGCAGCAGCACGTCCTGCTTGCGCAGGCTGGCGAAGACGTCGTAGTTCTTGGTCAGCGCCTTGGGCAGGCCGGCCTGGAAGGGCGGGAATTTCAGGTCGGGCCGGTCGACGAGATCCGGCACCTGCATCAGGCGCACCAGGTTCACGATTCCCGGCACGCGATAAAGGTCGTCGTGGCCGAGCGCGAACTGCTGCAGCAGGAAGTCGGTCATCGTCTCGGAGCAGCTGTCGGCCACCTCCAGGCGCACGGCGTCGCCGAAGTGGCGCTGCGGCAACTCGCCCTGCAGGGCGAGGCGCAGGTTCTTGATCTCCTCCTCGTCAACCCACAGGTCGCTGTTGCGGGTGGCGCGGAACTGGTAGCAGCCGAGCACGTTCATGCCGGAGAACAACTCGCCGACGTTGGCGTGCAGCACCGAGGAGAGGAAGACGAAGCCGTAGGGCGCGCCGGCGACGGCCTCGGGCAGGCGGATCACCCGCGGCAGCACCCGCGGCGCCTGGACGATGGCGGCGCCCGAGCTGCGGCCGAAGGCGTCCTTTCCCTCCAGCTCGATGGCGAAGTTGAGGCTCTTGTTGAGTACGCGCGGGAAGGGGTGGGCCGGGTCGAGGCCGATCGGGGTGAGCACCGGCATCACCTCGCGGAAGAAATAGTCGCGGATCCAGGCGGCCTGGGCTTCGCTCCAGGCGCCGCGCTTGAGGAAGCGGATGCCCTGCTTGTCCAGCGCCGGCAGCATCGCCGCGTTGAGCAGGGCGTACTGCTCCTCGATCAGCTCGTGGGCCTCGGCGCTGATGCGGCGGAAGGCTTCGTGCGGGGTGAGGCCGTCGCTGCCGGGCGCGACGGCGCCGAGCTTGATCTGCTCCTTCAGGCCGGCGACGCGGATCTCGAAGAACTCGTCGAGGTTGCTGGAGACGATGCAGAGGAAGCGCAGGCGCTCGAGCAGCGGCACGCGCTCGTCGGCCGCCTGGCCGAGGACGCGGCGGTTGAAGGCGAGCAGGGACAGTTCCCGGTTGAGAAAATGCTCGGGAGGGAAGCGCCTGGCGCTCGATGCCTTGTTCATCATTTCCATTGGATCAGGAATCGCTAATATGTTCAAGCGGCAGTTTATGACGGTCATGTGACAGCCTCGTGACGGCGGCGGCACGGTAGAATTTGCCATGGGATACGAACTGGTCGCCGCCGTCGATCTGGGCTCGAACAGCTTCCGCCTGCAGGTCGGGCGGGTGGTAGACGACCAGATCTATCCGCTCGATTCCCTCAAGGAGCCGGTGCGCCTGGCCGCCGGCCTCACGGCGCAGAAAACCCTCGACGGCCCCTCCCAGCTGCGCGCGCTGGAGGCGCTGGCGCGCTTCGGCGAGCGGTTGCGCGGCTTCGATGCCGGCGCGGTGCGGGCGGTCGCCACCAATGCCCTGAGGGTGGCGAAAAACGCGCCGCAGTTCCTGGCCCAGGCCGAGGCGGCGCTCGGCTTTCCCATCGAGATCATCGCCGGCCGCGAGGAGGCGCGGCTGATCTACCTCGGCGTCGCCCACACCCTGCCCAACCCGCGCGCCCAGCAGCTGGTGGTGGACATCGGCGGCGGTTCGACCGAGTTCATCATCGGCCGCGACATCCAGCCGATCGAGCTGGAGTCGCTCTACATGGGCTGCGTCGGCTTCAGCCTGAAGTACTTCCCGCGCGGCCGCATCGAAAAATCCGGCATGAAGGCGGCCGAGCTGGCGGCGCGCAAGGAGCTCGAAGCCATCGTGCGCCAGTACCGCAAGACCGGCTGGGAGGAGGCGGTCGGCTCCAGCGGCACCGCCAAGGCGCTGGCCGACATCCTTGAACTGAACGGCTTGTCCGGGGCGGGCGAGCCGGGCATCACCCGCGACGGACTGGAGCGCCTGCGCGGCATCCTGCTGCACGCCGGCGATGTCGGCAGGCTGACCTTGCAGGGCCTGCGCGCCGACCGGCTGCCCGTGCTGCCCGGCGGGCTGGCGATCATGCTGGCGGTGTTCAGGGAATTCAACCTGGAGCGCATGACCTTTTCGGAGGGGGCGCTGCGCCTGGGCGTGCTCTACGACCTGCTCGGCCGCTACCACCATCAGGACCTGCGCAATGCCACGGTGCAGCAGTTCATGCGCCGCTACCAGGTCGATGCCAACCAGGCGGCGCGGGTGGCCGCCACCGCACGCGGCTTCCTGCTGCAGATGCTGCCGGAGGCCGTCGCCGAGGAGCATCCCGACGCGCAGGTGCTCGGCTGGGCGGCGGCCCTGCACGAGATCGGCATCTCGGTGGCCCATTCCAGCTACCACAAGCACAGCGCCTACATCCTCGCCAACGCCGACATGCCGGGCTTCTCGCGGATGGACCAGGCGCGCCTGTCGCGCATCGTGCTGGCGCATCGCGGCAAGCTGGAACGGGTGCAGTCGATCATGGCGGACAGCCCGGACTGGCCGATGATTTTCAGCCTGCGCCTGGCCGCGATCCTTCACCGGGCGCGAGACGACGCGCCGCTGCCGGCCATCACGGCGCGGCGCAGCGAGCGGGGCTTCGTCGTCGGCGTCGATCCGGCCTGGCTGGCCGGATCGCCGCTCAGCGCCGCGGCGCTGGACGAGGAAACCCGGCAGTGGTCCGGCCTCGGCATGGAGATTCGCATCAAGTCGGGGCGCGGCAAGTCGCAAGCTGCGGCATAATGCGGCGTCATGCCGTCGGCAGCGGCGGCAAAAATAACCAACGAGGGGGCAGGGTGAGCGGCGCAAGCTTGGCGCTAGATACCGATGCGGAGGGCCGGCGCTGGCTGCGCCTGTCCGGCACCTGGCGGCTGATGGCCCTGGCGCCCCAGTTCGAGGCCCTGGCGGGGGAGCTCGACCGGCAAGCGGCCCAGCCCGGCATAGGCTGGGACCTGCAGGGGATCGAGTCGCTCGATTCGGTCGGCGCCATGATGCTGTGGCGGGTCTGGCAGCGTCGCTATCCTGAAATCCTGCAGCTGCCGGACCGCCTCGAGCCGGTGTTCGAGCGGCTCTACGCCGCCGGCAAGACGCCGGAGGCCGGCCCGGAAGCGCCCCGGCCCTACGAATGGGTGGCGACCGTCGGCCGCCTCGCCATCGGCCTGTGGCGCCACGTCAGCGACTTCGTGACCTTGATCGGGCAGCTGGTCCTCGACATCGCCCACCTGGCGCGCACGCCCGGCGAGATTCCCTGGCGCGAGACCTCGGCCAACCTCTACAAGAGCGGCGTGCGCGCCATGCCGGTGACGGCCCTGGTGGGTTTCCTGATCGGCATCGTGCTCTCCTATCTCTCGGCGCTGCAGCTGAAGAACTTCGGCGCCGACATCTTCATCGTGAACATCCTCGGCATGGGCATCATCCGCGAGCTGGGGCCGGTGCTGGTGGCGGTGCTGGTGGCGGGCCGCTCCGGCTCGGCCATGACTGCCCAGCTCGGCGTGATGCGCGTCACCGAGGAGATCGACGCGCTGGCCACCATGGGCGTCTCGCGCAGCCTGCGGCTGATCTTCCCGAAGGTCGCCGCGCTGGCCGTCGCCATGCCGCTGCTGGTGTTGTGGACCAGCGCCATCGCCCTGATGGGCGGCATGGTCTCGGCGCAGTTCCAGCTCGACATCTCCTACGGCTATTTCATCGACACCCTGCCCAAGGTAGTGCCGGTGGCCAACCTCTATATCGCCTCGCTCAAGGGCGTGGCCTTCGGCATGCTGGTGGCGCTGGTGGCCTGCCATTTCGGCCTGCGGGTGCGGCCCAACACCGAAAGCCTGTCATCGAACACCACCGCCTCGGTGGTCAGTTCGATCACAGTGGTGATCCTGGTCGATGCGCTGTTCGCCATCGCCACCCGCAGCATTGGCATGCCGATATGACCTCCGTTATCGAAATCGACCATCTGTCCACCCGCTTCGGCGAGCACTGGGTGCACCGCGACCTGAACCTGGAGATCCAGGCCGGCGAGGTGATGGCGCTGGTGGGCGGCTCGGGCAGCGGCAAGACCACCCTGCTCAGGCAGATGATCGGCCTGCTGCAACCGAGCAAGGGGCAGATCCGGCTGTTCGGCGAGCCCTTGTTCACCGGCAATGCCGAGCAGGAGCGCAACCTGCGCCGCCGCTTCGGCATGCTGTTCCAGTACGGCGCCCTGTATTCGGCCTTCACGGTGTTCCAGAACATCGCCTTCCCGCTGCGCGAGCTGGGGGTGGTGGACGAGGACCTGATCCACGACCTGGTGATGCTCAAGCTGTCGATGGTCGAGCTGCTGCCGCGCCATGCCTGGCTGATGCCCTCGGAACTGTCGGGCGGCATGATCAAGCGCGTCGCCCTGGCCCGCGCCCTGTCGATGGAGCCGGAGCTGCTGCTGCTCGACGAGCCGACCGCCGGCCTCGACCCCGACCGCAGCGAGTCCTTCGTCAAGCTGATCCGCAGCCTGCACCGGCAACTGGGGCTGACGGTGGTGCTGGTGACGCACGACCTGGACACTCTGGCCGGGCTGGCCACCCGCGTTGCGGTGCTGGCCGAACAGCGTATACTCGCCCTGGGAACGATTGACGACATCATGCAGGTCGATCATCCTTTCATCCGCAATTTCTTCTGCTGCGACCGGGCTCAGCGGGCGCTGCAGAGCCGTGCTTCCGAGGGAGTCGCTTAAAACATGGAGAACAGGGCTCACGCGCTCGCCGCCGGGATCTTTACGCTTTTGCTCGGGCTGGCCATTGCCGCCACCGTGTTCTGGTTCTCCGGCAAGCGCGAAGCGACCAACGAATACATCCTGGTCTCCAAAGGAAATATCTCGGGCCTCAACACCCAGGCCCAGGTGCGCTTCCGCGGCATTCGCGCCGGCAAGGTGCAGGACATCGAGCTCGACCCCAAGGACCCGCGCAGCATCCTGATCAGCATCAGCGTCGCCGCCGACCTGCCGATCACCAGGGGCACCACGGCGCGCCTGCATCACCAGGGCGTCACCGGCCTGGCCTCGATCCTGCTCGAGGACAAGGGCGACAAGCCCGAGCCGCTCACCAGCGCCGACGGCGAGCCGCCGCGCATCGCCCTGCTGCCTGGCTTCATGGACACCTTGAGCGACAACGCCGCCGAGCTGATGAAGCAGATGCACCTGGTTGCCGAACGCACCACCGTGCTGCTCTCGGAACAGAACGTCAAGCGCATCGGCCAGACCCTGGCCAATGTCGAGACCGCCACCGCCGGCCTCTCCGGCAGCATGCAGGATCTGCCGCAGCTGATGGCCTCGCTCAAGAAAGCCCTGAGCGACGATAACCTGAAACGGCTGAGCGCCACCCTGGCCAACATGGAAAAAGCCAGCGGCGAGGCGGCACCGCTGATCGCCAACCTGCAAGGCGTGGCGAAGAAGCTCGACGTGCTGCTTGGCGAGTCCGGCGGCGAGATCGCCCAGACCACGCTGCCGCGCCTGAACGCGCTGCTGCAGGAACTGGCCGTCAACTCCCGGCAGATGACCCGCCTGCTCGATCAACTCGAGGAGTCCCCCAGCATGCTGGTCTTCGGCCGCGGCGCGCCCCGGCCCGGACCAGGCGAGGCGGGCTTCCCGGTGCAATGAGGTCAGAAATGAAAGCCCTGTTTACTTTGCTCGTGTCCCTGCTGCTGACGGCCTGCATCGGCGGCGCCAATGCCCCCTCCAAGGTTGCCCATTACGACCTGGGTGCCATCCAGCCGGCGCCCAACAACCGCATTGTCGCCAGCCTGCGCAGCATCGACGTGTTCCCCGTCGCCTGGATCGACACTCCGGCGATGCAGTACCGGCTGGTTTACGCCGCCAACCAGCGGCGGCAGAACTATGCCGAGAGTCGCTGGGTGGCGCCGCCGGCCGAATTGCTTGGCCACGCCCTCAAGAAGCGCATGCTTTCGGGCGAGGCGGCCGGCGCCTGCCGGCTGCGCGTGGACCTGGACGAATTCATCCAGGTCTTCGATTCGCCGAAGACGAGCCGCTCCCTGATCGAAGTCCAGGTCCAGTTGCTGGCGCCTTCCGGAGGAGATCTGCTGGCCCGTCGCAGCTTCAGCCTGTCGCGAGCCGCCACGAGCGCCGATGCCGGCGGCGGCGTGGCGGCGCTGGCGGCCGCCATCGAGGCGCTGTCGAACGAACTGCACGACTGGCTGGGCGGCCTTGACCGGCCTGCGACGGCGGGATCGAATATCGCCCAGCGCTGCCGCTGAACCCGTTCCGGCGGCAAGGAGGAGAAGATGCCGGAAAGCCCCTACACCCTCGGTCTCGACAAGAACGCCGCCAACTACACGCCGTTGTCGCCGCTCTCTTTCATCGAGCGCACGGCACAGGTCTTCCCGCAACGCACCTCGGCCATCCACGGCGCACGGCGCTTTACCTGGGCGGAAACCTATGCCCGCTGCCGTCGCCTGGCTTCCGCACTGGCCGCGCGCGGCATCGGCAAGAACGACACTGTCGCCGTGATGCTCTCCAACACGCCGGAAATGGCGGAGTGCCATTTCGGCGTGCCGATGGCCGGGGCAGTGCTCAACACCCTGAACACCCGGCTGGATGCCGAGACCATCGCCTTCATGCTGGGCCATGGCGAGGCCAAGGCACTGATCACCGACCGGGAGTTCTCGCCGACGATTGCGAGGGCGCTGGCCCTGGCCGGACGCGAGATGCTGGTGGTCGACGTCGACGACCCCGAATATGTCGGACCGGGCGAGCGCCTCGGCAGTGTCGACTACGAGGCTTTCCTCGCCGGCGGCGACCCCTCTTTCGCCTGGCAGGGGCCGGCCGAAGAGTGGGACGCCATCTCGCTCAACTACACCTCGGGCACCACCGGGAATCCGAAGGGCGTGGTGTACCACCACCGCGGCGCCTACCTCAACGCGGTGTCGAATATCGTCTCCTGGGGCATGCCGCCGCATGCGGTCTATCTCTGGACGTTGCCGATGTTCCACTGCAACGGCTGGTGCTTTCCGTGGACCATGGCCGCCAATGCCGGTACCCACGTCTGCCTGCGCCGCGTCGAGGCGAAGGCCATCCTCGACGCCATCCGCGAGCACAGGGTGACGCACTACTGCGGCGCGCCGATCGTGCATTCCATGCTGATCAATGCCCCGGCGGAGTGGCGCGAAGGCATTGGCCACAAAGTCAGCGCCCTGGTGGCGGCGGCGCCGCCGCCGGCCTCGATGATCGAGGGCATGAACAAAATCGGCTTCGACATCACCCACGTCTACGGCCTGACCGAGACCTACGGTCCGGCCGCGGTCTGCGCCAAGCATCCCGAATGGAGCGAACTGCCGCTGGAGGAGCAGGTGCGCTTGAACGGCCGCCAGGGGGTGCGCTACCACCTGCAGGAAGGCGTCACGGTGATGGATCCGGAGACGATGCAGCCGGTGCCGCGCGACGGCGAGACCATGGGCGAGATCATGTTTCGCGGCAACATCACCATGAGGGGCTACCTGAAGAATCCCAAGGCGACCGAAGAGGCCTTCCGCGGCGGCTGGTACCACTCCGGCGACCTGGCAGTGATGCAGCCAGACGGCTACGTCAAGATCAAGGATCGTTCCAAGGATGTCATCATTTCCGGCGGGGAGAACATCTCCTCGGTGGAGGTCGAGGACGTGCTTTATCGTCATGCCGCGGTGCTGGCGGCGGCGGTGGTGGCCAGCCCCGATCCGAAGTGGGGCGAAGTGCCCTGCGCCTTCATCGAGCTGAAGGAGGGCGTCCAGGCGACGGAGGAGGAGTTCATCGCCTTCTGCCGCGAGCGCATGGCGCGCTACAAGGTGCCCAAGAAAGTGGTGTTCGGCCCGCTGCCGAAGACCTCCACCGGCAAGATCCAGAAATTCGTCCTGCGCGAGAAGGCAAAGTCGACGCAGGCCATCGAGTAGGAGGAGCACGTCAATGAGCGCCGTCATGCCGTCCGCCGAAGAACCCGTCCTGTTGCGCCGCGATGAAGGCGGCGTGGCCACCCTCACGCTGAACCGCGCCAGCCAGTTCAATTCGCTGTCCGATGCCCTGATCGACGAACTGCAGGCGGCGCTCGACGCCATCGCCAAGGATCCGTCGGTGCGCGTCGTCGTCATTGCCGGCGCCGGCAAGGCCTTCTGTGCCGGCCACGACCTGAAGGAGATGCGCGCCAATCCCGCCAAGGAATACCAGCAGGCGCTGTTCAGGAAATGCGGGAAGATGATGATGCGCCTGGTCGGCCTACCGCAGCCGGTCATTGCACGGGTGCACGGCATGGCCGTGGCCGCCGGCTGCCAGCTGGTCGCCATGTGCGATCTGGCGGTGGCGGCGGATTCGGTGAAGTTCGCCGTCTCCGGCGTGAACCTCGGCCTGTTCTGCAGCACCCCGGCGGTGCCCTTGTCGCGCAACCTGCCGCGCAAGCAGGCTTTCGAGATGCTGGTCACGGGAGAATTCATGGACGCCCGGACGGCACTCGCGCGCGGGCTGGTGAACCGCGTCGTGCCGGCGGCAGAACTGGATGCCGAGGTGAGGAAACTGACCGATGCCGTCTGCGCCAAGTCGCCGGCTGCGGTGGCGATGGGCAAGCAGGCCTTCTACCGCCAGATCGAGATGGGGCTGGACGGCGCCTACCAGTTGGCGGCCGAAACCATGGCCTGCAACATGATGGCCGAGGATGCCCAGGGCGGCATCGATGCCTTCATCGCCAAGCAGCCGATGCCGCACTGGAAGGGTAAGTAGCAGCGCGCGCCGAATCCGGCTATCATGAAATTCCAGAACAATAAGCGGGCAGCCAGAGGGTGGAGTGGCAGAGGACTGCATTCTCGAGACAAGAAACCTGGTTAAGGAATTCAAGGGTTTCATCGCCGTCAACGACGTCAGCCTGAAGGTCAGGCGCGGGCACATCCACGCGCTGATCGGCCCGAACGGCGCCGGCAAGACCACGGTCTTCAATCTGCTGACCAAGTTCCTTGCCCCGACGCGGGGCCATATTCAATTCAACGGGCAGGACATCACGCCCGAGCGGCCGGCGCAGATCGCCCGCCGCGGCATCGTCAGATCCTTCCAGATATCCGCCGTCTTTCCGCATTTGACGGTGCTGGAAAACGTGCGCATCGCCCTGCAGCGCAAGCTCGGCATCTCCTTCCATTTCTGGCGTTCCGACAAGACCTTGAATGCGCTTGACGGCCGCGCCATGGAACTGCTTGCCCAGGTAGGACTCGAGTCCTTTGCCGGGATGGTCACTGTGGAATTGCCCTATGGCCGCAAGCGCGCCCTGGAAATCGCCACCACCCTGGCGCTGGAGCCGGAGCTGATGCTGCTCGACGAGCCGACCCAGGGCATGGGCCATGAGGACGTCGGCCTGGTCAAGGACCTGATCAAGAAGGTCTCCGCCAACCGAACCGTGCTGATGGTCGAGCACAATATGGGCGTGGTGGCGGACATTTCCGACACCATCACCGTGCTGGCGCGCGGCGCGGTGCTGGCCGAGGGACCCTACGCCGAGGTGTCGAAGAACCCGGCGGTGGTCGAGGCCTACATGGGGACCACCCAGGCATGAACGGCGTTGCCGAATACCTGCGCGTCACCGATCTGCACGCCTTCTACGGCGAGTCGCACATCCTGCACGGCATGGATTTCCGCGTGAACCGCGGCGAGTGCGTGACCCTGCTCGGCCGCAACGGCGCCGGGCGCACGACGACGCTGAAGGCCATCCTCGGCCTGACCGGGAGGCGCACCGGTTCGGTCATGCTCAACGGCCGTGAAGTGATCTCCTGGCCGGCGCACCGCATCGCCCACCTCGGCGTCGGCTACTGCCCGGAGGAGCGTGGCATCTACGCCAGCCTGTCGGCGGAGGAAAACCTGATGCTGCCGCCGCAGGTGGCCAGCGGCGGCATGGCGGTGGATGAGATCTATGCCATGTTTCCCAACCTGGGCGAGCGGCGCAAGAGCCAGGGCTCGCGCCTGTCGGGCGGGGAGCAGCAGATGCTGGCCATGGCGCGCATCCTGCGCACCGGCGCGCAGCTGCTGCTGCTCGACGAGATCTCCGAGGGGCTGGCGCCGGTCATCGTGCAGAAGCTGGGCGAGGTGATCCGCCGCCTGAAGGAGAAGGGCTTCACCATCATCCTGGTGGAACAGAACTTCCGCTTCGCGGCGCCGCTCGCCGACCGCATGTACATCGTCGAGCATGGCCGCATCGCGGCGGAGATCGGCAAGGACGAAGTGGAACAGAAGCAGACGTTGTTGAACGAGTATCTCGGGGTTTAACCAGCGAAGAGGAGAGAGAGATGAAACGCAAACTGATCGGCGCCCTGGTGGGCGCAGCCGTGATGTCAATGACCGCCGGCCAGGCCTTGGCCCAGGCCAAGGCGCCTGCGGCAAAGGGAATGGCCGCCAAGCCGGCCGGCGTGAAGTTGTCCGGCGAGATGGTCAAGATCGGCGTCCTGACCGACATGTCCGGCGTGTATTCCGACCTGGGCGGACAGGGTTCGGTGACTTCGGCCCAGATGGCCATCGACGACTTCAAAGCCCAGGCCAAGCCGGGCTGGAAGATCGAGCTGGTCTATGCCGACCATCAGAACAAGGCGGATGTCGGTTCCAACAAGGCCCGCGAGTGGTACGACACCCAGGGCGTCGACATGATGACCGACGTGCTCAATTCCGCCGTGGCGCTGGCGGTCTCCAAGGTCACCCTGGAGAAGAAGCGCGTGCTGATCGACGCCGGCGCAGCCACCACGCGGCTCACCAACGAGGACTGCACCCCCTATACGGTGCACTACGTCTATGACACCTACGCCCTGGCCAACGGCGGCGGCAAGGCGGTGGTGAAGCAGGGCGGCGATTCCTGGTTCTTCCTCACTGCCGACTACGCCTTCGGCCATTCGCTGGAGAAGGACACCGCCGACGTGGTCAAGGCCAACGGCGGCAAGGTGTTGGGCGCGGTGCGCCACCCGTTGAACGCCTCCGACTTCTCCTCTTTCCTGCTGCAGGCACAGGCCTCGAAGGCGAAGATCGTCGGATTGGCCAATGCCGGCGGCGACACCATCAACTCGATCAAGGCGGCCAACGAGTTCGGCCTGACCAAGAACCAGAAGCTGGTCGGCCTGCTGACCCAGATCACCGACATCCACGCCCTCGGCCTGCCCACCACCCAGGGCATGATGTTCACCGAGGGCTTCTATTGGAACCTCAATGCCGAGACGCGCGACTGGAGCCGGCGCTACTTCGCCAAGATGAAGAAGATGCCGAGCATGCTGCAGGCCGGGGTTTACTCGGCGGTACTGACCTACCTGAAGGCGGTGCAGGCGGCCGGTACCGACGAGGCCGACGCGGTGATGAAGCAGCTCAAGTCGATGACCATCAACGACATGTTCGCCAAGAACGGCAAGATCCGCGAGGATGGCCGGATGGTGCACGACATGTTCCTGGTCGAGGTGAAGAAGCAGGCCGAGTCGAAGGAGCCGTGGGACTACTACCACGTCCGCTCGGTGATCCCCGGCAGCGAGGCCTTCCAGCCGCTGTCGCTGTCGCGTTGCCCGCTGGTGAAGAAGTAACCCCTGGCCAGTCGCGCATGTCGGAGATCTTCGGCGTCCCGGTCCAGGCTCTGATGGGCCAGCTCATGCTGGGCCTGGTGAATGGCTCGTTTTACGCCATGCTGAGCCTGGGGCTGGCGGTGATCTTCGGCATGCTCAACATCATCAACTTCGCTCATGGCGCCCTCTACATGATGGGCGCCATGTTCGCCTGGATGGGGCTGAACTACTTCGGCATCGGCTACTGGTGGTCGCTGCTGCTGGCGCCGCTGGGCGTCGGCCTGGTCGGCATCCTCATCGAGCGCAGCATGCTGCGATGGCTGTACAAGCTCGACCATCTCTATGGCCTGCTGCTGACTTTCGGCCTGGCGCTGATCATCGAAGGCCTCTTTCGCGACCAGTACGGCGTTTCCGGCCAGCCCTATTCGATTCCGGAGGAACTCACCGGGGCCTTCAACCTGGGCTTCATGTTCCTGCCGAAATACCGCGCCTGGGTGATCCTCGCCTCGCTGACGGTCTGCTTCGCCACCTGGTACGTGATCGAGAAGACGCCCCTCGGCGCCTATCTGCGAGCCGCTACCGAGAACCCGCAGCTGACCCAGGCCTTCGGCATCAACGTGCCGCTGATGGTGATGCTGACCTACGGCTTTGGCGTGGCGCTGGCCGGTTTTGCCGGGGTGCTGGCGGCGCCGGCGCTGCAGGTCAGCCCGCTGATGGGCTCCAATCTCATCATTGTCGTCTTTGCCGTGGTGGTGATCGGCGGCATGGGCTCGATCCTCGGTTCCATCGTCACCGGCCTTGGGCTGGGCATCGTCGAGGGCCTGACCAAGGTGTTCTACCCGGAAGCCTCGGCCACGGTGGTGTTCGTGATCATGGCCATCGTGCTGCTGCTGCGGCCGGCCGGCCTGTTCGGGCGCGAAAAATGAACCGCAAGCGCGTCGGTTACGCCTTCCTTCTGGCGCTGATGCTTGTCGCCCCCGCCGTGGTCTATCCGGTGCTGGTGATGAAGATCCTCTGCTTCGCCCTGTTCGCCTGCGCCTTCAACTTGCTGATCGGCTACACCGGACTGCTCTCCTTCGGCCACGCCATATTCCTCGGCACCGCCGGCTATGTCGCCGGGCACAGCATCAAGGTATGGGGCTTCCCGCCCGAACTCGGCCTGATTTTCGCCGCGCTGGCCGCCGCCGCGCTGGGCTGGGTGATCGGCAGCCTGGCGATCCGCCGCTCGGGCATCTACTTCGCCATGATCACCCTGGCGCTGGCGCAGATGATGTACTTCTTCTTTCTGCAGGCGCCGTTCACCGGCGGCGAGGACGGGCTGCAGGACGTGCCGCGCGGCAAGCTGCTCGGCGTGGTCGACCTCGCCGACGACTACAACCTGTATTACTTCGTGCTGGCGATCTTCGTCTTCGCCTTCTGGCTGATCCACCGCACCATCCATTCCCCCTTCGGCCAGGTGCTGAAGGCCATCCGCGAGAACGAGGCGCGCGCCATCTCGCTCGGCTACGACGTGGCCAAGTACAAGCTGCTGGCCTTCGTGCTTTCCGCCGGCCTGGCCGGCCTGGCCGGCGCCACCAAGACGCTGGTGTTCCGCTTCGCCACGCTGACCGACGCCCATTGGCACACTTCGGGCGAGGTGGTGCTGATGACGCTGCTCGGCGGCATGGGCACGGTGTTCGGTCCGGTGGTCGGCGCCGCCACCATCATTACCCTGCAAAACGAACTGGCCGACAAGGTCGGCTCGCTCGTCACCGTCATCATGGGGGCGATCTTCGTGGTCTGCGTGCTGGCCTTCCGTCGCGGCATCGTCGGCGAGCTGGGGGCGCTCTACAAGCGCATGACGGGTACGCGCTAGCGGGCTATTCTGTCCGCGATCCAGCGCTTCATCTCGTCCATGTCGGCATCGAACTTGCCGCAACTCATCAGGCTCAATCCGAACACGTAGGCGTAGAGCAGCAGGCTGCGGCTGGAGGCTTCCAGCGGCGGCATGCCGCGCGCCTCGAAGCCCCGGCGGCCGAATTCCAGGCGGGCGGCATCGACTTCCTCCACCACCGCCGCGGCCGCCGCATCGTGACGCGCCCAGTCGCGCATGGCGATCTCGATCAGCATGCCCTTGCGGCTGCGGTTGGCGCTGTAGACCTCGATGACGTGGTAGGCCCGCGGCAGCTCCTCGCCCGGCTGGGCGCGCGTCTGCTTCTGGATATCCTTGATGCGGCCTTCCTTCCAGGTTTCCAGCACGGCGTCGAGGAGGTCGCGGCGGTCCTTGAAGTGCCAGTAGAAGCTGCCTTTGGTGACCCGCAGGCGCTTGGCCAGCACCTCGACGCGGATGCCGTCGAGGCCCTTTTCGGCGAGGATGTCCAGCGCCGCCTTGATCCAGGCTTCGCGGTCCAACTGCTGGCGCGGCGCGTCGGGTTTTTTAGGCATTGTCGTCGGACATATTGAAAAGCCGGAAAGCTTGCGTTAGGATAGAGCTTCCATACGGTAGCGTATGGAAGAATTCTGCCGGCTAAGACCGGCCGTGTCAAACCCTCCGGCGCGGTGCCATAATCCCCCGCAGGAGAGCGTTTCGGTTTCGCAAAAAAGGAGAACAGGCTTGAAGATCCTCGTACCGGTCAAGCGCGTCGTTGACTACAACGTCAAGGTGCGCGTCAAGGGCGACGGTTCCGGTGTGGACCTCGCCAACGTCAAGATGTCGATGAACCCATTCGACGAGATCGCCGTCGAGGAGGCCGTGCGCCTGAGGGAAGCCGGCATCGCCACCGAGGTGATCGCGGTGTCCTGCGGCATCGCCGCCTGCCAGGAAACCCTGCGCACCGCGCTGGCCATCGGCGCCGACCGCGCCATCCTGGTCGAGACGGACGTCGAGCTGCAGCCGCTGGCCGTGGCCAAGCTGATGCAGGCGATCGCCGCGAAGGAAGCCCCGCAGGTCGTCCTCTTCGGCAAGCAGGCCATCGACGACGACGCCAACCAGACCGGCCAGATGTTCGCCGCCCTGATGGGCTGGCCGCAGGCCACCTTTGCCTCGAAGGTCGTCATCGCCGACGGCAAGGCCACCGTGACGCGCGAGATCGATGGCGGCCTCGAGACCGTCGAGATGAAGCTGCCGGCGGTGGTCACCACCGACCTGCGCCTGAACGAGCCGCGCTATGCCACGCTGCCCAACATCATGAAGGCCAAGAAGAAGCCGCTCGACACCCTGAAGCCGGCCGACCTCGGCGTCGACGTCGCGCCGCGTCTGGCCACGCTGAAGGTCGCCGAGCCGCCCAAGCGTGCCGGCGGCGTCAAGGTGGCGGACGTCAAACAGCTGGTCGACAAACTCAAGAACGAAGCGAAGGTGATCTGATGGCCATTCTCGTTATCGCCGAACACGACAACGCCTCGCTCAAGGCGGCGACGCTCAACACGCTGACGGCCGCGAAGAAGCTCGGCGGCGAAATCCACGTGCTGGTGGCGGGCGTCGGCTGTGCCGCCGCCGCCCAGGCCGCCGCGCAGCTCGACGGCGTCGCCAGGGTGCGCGTCGCCGACGCCGCGCCCTACGCCGAGCAGCTGCCGGAGAACCTCGCCGCGCTGGTCCATGCCAACGCCGCCGGCTACACGCACATCCTGGCGCCGGCCTCCACCTTCGGCAAGAACCTGCTGCCGCGCGTGGCGGCGCTGCTCGACGTGGCGCAGATCTCCGACATCGTCGCCGTCGAGTCCGCCGACACCTTCGTCCGCCCGATCTACGCCGGCAACGCGCTGGCGACGGTGAAGAGCGCGGACGGCGTCAAGGTCATCACCGTGCGCGGCACCGCCTTCGAGGCCTGTGGCCAGGGCGGTTCGGCCGCTGTCGAAGCGCTCGCCGCGGGCGCCGACCTCGGCGTCTCGAAGCTGGTCGGCCGCGAGCTGACCAAGAGCGCGCGCCCCGAGCTGGGCGCGGCCAAGATCATCGTCTCCGGCGGCCGCGGCATGGGCAGCGGCGAGAACTATCGCAGCGTGCTCGAGCCGCTGGCCGACAAGCTCGGCGCGGCGCTCGGTGCCTCGCGCGCGGCGGTCGACGCCGGCTTCGTGCCGAACGACTACCAGGTCGGCCAGACCGGCAAGATCGTCGCGCCCGACCTCTACATCGCCGTCGGCATCTCGGGCGCCATCCAGCACCTGGCCGGCATGAAGGACAGCAAGGTGATCGTCGCCATCAACAAGGATCCCGAGGCGCCGATCTTCCAGGTGGCCGACTACGGCCTGGTCGCCGACCTGTTCCAGGCCGTGCCGGAGCTGGTGGCCGAACTGGGCTGATCGCTTTCGGTCATGAGGTTTCCGGCTGCGCTTGTTCCGGAAATCCGGCTCGGGCTGGCCTGCCTCGGATTGCTGGCGGCACAGCCTGGGATGGCCGCAACGCTGACAGATGCCGAGCCACGGATGCAGATCACCTGGCAGCTGTCCGCGCCGGCGGCAAGCGAAATCGAGCGTGATCTGCTGCGCCGAGAATACCGCCTGAGCCAGGGATCCAGCGAGTTCTGGATGGGCTTCGACGGGCTCAATGCGCGCATACACGGCGCGGCCGACAGGCTGCGTGGCTTGCGCGGCGATATCGAAGGCGCCCAGCCCGATCGTACGACCGTATCCCTGCTGAGCGGCCTCGTCGCGCCGGCGGGACAGGCTGAGCCGCCGCTCGTCCCGCTGCAGGAGGGCCTGCCTGCGGCGCGGACAATCCCTTCGGAGCCGAGCCCGGAAGAGGGCGGCGCCATGCTGGCCTGGGCGGTCGCCGTGCTGGGGACACTGACTTTTTTCCTGGTGCGACTGCGCGACAAGGCGCGACGCGTCAAGCCCGCAGCGCCTTTCCTGCCGCCCCCGCTGCCCCACGGGAAAGAGGCGAGCCCCTTGCCGGCTGCGCCGGCGGTCGTGGAGGAAAGACTCTATCGGCCGACGGAGGTCCAGCCGGAAGCCGAGCCGCCCGATCCTTCCCTGGCTTCGCGCGAGGAGATGGACCATGCCCTCGACCTGGCCGAAGTGATGCTCAGCTACGGGCGCACCACCGGGGCCATGCAGGCGCTGAAGGATTACCTCTTCAAGCAGCCCACCTTGTCGGTGCGGCCCTGGCTGCGGCTGCTGGAGCTCTACCGGCAGACCGGCATGGGCGAGGATTTCGAGCGCGCCGCCGCCACCGTGCACCGGCATTTCAACGTGCGGGTGCCGGGCTGGGACGAGGGCGTGGCAGGGGTCCCGTTGCGCTCCTTCTTCGACGACGAGGAGCACACCGAACTGCTCGGTTTAGAGCAGATTCCCCACATTCTGGAAAAGGTTCAGGCAACATGGCCCGGGCCCGCCTGCCAGGAGTATCTGCGCCACCTGTTGGCCGACAACCGCGGTGGCGAGCGCCAGGGATTTCCGGTCTCGGTGGTCGCCGAGATCCTGCTGCTGGAAGACATTTTGAGCGATCGGCTGATCGATCGGAACTGACCTCACGAGGAGAAAAACATGAGCACCTATTCCGCGCCCCTGAACGACATGCACTTCGTCTTGCGCGAACTGGCCGGCATCGAGCAGGTCGGCAAGCTGCCCGGCTACGAGGAAGCGACGCCGGACACCGTCGACGCCATCATCGAGGAAGCCGGCAAGTTCGCCAGCGGGGTGCTGTCGCCCCTCAACGGCTCCGGCGACCGTCAGGGCGCGCGCTGGCACGACAGCCAGGTCACCATGCCGGAGGGCTTCAAGGAGGCCTATCGTCAGTTCGTCGAGAACGGCTGGAACGGAATCGGCTGCGAACCGGACTTCGGCGGCCAGGGCATGCCCAAGGTGGTGGTGGCCGCCGTGCAGGAGATGTGGAAGGCCTCCAACATGGCTTTTTCGCTGTGCCCACTGCTCACCACCGGCGCCATCGAGGCGATCACCCTCAACGGCTCGCCCGAACTGAAGGCCGCCTACCTGCCGAAGATGATCGAAGGCAGCTGGACCGGCACCATGAA
>JAEUNH010000229.1 GCA_016791205.1 Rhodocyclaceae bacterium | reverse complement strand
AGCGCAGCAGGTCGTCCTGGCACTCGCGGTAGGACTCGGTCTGCCAGGGCTTCACCGCGCCGCCGGCCAGCGTCTTCGATTCGTCCGGCACGACCAGGCCGTAATCGACGCCGATGATGCGGCCGAAGCCGCGGCAGCTTTCGCAAGCGCCGAGCGGCGAGTTGAAGGAGAAACTCGACGGCACCGGTTCGGCGTAGTGGATGTCGCAGTCGGCGCAGTGGAGGTCGGTGCTGAACTTCCACGGCGTAGCCGGCGCGCCGGCTTCGTCGAGCGGAGAAATGGCGACGCGGCCCTGGCCGACGCGCAGCGCCGCCTCCAGTGCCTCGATGACGCGGGCGCGCTCGGCGCCGGCGATGCGAAACCGGTCCTGCACCACTTCGAGGGTCTTCCCGCGGCGGGCGTGGATGCGCGTGTAGCCCTGCGCCTCCAGCAGTTTCAGCACCTCCGCCTCGCTGAAGTTGTGCGGCACCTCCACCGGGAAGGCGACGACAAGGCGCGGGTCCTGCGCCGTGTCGCAGCGACTGACTATTCCCGCGTAAATGCTCTCCGCCGTGTCGCGCCGCACCGGCTGGCCGCAGCCGCGGCAGTAGAGCCTTGCCCCCCGCGCGTAGAGCAGCTTGAGGTGGTCGTTCAGCTCCGTCATGGTGCCGACGGTGGAGCGCGAGGTGCGCACCGGATTGGTCTGGTCGATGGCGATGGCCGGCGGGATGCCGTCGATGCGGTCGACCTGCGGCTTGTCCATGCGGTCGAGGAACTGCCGCGCGTAGGGCGAGAAGGTCTCGACGTAGCGGCGCTGGCCCTCGGCGTAGAGGGTGTCGAAGACCAGCGAGCTCTTGCCCGAGCCGGAGACGCCGGTGACGACGATGAGCTCGCCGGTGGGCAGGTCGAGGCTGAGGTTCTTCAGGTTGTTCTGGCGCGCGCCGCGGATGGCGATGACGGGCTGATTCCGGTCGGACATTTGGAATTTGTATCGAGGCAGAGAAAAGCCCGCTTGCCACGGGCCGAACTAAATTGGTAGCTTACTCGAACCGACGGAGAAATCAGATGGCCACCGAAGAAAACAATGTCCAGCCCCCGTTCGAAGACAACCGCCTGTCCTTCGACGAGGCCGTGCAGCATGTCGTCCAGCGAGACGCCGCGGCCTTTGCCGTGCATCCGGTGTTCGAGGAGGAGGACGACGAATCCCCTTCAGGCGCGCGGGTCTTCGTGCTGGCTGCGGACGGCAAGGGCGGCTGGTACCTGCGCTTTCTTGCCGGGCGCTTCTTTTCCGGCGCCTACGCCGCCGACGAGGTGATTGCCGCCGGGGATGTCCCCGAGCGCGTCAGGGAATTGCGCTTCCTGCCGACGCGCTTCGAGGAGGACTGGTTCTCGGATCAGATCCAGGTGCTGATCGGCAAGCTGATGTCGGCTTCGGGCAATGCCGCGCCGCACATGCCGGATTACCGGAATGCGCCGCAGAAGCACGCGGCGGCGGAGGTGGTGTTTCCGGTGGCCTTCATCAATGCGGCGAAGAAGCCGCATTGAACAGCCGTTCGAAGTCGGCTTCCGAGACGAGCGGGCGCGGGGCCTTGCGCAGGGCGTCCTCCAGCCAGGCAATGTGCTCCATCTCCTCGCCGGCGAGTTCGCGCGCCAGGCGCTTCACTTCCGGATCGTCGCTGGCCGATACGGCCTGCTCGTAGAGCGCCTGGGCGCGCTTCTCGGCGCCGAGGGCGATCTTCAGCGCGTCGTGCGGGGTCATCAGGTGGAAGATGAAGCAGTGGTCGACCTGTTCGGCCGGGGCGTTGTCCAGCCAGCTGAATTCCCAGCCGTGCAGCGCCGGCAGCGGCAGGCCGGAGGCCCGGCGCTCGAGTTCCTCGAGATGCTGGCGCTCGTAGCCCGCCAGGCGGCGGAAAAGGCCGGCCGCAGCCTGCTCGTGATGATCCTCCAGGAACTCGGCGAACTCCTCGCTGCGCGCCGCTGCCTCGCGCTCGATGGCGAGGGCGTTGGCATAGCATTCGGCTAGGTTGCCAATCGGGGTCGCGCTGGCCATGGCTGTCTCCTCAGAATCGTTTTTAGGAGACCAGCCTACGCCGGCTTCATTGCCGAATAAAGACGCGGTGCACAATGTGCGCCGCAGCATTGATTATTTGTTTTCGGAGGGGGTCTTGGCCGGTGCGGGCGATGCCGGGCGTTTGGCCTGCTCGACAATCTTCCTGGCGTCGGCATGTCCTTGCGCGGCGGCCAGTTCCAGCCAGAAACGGGACTGGGCCGGATCCTGCGCCAGGCCAAAGCCCTTGGCCAGCATGCTGGCCAGCAGATACTGGGCCTTGGCGTCGCCCTGTTCGGCGGCCTTGCGGACCCAGGCGCTGCCTTCCGCCTCGTTCTTCTCCATGCCGCTCTTGCCGAAGAGCAGCAATTCGCCCAGCAGCGCCTGGCCCAGCGGATCGCCGTCCGCGGCGGCCTTGCGGGCCCAACGCCGGCCTTCCTCGTCGTTGCGGACCTGCGGGGCGCTGATCAGCGCCAGGGCCAGCAGCCCCTCGGCCTTTGGATAACCCTTGTCGGCGGCGGGGCGCAGCCACCTGAGAGCCTCTTCGGGGCTGCGCGTCACCGCCCGTCCGGTCAGATAGGAAAGCCCGAGCAGGGCATGGGCGTCGAGGTGCCCCTTGTCCGCCGCGCGGCCCAGCCAGACGATGGCCTCTTCGAGTTCGTTGGACTGGAACAGATGGCGCGCCAGCATCACCTGGGCATTGGCGTCGCCCTGCTCCGCGGGCGCCCGCCAGCCATTGCCGGCCACCGGCCGATGCGGCCTGAGGCTGGAAAAAAAGCGCTCGGCGTCGTCGGCGAGGGCGGGATTGGCGCTTTCGGGCGGACCGCGTTCGGAAAGCGTGATGGACAGGACAATGCCCTCATCGGTTGGATGCAGGCAGGCGAGCCCGTGGAGCGCGATGAGCTGGGGCTGGCCGTCGCTGCCCTTGGCGCCGCGGTCGCGGGCGCTCTGCCGGTAACGAACGCACTTCCGGTCGGCCGCGGGGTCGGGGCGCACCTCCTCGGACAGCACCTCGAAGCGCGTGTCGTCGGCCTTGGCTTTCAGCTCTTCGCGGATGTTGGCGGCCAGTTCCTGGGTCGAGCGCGCGCGCCTGTCGGGCACCTTGCCGCTGGCGATGGCCACCAGGCTGCTGCGGTTTTTCTCGGCCGGCCGGAGGAACACCAGATCCACGTCGGTGCGGCGGACCAGGGCCCAGCTCTCGCCCGGCGGCCGCTCGACCGACATCGGTACCAGGACAGTGCGGCCGGGACGCTCTTCGGCGGGTGCATAGGTATCGGCATGGGCGGACAGCGCCGCCAGCGTCATGCCGGCGAGCAGGAAGGACTTGGTATCGATCATGGTTTCGCCATGATAGGCGGAAGCGGCAGTTCGGCGCCAGCCGCCCGTCGGCTTCCGCCGGTCAGCCCTTGAGGAGGCCCTCCGCCTTGAGCGCCGCCTGCACCGTCGGACGCGCGGCGACGCGCTGCATGTATTGGGCCAGGCTCGGCCAGCGGGAAAGGTCGATGGCCACCCAGCCTGTCCAATTGAGCACCGTGAACAGGTAGCAGTCGGCCACGCTGAAGGTTTCGCCCATCAGATAACTGCGCCCCTCGAGTGCCTGCGCCACCAGTTCGATGCGCCGGTCGAGCAGGGCCCGGGCCGCCGACTTCCAGTCTTCCGAGGCCTTCTTGTTGAACAGCGGGCTGAACGACTTGTGCAGTTCCGAGGTGATGTAGTTGAGCCATTCCTGCAGGCGCACGCGCTCCATGCTGCCGGCCGGCGGGGCGAGCTTCTTGTCGGGGGCGCGGTCGGCGATGTACTGCAGGATCGCCGGGCCTTCGGTGAGGATTTCGCCATTGTCGAGCGCCAGCGCCGGAACATAGCCCTTGGGATTGATGGCGCGAAAGTCGCTGCCGTCGGCGAGGGTCTGGGAGTGGAGATCCTTTTTGGCGAGCTCGAACTCCAGGCCGGCCTCGCGCAGGGCGATGTGCGGCGAGAGGGAGCAGGCGCCGGGGCTGTAATAAAGCTTCATATATTTCCTCCTCAAACAATGAGCGGCCAAGTTTAGCTTATGGAGGCATGGAAGCCGGCCGGATTTTTTCGCCGGCGACCATGATCCGGGCATGGTTTTTCGCCTCCGGCCGTGGCACACTGCCGCGCATTGTTTTTCTCTACGGCGGGTCCGACATGAAATCCAGCAAGTTCATCTACGAATTCGAGGAAGGCGACGGCAAGGACAAGATGCTGCTCGGCGGCAAGGGCGCCAATCTGTGCGAGATGACGCAGATCGGCCTCAACGTGCCGCCCGGCTTCACCGTCACCACCGAGGCCTGCCTGGCCTATCTGGAGAAGAACCAGTTGCCCGATGGCCTGATGG
>JAEUNH010000169.1 GCA_016791205.1 Rhodocyclaceae bacterium | reverse complement strand
AGCCCGGCCTTCACCACAACACGACCGCGCAGCTTCTCGCCGAGTTCCACCGCGCGCGGCTCGAAGCCGCCGTGCTCTTCGATGAAGACCGTCGGCTGGCCTTGCATCAGCACCACCGCCTCCTCCGGCAGGAGCAATCCCTTGCCCTTGCCGCCGGTGCCACTCGTACGAATGGCCGCGGTGGCGAACATCTCGGGCTTGAGTCGCCCATCGGCGTTGGCGACCTCGACCCGCGCCGACACGGTGCGCGTCTCCTTGTCGACCACGGCGGCGATGTAGGTGAGCTTGCCCGCGAAGGTTTCGTCGGGATAGGCGGCGACCGTCACCACGGCCTCCGCCCCGACCTTGACGCGCCCAAGATCCTTTTCGAACAGATTGGCCTCGATCCACAGCCTGGAGAGGTCGGCTACGGTAAACAGCGGTTTGTCCGGCTGGGCCAGCTCGCCGAGGATGGCGTGCTTCTCGATCACCGTGCCGGCGAACGGCGTCGTGAGCGGGAAGGCGGACACCGCCTTGCCGTCGGCGGCTGGCGCCGGGCTCACGCCCAGCATGCGCAGCCGGTCTCCGGCGGCGGCGAGCGCCGCCTTCGACTTCTCGTACTCGGCGTGGGCGCGCAGATGGTCCTTGCGGGCGATGATCTGCTCGCCGTGGAGCGCCTCGGCGCGCTCGAAATCCGCTTTGGCCAAGGCCTGCGCCGTCCGCGCCTGGAGCCAGGCCGAATGCGCCTCGCCCACTTCGAGGCTGTCGAGCACGGCGAGCGTCTGGCCGGCCTTGACGGCATCGCCGAGATTGGCGGGAACCTTGACGACGCGCCCCGGCACGCGCGGCGCCACGTGGGCGATGCGGTCCTGGTTGGGGCGGATGGTGGCGGTCACCGTGAGCTGCTCGCTGACTTCCTGCTCCTGCAGTTCCTCGGTCTTGATGCCGGCGGCGGCGATCTCCTCGGCGCCGAGCTTGAGCTGCTCTTCCTCGCCGTGCCCGTCTTCATGCCCGCCGGATTTTTCGGCTTCGTGTCCGTGCTTGTCTGCCGTCTTGCCGGCGGCGGCGCTCTTGGCGGCGCCGTCCTGCGGCGACTGACTTTTGTCGCAGCCGGCCAGCGCCAGGGCCGCGAGGCAGAGGGTCATGAGGATGGCCCGATGGAATGTGTTCTTCATGTCATTCGATCCGTTGTGCGTGTTTTCGAAAGTGCGCGGCGGTGCGGCGGCATGCCTCATTGCCCACCTCGCCAGCCCGCCGCCTGCTCCAGCTCGATGCGCGTCAGGGCAAAATCGGTGGCGGCCTCCAGCACCTCGCGCCGGGTGTCGAGCACCTGGCGGGTGGCGAACAGGAGCTGCGTCAGGCCGATCTCGCCGGCGCGGTAGGCGGCGGCAGACAGGCGTTGGTTATCCTGCAGGCGCTGCAGGACGAACTGCTCCAGCCGCCTGACCCGTTCGCGCACGCTGCCAAGCTTCTGCCAGAGGGCGAGGACCGTCGCCTGGGTGTCGCGGACGGCGGCCTGCCGCTCGATCTGGGCCTGGGTGAGTTCGGCCGTCGCCTTGCCGATGCCGGTCGCGTTGCGGCGAAACAGCGGCAGGGGCAGCGAGACGGAGATGCCGCTGATCCGCTCGCGCGCGTCGCCCGGGCCTTCGCGGCCCGAGAACAGCCCGATGGTGACGTCCGGATAGGCGGCGGCACGCTCCAGCCCGAGGCGGCTGCGGGCCGCCTGTTCGCGGTGGTCGAGGGCGCGCAGCCGGGGCCGCGCCGCTGCGGCGGCGAGCAACTGATCCAGGGTGTAAGGGAAGACGGCGTCGGCCGTAAGCGTTCCCTGCGCTTCCGGCAGCATCGGCGCCGGCAGTTGCAGGGCGGCGGCGAGATCGGCGCGGGCCTGGAGGAGCTGCTCGCGCACCACCTCGAGCTGGTTGCTCGTGCGGCCCAACTCGACTTCGGCAAGATTGCTGTCGAGCCGCGTGTCCTCGCCCGCTTCGAAGCGCTTGCGGGCGACGCCTGTGTTGTCGCGGATCA
The DNA here is from genome assembly GCA_016791205.1 of Rhodocyclaceae bacterium. Lineage (GTDB taxonomy): Bacteria > Pseudomonadota > Gammaproteobacteria > Burkholderiales > Rhodocyclaceae > Desulfobacillus. The sequence goes on along the minus strand of JAEUNH010000169.1, from coordinate 1,806 downwards.
GGGCGACGAGTTCCGCCTCCATGGCGGCGCGCGACTGCAGGCCGAGCACGCGGACGAATTTCTGCTCGACCTCGGCACGCACCTGGCGGCGCGTCTCCTCGACGAGTTCCTTCAGCGCCGCCAGCTCCTGCTCGGCCGCCTCCCGCCGATGTCCGTGCTGGCCGGCGATCTCCAGGGCCTGTGAGAGCTCCGCTCGCCATTCGCGCTGCGTGTCGTGGCCGAGGCCAGGCTGGGGCACCTGCCGCCGCGCGCGCTCGGCGGCGAGTTGCGGGTTGTTCCAGAGCAGGCCGCGGGCATCGTCGAGCTGCCCCTCGGCGACGGCGAGGTTGGCCTGCGCCGCCTTGAGGGCGGGGCTGGCCTGCTCGGCGAACTGCCAGGCGCGTTCCAGGGTTAGCGGCGGTTCGGCCGCCGACGCGGCCAGGGCCGGCAGCGAGAGCGCCAGCGCCGCCGCCATGCGGGCCAGGCGCCCGCGGGTTCCATGCGTGATCGAAAACATGATTCGTCGAAATCTCCGGTGGATGGATCGGGGAGAAATCCGACGGAACGCCGCCGCGCCGCGGCGCGGGGAGACAACATCAAAGGGAAAACGTCAGGCGTTCCGCCGGATCAGGCGAAACGCAACCACTTGGGCCGCTCGGGGCCGTCCGGGAAGTACGAGAGGGGAATTTCAGGCTGCGGCTCGACCGCCATGCTGTCGCAGACGTAAGCCGGCATCGCGACGGCCGGCACGGTGGCGCAGGTTTGCGCCAGGTGGCAGTAGCCGCAGTCGGTATGCGCCTTGCCCGGCGCGCCGTCGTCCTTCCCGGCCGGCTGCACATGCTTGTGGTCGTGATGGCCAAAGTGCTGCGCGGCCGCGCCGGTCTCGTGCTGGCAATAGGCATTCACTGCCGCCCAGGTGAACTGGAGCGGCAGCATCAGCATCGTCAGCACGAGCAGAAGACGTTTCATGGCCGGTGAATTGTATCCGCGGCCGGGGATTCGGGCAATCGTGCCTCGCCGCGGATGCGGCCGACGTTGCGGTTCATCCGCTGGCGCACGACATGCTGGAACAGCCAGCGTTTGAAGCCGCCCAGATTCGTACCGTGGCGGGCGTAGAAGTCGTCCGGGCTGTCGAAGACGCCGAAATCGCGGTTGATGCCGTCCTTCTGGATATAGGTGTCGGCGCCCTGCCAGTCGACCGGCGGGTTCTGCAAGTCGGGCGTGGCTGCGCCGAAGCCGCAGAATGCCCCCCGGTGGCCGGCGAAGCGCTGCTGCAGCTGCTGCAGATACGGCTTGTCGAGGATGAAGCCTTCCAGGTTCACCCAGCGTCCGGCGTAGAGAACCTCCACCCAGCTGTGCAGGATGCTGCGCGGCGCGAGCAAATAGGCCGTGCCGGTGACCGCGCCTTTCTGCAGCGCCTTGTCGATCGTGAAGCCATGCAGGCGGCAGGGAATACCGCTGCCGCGCAGCAAGGCCATCAGCAGCGTGCCCTTGGTGTTGCACTGGCCGATGCCGTCCGCCAGCACCTGCGAGGCCGACAGGTCGTCGGAGCGGTTGTAGCCGAAGGGAATGGCGTCGCGCACGAAATCGTAGATCGCGCCGATGCGCTCGTATTCCGGCAGTGCGCGCCAGCCCTGTTCGCGGATCAGGGCTTCAATGCGCGAATGCCGGTAATCGAGCAAGGCGGTCGGCTGCAGCAGCCGTTCTGTCTCAGACATTTTTCCGCCCCGCTCGCAACAGCCGCAGACCGTTGCCGACCACCAGCAGGCTCGCCCCCATGTCGGCGAACACCGCCATCCACAGCGTCGCCTGGCCGGCCAGCGCCAG
>JAEUNH010000168.1 GCA_016791205.1 Rhodocyclaceae bacterium | reverse complement strand
TCGCCTTCCTGCAATACGGCTTCGGCGGCTTGGCGCAATTCAGGCGCGACGCGCAGCGAGGGGAGGGTGGCGGTTTTCATGTCGGGCTCCTTGCGTTGCAAATGCGATGCAATGATGGCGCATTGGCGGAGGAGGGTCAGGGCGCAGGCCTGCTGTTCTCTCACTTCAGATCATTTGAATGACAAGCTTCTTGCCGCAGGCATCCGCATATCGGCGCAGCGTCGCCAGGGAGGGAGAATGCTTGCGGCTGCCCAGACTCGATTCGATGCGCGCCAGCACGGGCTGGGAAACGCCCATGCGCGCGGCGACATCCTCCTGGGTCAGGCCGGCTTCCTTGCGTGCCTGCAGCAGTGCGGCGAGCGCGGCGAATTCATCCTCCAGCGCATCGTAGTCGGCGCGGAAGGCGGGATTGGTCTTGCGCTTCTTCGCTGCATGCGCCTTGGGATTGAACGCCGCCGGCTGGTAGCGATCCCTGGGCGGGGTTGTCTTAGCCATGCTGTACCTCCTTCAGGCGCTTGCGCGCCAACTTCAGGTCCTTTGCGGGCGTCTGCTGCGTCTTCTTGATGAAGCCGTGCAGGATCACGATCCGCCGGCCCACCAAGGTGCAGAAGAACGCCCGGCCGATGCCTTCCCGACCCTTGGCGCGAATCTCGAACAAGCCGTCCCCGAAAGGCCGGGTGTAGGGCAAGCCAAGGTTCGGCCCCGACTCCACCATCTGTTCGGCAATGCGGGTGAAGCTGGCGTTGATGCCGGCCGGCCAGCCGGTGATCTCCGCCTTCACTGCGGTGTTGAAGAATTCGATGGAGCAGGCCATGGAAAATATAGCATGTATGATATATTCCGGCAAGATCGGGTTTGGCGTCGCCCCGGCTTTGAAGTCGCGGTGCTACGTTTGATCAAGCAAATCCTGCAAACGCGCGATAAGCGGCGGCAGGCGAACATTGGCGGCTTCGAACAGCAGTCGGTGATCGATGCGCCCGTATTCATGGGCCAGCACGTTGCGCTGGCCGATCAGGCCGCGCCAGTCGATGTCGGGATGCGCCGACTGGAATTCGACGGATACCTTTCTCGCGGCTTCGCCCAGCACCTCGAGGGTGCGCTCCAGCGCGCGTCGTCTCAGCCAGTCGTCCATGAATGTGTCACATGTAGCGCCCTCGACGGTCATATGCGCTTCGCGCGCCGCGTTCAGCATGTCCCACAGATAGGCCGCATCCCGCTCCTCAGGCCGCATAGAGCACCTTGGCGTCGCGCAGGATGGTCTTGCGGCGGTAGGGGTTCTCCAGTATTTCCGGCGTGGCGATATCCACCTTGCGGCCGCCGAAGACGGCGGAGAAGGCATCCTGGATGGCGGGGATGTCGAACAGCGAGACCTTGCTGTTGGGTGAAAACTCCACCAGCAGATCGATGTCGCTGTCAGGCGTCATTTCGCCGCGCGCCGCCGAGCCGAACAAGGCCAGTCGATTGATGCCGTACTTGCGGCAGAGCCGCTTGAGCTTCGCGAGGGGAGGAATCAATTTGCCGGTGACGGGCTGAACGGAATACTCGGCTTGCGTCGAGTGTAGGGTGCGCGCGACGGATTCTGTCTTGCGCCTTCGCTGTGCTGCGGAGGCCTTGGTCGTCGTTATTTCATAGCCGGCTGCCTTGCGGAAGATTTCGGCCAGCTCGGGATATAGCGGCGCGGCGCGGTTGGCGCGGTAGCGCACCTGGTTGCCTGCGGGTTCGCGCAGCAGCAGTCCGGCCTCGGTGAGGGTGCGCAGCTCGCGGTGCAGCGAGCCGGCCGGCACGCCGGTCAGCCGCGAGATTTCCCGCACGTGCAGGCTGTCGTCCGGCCGCAGCAGCAGGAGGCCGAGCACCTGGCGGCGGTAGGCGGTGAAGAGCAGTTCGATCGGGTTGGCGCCCATGTCGGTTTCCGTACTGTTCTCAAACGTGCTTCAATCGTAGCATAATTGAGAACAATATGTGAATGGAACTCGGGCTAGCAACGACAATGATCGTGCAACTCGATTATCGGCTCCCTCAGCAGGCGAAGCAGCGCATCGAGCCATTCCTGCTGATCCTGGCGCTGCCTTCCCGATTCCTCATGGCCGGGCTTTTCGGACGCTTCCCGTGATTTACCGTGGGCGCCGAGAATCAGCAATGCAATATCCAATGGCTGCCGGACCGCCCATTCGGCTGCGGCCGGCAGGTAAGCCCGGCCGGCAAAACCGATGAGCAGCACGGCGAGGCCGGCCAGTGCGGCTTTCTTTATCGCCTGCCTTCGGCCTGGTGCATTCCATGTGAAATCAGCGCCCATCCTGTCCTCCAGGGTTTGGGCACATTGTCGGGCCGTTGCTGGCTCAGGAGGTGAGCCTGTTGCAGGAAGGGCGGACCCGGTTCCGGGATGGATTCCTGCGTGCGCGGGAATGACGGGGTGATTTACCCGTGGCTGACGCGCTGCCCGTGCTCGCGGGTGGTGTGGAAGCCGACCTTGGTCCAGCGTTCCATGGTGACCTGCAGGTTGTACTTGTTGGTGGCGAGGAACACCGGATTGCCGTCGACGTCGCTGGCGAGCGCGGCGGCCTGCTCGCGCTCGAAGTCGCGTCGCGTCGCTTCGTCGGGGTAGGTGAGCCAGCGCGCGGTGGAGATGCTGGCGGCGTCGTAGAGGGCGTCGACCTTGTACTCGGTGGCGAGGCGTTGGGCGACGATCTCGAACTGCAGCACGCCGACGGCGCCGAGCAGCAGGTTGTTGTTGATGGTCGCCTGGAACACCTGGATGGCGCCTTCCTCGCCCAGCTCCTGCAGGCCTTTCTCGAGTTGCTTCGACTTGAAGGGGTCGCGCGGGCGGGCGACGCGGAAGAGTTCCGGCGCGAAGTAGGGGATGCCCTTGAAGCCGAGCGCCTCGCCCTCGGTGAGCGTGTCGCCGATCTGCAACTGGCCGTGGTTGTGGATGCCGATGATGTCGCCGGCCACGGCGTCCTCGCTCGCCACGCGCTCGTTGGCCATGAAGGTCAGCGCGTTGGCGAGTTTCATCTCCTTCGCCGTCCTGCGGTGGCTGACTTTCATGCCGGGCACGTAGCGGCCGGAGCAGACGCGGAAGAAGGCGATGCGGTCGCGGTGCTTCGGGTCCATGTTGGCCTGGATCTTGAAGACGAAGCCGGAGAACGGCGCTTCGGCCGGCTGCACCATTCGGCTGCCGCCGTCGCGCGGCTGCGGCGGCGGCGCCCACTCGACCAGCGCCTGCAGGATCTCGCGCACGCCGAAGTTGTTGATGCCGGAGCCGAAGAACACCGGGCTCTGCTGGCCGGCGAGGAAGGCGGTGATGTCGAAGGGGTGGCTGGCGCCCTGGATCAGCTCGACGTCCTCGCGCA
>JAEUNH010000143.1 GCA_016791205.1 Rhodocyclaceae bacterium | reverse complement strand
ATGGCCGCCGCCTTCGACCGCGCCGGCTTCGCGACGCGCGACGTGCACATGAGCGATCTGCAATCCCGCCGTGTTGCGCTGACCGACTTTTCCGGGCTGGTCGCCTGCGGCGGCTTCTCTTACGGCGACGTGCTCGGCGCGGGGCAGGGCTGGGCCAAGTCGATCCTCTTCAACGATCCATTGCGCGCCGAATTCGAAGCCTTCTTCGCGCGCCAGGGCACCTTCGCCCTGGGCGTCTGCAACGGCTGCCAGATGATGAGCCACCTGGCGGAGATCATCCCCGGTGCGGAGCACTGGCCGCGCTTCGCGCGCAACCGCAGCGAGCAGTTCGAGGCGCGCTTCGTCATGGTGGAGGTGCCGCAGAGCCCGTCGCTGTTCCTCGACGGCATGGCCGGCAGCCGGCTGCCCATCGTCGTTTCGCATGGGGAAGGTCGTGTGGAGTTCGCGGCATCATCGGCGCAGAAGCAAGCCGTCGTCGCACTGCGCTACATCGACAACCACGGCCGCGTCGCGGCAACCTATCCCTTCAACCCGAACGGCTCGCCCGACGGCATCGCCGGCCTCACCACCGCCGACGGGCGCTTCACCATCATGATGCCGCACCCCGAGCGCATCTACCGCACGGTGCAGATGTCGTGGCACCCCGACAGCTGGGGCGAGGATGGGCCGTGGTTGCGCATGTTCCGCAACGCCAGGAAGCGGATCGGCTGATATCATTCGGCAGTCCCCTCATCGGAGCCTGCCATGAAGAAATCCATCACCCTGCTGGCCCTCGCCGCCCTGGCGACGGGTGCCCCGGCGCAGGATGCCGCGCCGCAGAAGAATCCCGACTTCGTCAAGCTCGACAAAAACGGCGACAACCATCTCAGCCGTGAAGAGGCGAAGGGCGACGCCCGCGTCGCGAAATTCTTCGGCAAGGCCGACATGAACCATGACGGCAAATTGAACGAGGACGAATGGCTGAAGGCCCGCTCGATGGCCGACCGCCAGAAGGCCGGCGAGTACGTCGACGACAGCACGCTCACCGCCAAGGTGAAATCGGCGCTGCTGGCGAAGAAGGGCGTGCCCTCGGCGGAGATCTCGGTGGAGACCTACCACGGCGTGGTGCAGCTCTCCGGCTTCGTCGACAGCGCCGAGCAGGTGCGCCAGGCGGGCCGCACCGCGGCCGGCGTCGGCGGGGTCAAGGAAGTGAAGAACAACCTCAACGTCAAGCCGAAGCAGTAATCCGCCGCTACTTCGGCTTGTCGAACCAGGCCGGGTCGACGAGGTCGAGCTGCTCCCCGTTCAGCACTTTCTGCAGGGCGAAGACGCTCTGCGGACGCTGCGCCGCCGGCAGCATCAGGCACCAGTCGATCAGTTCCAGCAGCTGCAGGGAATAGCATCCGCCCCAGCGCCTCTGTGCCGGCGCCAGCTCGTCCTTGAGGCGGCGCAGATCGGCCGGTTGCGGCGCGTCGCCGGCCAGGCAGTCGTAGAGCGAGGCGCCGACCGAGTAGATGTCGGTCCACGGCCCCAGCGGCTCGTTCGAGCCCTGCTGTTCCGGCGCGGCGAAGCCGGGCGTGAACACCGGATTGGTTCCGGCGCCAGGGCCGAGGCCCTGGCGGGCCGCGCCGAAGTCGAGCAGCACCGGGTGGCCGTCGCGACGCAGGTAAATGTTGGCCGGCTTGATGTCGAGGTGCAGCAGCTTGCGGGCGTGCACCTCGCGCAGGCCGGCGAGCAGGCGCACGAAGACCTCGCGCAGGAAGTCCTCGGGGATGGCCTCGCCACGCTCCAGCAGCCGGCGGGCATGGTCCTTGAGGGTCTCGCCCTCCTCGTAGCGCATCACCAGATAGGCCGTGCCGTTGGCGCGGAAGAAATTGCTGACCCGCACCACATTGGGATGGTCGATGCCGGCGAGCAGGCGGCCTTCGTCGAAGAAGCACTTCATGCCGGTGTTGAAGACCGCCTGGTGCTCGCCGCGGGCCTCGATGGTGGCGGCGTCGGCGCCGCGCAGCGCCATGCCGGCCGGCAGGTATTCCTTGATCGCCACCGGCTTGCCGACCGCGTCGCGGGCGAGATAAACCACCGAAAAGCCGCCCTGCGAGAGCTTCCGCTCGATGCGGTAGCCCTCGAGCAGCGTGCCGGCGGCGAGTGGCGGTTGTTCCTGCTGATTCGTCATGATCAAAAAAAATCGGCGCCCATGGCGCCGATTGTAGCCAGTTTGCGGCCGCCTATTCGACCTTGGTCTTGGCGCGCAGCTCGGCGATGTGCTTTTCGAGCATCTGCTGCTGCAGGCGCTGCTGGATCTGCGGCTTCACCTCGTCGAAGGGCGGATGCTTCAGGTCGCGCACGTCGTCGAGCTGGATCACGTGCCAGCCGAACTCGGTCTTCACCGGGGCGGCCGAGAACTTGCCCTTTTCCAGGGCGATCAGCGCATCGGCGAAGGGCTTGACGTAGCCGGAAGGCGCGCCCCAGCCGAGGTCGCCGCCGCGGTCCTTGTTGCCGGGATCCTTGGAGACCTTGGCCAGCTCCTCGAACTTCTCGCCCTTCTGCAGGCGGGCGATCAGGCCCTTGGCCTCGTCCTCCTTCTCGACCAGGATGTGGCGGGCCTTGTATTCCTTGTCGCCCATCGCCTTGACGATGCCGTCGTATTCGCTCTTGACCGCCTCGTCCTTGACCGGATGGCTGGTGACGAAGTCCTGCAGGTAGGCGTTCACCAGGATGCCCTGGCGCGCCAGCTCGAACTGGGCCAGCACCTCGGCTTTCTTGTCGAAGCCCTTCTTCTTCGAGGCCTGCGAGAGCATCTCGCGGTTGATCAGGTCGTTGCGCACGGCGGCGCGCAGCTGCTCGGAATCCTGCTGGCCCTGGGCCAGCTGCGAGTTGAGCAGGGCGTTGGCGCGGGCCACCGGGATGGCCACGCCGTTCACCGTGGCGACGGCCTTGGCGGCCGGCTTCGCCTCCTGGGCCTGCAGCGGGGCGTTCAACAGGAAGCCCGCGACGAGCAGGGCGGTCAGGCGGGGGAGGGTGTGTTTCATGTAGTTTCCTTGTGACGGGTTAATCGGATTCCTCGGGCGTCAGCGCCCGGATGCTGAGGGCATGGATTTCCCCGCGCATCATGGGCCCTAACGCCTCGTAAATCAAGCGGTGCCGCTGCATGGTGGCGCAGCCGGCGAAGCGCGGCGAAACGATGAGGAGGCGGTAGTGGCCGCCTTCTTTCGCGCCGGCGTGGCCGGCATGTTTGGCGCTGTCGTCGGCGATCTCCAGCCGCTGCGGCGCCAGCGCGGCCAGCCTCTCGCGCATTTTTTCCGCCGTGTTCACGCCGGCAGCACTTTCCTGAAGGGCCGCACCGTGACCCTGGCGAACACGCCTTCGGTGGCGTAGGGATCCGCCGCGGCCCAGGCCCGCGCCGCCTCCAGCGAGTCGAACTCGGCGACGATCAGGCTGCCCGAGAAGCCCGCGGGACCGGGATCCTGCGCGTCGATGGCCGGGCAGGGACCGGCGAGGATGAGACGGCCGGCGTCCTGCAGTTCCTTCAGTCGCTCCAGGTGGGCCGGGCGGACGGCGAGGCGCCGCGCCAGGCTGTCCGGAACATCCTCGCCGATGACCGCGTACAGCATTATTTCTTCTCCTCCACGTATTTCGCCAGCAGCAGGCTCTGGGCGACGACGAAGGCCAGCATCAGCCCCATGCCGCCGAACAGCTTGAAGTTCACCCAGGTGTCGGTGGAGAAGCGAAAGGCGACGAACAGGTTGGCCGCGCCCATGAAGGCGAAGAAGCCGATCCAGCTGGCGTTCAACTGGGCCCAGACGCGTTCGGGCAGGCTGATCTGCTCCTCCATCAGCTTGCGGATCAGGTTCTTGCGGAAGAGCAGGGAGGCGCCGGCCAGCACCGCGCCGAACAGCCAGTAGAGCACCGTCGGCTTCCACTTGATGAAGGTCTCGTCGCGCAGCAGCAGGGTGGCGCCGCCGAACAGCACGATGATCGCCAGGCTGACCCACAACATGGTGTCGACCTTGCGGCCGCGCGCCAGCAGCCAGCCGATCTGGGCGAAGGTGGCGGCGATGGCCACCCCGGTGGCGACGTAGATGTCGAAGGCCTTGAAGGCGACGAAGAACAGGATGACCGGGAACAGGTCGAAGAGGAACTTCATGGGCGGCGATTATACCGTCACTCCCTCTTCTCCAGCTTGAGCGAGGCAGAGTGGATGCGGTAGCGCGGTTCCGTCGGCGCCGGGCCGTCGTCGGAGACGTGGCCGGCACGAACGACGCGATACTGCCCGGAGGTGACCGCCGCGGGCCCTTCCCGGCCGGTCTTCTTCATGTCGACTCCTTGCGTCGGGTGAGCCAGATCGCCAGTGGCCCGCAGGCGCAGGCTGCGCCGAGGCTGGCGAAGGCCAGTCCCCAGGCCAGCCGGCCCTCGCCGCCGGCCAGGTCGAACACCAGGCCGAAGGCCAGGGGCCCGAGGAAGCCGCCGCCGAAGCCGAAAAACGAATAGACCGCCAAAGTCGCGCCGCGGTTCGCCGGCGGCGTCGCCGCCACCAGGCCGGCGGTGAGCGCCGCCGAGTCGGCCATCACCGCCACGAAGTGCAGGGCCACCAGGGCCAGCGCCAGCCACCAGGCCAGCGGTCCGGCGAAGCCGGCCAGGCCGGCGAGCAGCGCCGAGGCGCTCATCGCGCCGAGGATGTAGCGGCGCCGGCCGAGATGCCCGGCCAGTTCGTTGCCGAGGATGCTGGCCGGAATGCCGAGCAGGTTGATCAGCGCCGCGGCGGTGGCCGGCGCCCAGGGAATGGCCGCCCCCGGCGAGAGGGCGTAGGCGAAGGCGATGAAGGCCACCATCCAGGCGCGCAGGCCGAACAGCTCCCAGGAATGGGCGGCGTAGCCGAGCACATAGCCCAGCGTGGCGCGCTCGCGCAGCGCCGGGCGCAGGTCGAGCAGCGGCGGCCGCGGCCTGGGCAGCGGCGCCGGATCGACCGGCGCCAGCCCGCGCAGCGCCAGCGTGGCGGCGGCGAGCGGCCCGCCGCCGCAGAGGATGAAGGCCCACGCCCAGCCGAGCCCGTCGGCGATCCAGCCGGCGGCCAGCAGCGAGAGGCTGGCGCCGATGCCGAAGCTGGAGGTGTAGAAGGCGATGAAGCGGCTCTGCAGCGGCCCGCCGACGCGGTCGGTAAGCGCCTTCAGGCCCGGCATGTAGGTGCCGGCGAGCCCGGCGCCGGCGAGCGCCTGGAACAGGCAGGCGCTCCACACGCCTTCGGCGAACAGGCCGAAGCCGAGCGTGCCGCCGGCCGAGAGCAGCGTCGCGCCGGCGTAGACGCGGCGCGCGTCGATGCGGTCGGTGAGCGCCGAGAGCAGCGGCACCGCCGCCATGTAGCCGGCGAAGAACACCCCGCCGATCAGGCCCGCCTCGGTCCCGCTCAGGCCCCAGGCTTCGCGCAGCGGCCCGAGCAGCGCCGGATAGGTGGAGAAGCCGGTCATGCTGAGCACCTCGGCGGCGCAGAGCAGGGCGACGATGCGCAGGCCGTTGGGTTGGATTCGGGCGCTCATGGAGCGAAAAGTATAATGGTTTGCCACCATGCCCTCCGATCGTCCTTCATTGCGCGGCGATGCCTGGCCGCTTTCGGCCAGCCTGATCGTCTCGCTCGCCGTTGCCGCCACCATCGGCCTGGCCGACGTGGTGTATGTGCTCAGCGTGGCCGGCGGCGACATCGGCGGGCGGCTGCTGGCCGTGCTGCCGATCTACTTCATCGCCGCCTTCATCGCCGCGCAGCTGGTGTTCTGGCTGCTGCGGGCCGGCCTGCGGCCTTTTTTCGGCCTGGGCCGCAATGCTCACGCCGTCCTGGCGGGACTGACTTTTCTGGCCGCCGGACTGCTGCATTACTTCGAGAGCGCCGGCGTGCAGCGCGTCCTGCAGGAGCAGGCCGACTCGCCGGCGGCGCAGGGCGGCAGCTGCCCGCCGGGCCTTGCCTGCACCCCGCTGCCGGAGGCCGGGGCGCTTCGCGCCGCCGAGCCCGCCGTGCGCCGCGCCGCCGCCGAGCGCGGCCAGCTCAATGCCGAACTCTTCGCCCTGCTCATGCACGATGCCGATGCCGAGGTGCGCGCCGCCCTGGCGCGCCGCGCCGACCTGCCGCCGGAGCTGCTGGAGCGCCTCGCCGGCGATCGCCATCCGGCGGTGCGCGCGGCGGCGGCCGCCGCGCCGCGCCAGTCCGACGAGATGCTGACCCGCCTCGCCTTCGACCGGGACGAAGGCGTGCGCCTGGCCGTGTTGCGCAACCGCGGCGCCCCGCCCACCGCCCTCGATGCATTGGCCGCCAGCGCCTCGGCCGAGATCCGCCTGCTCGTTGCGGCGCACCCGCGCGCCAGCGAGCCGGTGCTGCAGCGGCTGCGCGACGGCAGCGGTGACGCCGCCGAACGGATCGCCCAGGATCGCTTGCGGGGCGGCTCGCGGTGAATGCCCCGAGCCGGCCTGCCGCCTTATGCAACGCAGGTACAATGCGGCCATCGTCGTGGGAGGAGAGACCATGGAATCACTGCTTGCCCTGATCGAGCCAGTCCGCAGCCAGTTCAACGGCTGGTGGCTGTCGCTCGGACCGCAGGCGGCCTATTACGTCTGGCTGGCATCGGGCGTCATCGGGCTGCTGCTCTGGATCTGGGTATCCCATCGGGTGATCCGCCGGATCCTCGGGCATCGCCGCTATGGGGGCGCCTGGCTCAACCGGGAGCAATACCATGCGGCCATGCAGGAGCTGCAGGAGCGGGAGCGCGATGGCAAGATCCTGCAGTACAAGGACGCCTTCCTGCTCGACCAATACCGCCATGGCGGGCAGTCGAGCTTCCGCAAGCACTGGTACAAGTCGCGCTCTTCGATCTGATGGCGAATGCCGGGTCGGGCCGCGCCGCCATGGTGAAAAGTCGGTCTCCCTGGCACGGCGACAGGGGCGACCGACCGCGCTGGCGCCCGCGAAGAATTATTTGCTATTCCAGGCGAATCGGCGCATAGTGCGCGCCAGCGATCTTCAAGTAGCGCTGTTGTTGTCTGGTTCAGTACCCGCGATTCCGCGGTATTTCTCCCTTCACCACCCTGCCGTCTTGACCTTCGCCCCCCGGGGGCAACCCCTATTTCGTCTTTATAGGAAATTCATGTTATGGCAACAGGCACAGTGAAGTGGTTCAACGATTCCAAGGGCTTCGGCTTCATCACCCCGGAAGCGGGCGGCGAGGATCTCTTCGCCCATTTTTCGGCGATCCAGGGCCAGGGTTTCAAGACCCTCAAGGAAGGCCAGAAGGTCAGCTTCGACGTCACCACCGGTCCCAAGGGCCAGCAGGCGTCGAACATCCGCGCGGCCGACTGAGCGGGCGCTGAGGGCGGCGGGCGTAGGTCCGCCGCCGCCGCACAGGAGCCCGGCGCAGGCCGGGCTTGCCAATCTGCCCGGGAGAGGCCCGCATGGCCAAGGAAGAACTGATCGAAATGGAAGGGGTGGTGATGGAAGTGCTGCCCGATTCGCGCTTTCGCGTCACGCTGGACAACGGCCACGACCTGGTGGCCTACACCGCCGGCAAGATGCGCAAGCACCACATCCGCATCATCGCCGGCGACAAGGTGTCGCTGGAAATCTCGCCCTACGACCTGAGCAAGGGGCGCATCTGCTTTCGCCACATCGAGGGCCGCGCCCCGGCCAGCCCGGTGCGGCGCCGGCGCTGAGCTGACTTTTTCCGGAGCATCCGGATGAACGCGTTGATCATCGAATTCCTCAAGGCCAATGGCGAGGGGCTGGACGTCGACATCGCCAAGGCGCTGCGCATCCCGGTGGCGCAGGTGAAGAGCCACGTGTCGCGGCTGTCCTCGGCCGGCGAGGTGATCTGCTGCGAGGTGACGCGATACGTCGACGGCCGCAAGATCGAGGGCATCTGCTGCCGCCTGGCCGGCAACCTGCCCACGCCGGCGCGCGGGCCGAAGCCGGGCGCCAAGCGCGCGGCCAACAAGCCGGGCAAGGACGCCGTCTGAAGCGGTGGCCGCTCCGTCGCTCGAAAAAAACCCGGCAGGCGCCGGGTTTTTCATTTGCGGCGGCCGCTCAGCGCGCCGTGTAGCCCCCGTCGATCACCAGCTCGCTGCCGGTGACGAACTTGGCCTCTTCCGAAGCAAGGTAAAGGATGCCGTGGGCGACGTCCTCCGGCTCGCCCAGGGTGCCGAGCGGGTGCAGCTTGGCCATGGCGCTGTGCACCGCCTCGGGGGCGACGCCGGGCACCTGGGCGCCGGCCTCCAGCATCGGCGTCCAGATGAAGCCGGGGTGCACCGAATTGACGCGGATGCGGTCCTCGGCGAAGGCCAGCGCGTCGGTCTTGCTCATGATGCGGATGGCGCCCTTCGAGGCGTGGTAGGCGGCGACGTTGTGCGAGCCGACGATGCCATACACCGAGGAGAGGTTGACGATGCTGCCGCCGCCGGCGCGGCGCATCAGCGGCACGGCGTGCTTGGTGCAGAAGAAGGTGCCCTTGGCGTTGGTGGCCATCACCTGGTCCCAGTCGGCCTCGCTGGTCTCCTCGGCGGTGCCGTTGGCGCCCGAGATGCCGGCGTTGTTCACCAGGATGTCGAGGCGGCCGAACGCCTTGGCGGCCTCGGCGATCACTGCGGCGACTTCGGCTTCCTTGGAGACATCCAGCGCCCAGGCCCGGGCCCGTCCGCCGGCGGCGTGGATTTCCCCGGCGACTGCCTCGGCCTCGCCGGCCTGCAGGTCGGTCACCGCCACTGCGGCGCCCTCGCGGGCCAGCAGCAGCGCGGTGGCGCGGCCGATGCCCTGCGCCGCGCCGGTGACCAGGGCCACCTTGTCCTGTACGCGTCCCATGTGCGATCTCCCCGTCATGCAGATGACCGGATTGTAGGCCGCACCGGCCTCACTCCGGATTGACCGGGCGCAAGGATTGGCTTTCCGGGAAGGTGTCGGCGATGCGCGCCGCCGAACGCCGCAGCGCCGGCTGGCCGAGCAGCATCTGCTCCAGCGGCAGGCGCGAGGCGGGGGCGTGCACGGCGAGCGCCGCCGGCACCTTGCGGGTCTTGCTCTCCACCGGGACGGCGACGCAGACCATGCCCTCGAGGTATTCCTCGTTGTCGGTGGCGAAGCGCTGCTTGCGGACGCGGCGCAGCTCCGCCTCGAAGGCGCGCCGGTCGGTGAGGGTGTTGGCGGTATGGCGCTCGAAGCTCATCGCGTCGAGCAGGCGCTTGCGCTCGCGCGACGGCATCAGCGCCAGCAGCAGCTTGCCGCTGGCGCTGGCGTGGGCCGGCACCCGCGAGCCGGTCTGGAAGTGCAGGCGCAACGGCCAGTTGGCCTCGACGCGGTCGAGATAGACCACTTCCGGGCCGTCGAGCATGGTGAGGTTGCAGGTTTCGTTGAACTCCTTGACCAGGGCCTGCAGGATGGCATGGCGCGGCGCGCGCCAGGTCGGATGGGTCAGCGACTTGAGGGCCAGCTGGGTCAGGCGCGGGCCGGGGGCGAAGCGCCGGCCCTCGGCTTCGCGCGACAGCATGCCCGCGTCCACCAGCAGGGTGGCGATGCGATGCACGGTCGGCTTGGCCAGGCCGGTGGCCTCCATGATGCCGACCAGGCCGATCGGGTTTTCCGCGCCGGCCACGATCTCGAGGACGTGGATGGCGCGCAGGGTGGCGGAGGATTCGGATTTGAGATCGATGTCCATGGGCGTTTAATCCAATAAATGGAACAATTGATTCCATTATTGCGATTAAATCTGCAACATGCAATGATTTCGGAAAGAGGAGGGTCCGGCATGCCCGCAACACAATCCAAGCCGCAGCGCATGACGCCGAGCGAGGCGCTGGTGGAAACCCTGGTGGCGCAGGGCGTGCGCGACGTCTTCGGCATTGTCGGCTCGGCCTATATGGACGCGCTGGACCTTTTTCCGGCGGCCGGCATCCGCTTCATCCCGACGGTGCACGAGCAGGGCGCGGCGCATATGGCCGATGGCTATGCGCGCGTCTGCGGCCGCCACGGCGTTTGCATCGCGCAGAACGGGCCGGGCGTCACCAACTTCGTCACGGCGGTGGCCGCCGCCTACTGGGCGCACAGCCCGGTGGTGGTCGTCACGCCGGAGACCGGCAGCACGACAATCGGCCTGGGCGGCTTCCAGGAGACCGAGCAGCTGCCGATCTTCTCGAAGATCACCAAGTTCCAGGCCCACGTCAGCGGTCCGCAGCGCATGGCCGAACTCGCCGCGCGCTGCTTCGACCGGGCGATGCTGGAAATGGGGCCGACGCAACTCAACATCCCGCGCGACCACTTCTATGGCGAGGCCGACTACGACATCGCCCAGCCGATCCGCATCGAGCGCGGCGCCGGCGGCGAACGGAGTCTCGACGCGGCGGCGGCGCTGCTGGCGGCGGCGAAATTTCCGGTGATCGTTTCCGGCGGCGGCGTGGTGATGGCTGACGGGGTGGACGCGTGCGTGCGCCTGGCCGAGTTGCTCGACGCGCCGGTGGTGACGAGCTACCTGCATAACGACGCCTTCCCGGCCGCCCATCCGCTCTGCTGCGGCCCGCTCGGCTACCAGGGTTCGAAGGCCGGCATGAAGCTGATCGCCCGGGCCGACGTGGTGCTGGCGCTGGGCACGCGCCTCGGACCCTTCGGCACGCTGCCGCAGCACGGCCTCGACTACTGGCCGAAGCAGGCACAGATCATCCAGGTGGATGCCGACGCGAAGATGCTCGGACTGGTGAAGAAGATTTCCATCGGCCTGTGCGCCGATGCGAAGGCCGCCGCCGAAGCGCTGCATGCGCGGCTCGTTGGCCGTGAACTCGCTTGCAACGCCAACCGGAGTGGGCGCCGCGCCGAAATCGCGAAAGAGAAAGCCGAATGGGAAGCCGAACTCGACGCCTGGCCGCAGGAGCGCGACCCGTGGAGCCTGGAGGTGGCGAAAGACAGCCCGGCCATGCACCCGCGCCAGATGCTCCGCGCGCTGGAGAAGGCCATGCCGGCCGACGCCATGGTGTCCACCGACATCGGCAACATCTGTTCGGTGGCCAACAGCTACCTGCGCTTCGCACAGCCGCGCAGCTTCTTTGCCGCGATGAGCTTCGGCAACTGCGGCTACGCCTTCCCGGCGATCATCGGCGCCAAGCTGGCCGCTCCGCATCGTCCGGCCGTGGCCTATGTCGGCGATGGCGCCTGGGGCATGAGCTTCGGCGAGATCCTCACCTGCGTGCGCGAGCGGATTCCCGTCACCGCGGTGGTGTTCCACAACAAGCAGTGGGGCGCGGAGAAGAAGAACCAGGTGGACTTCTACGGCAACCGCTTCGTCGGCTCCAACCTGGAGAACCCGAGCTTCGCCGCCATCGCCCGCGCCATGGGGGCGGAGGGCGTCGTCGTGGAACAGCTGGCCGACGTCGGGCCGGCGCTGGCCGCCGCCTGCGCGGCGCAGAAGGACGGCAGGACCACCGTGCTGGAGATGATGGTGACGCGCGAACTGGGCGACCCGTTCCGCCGCGATGCGCTGAGGAAGCCGCTGCGGCTGCTCGACAAATACAAGAACTGCATGTGAGGAGACGGAAATGGCGGAAATCAGCGGCGGCGAGGTGATCGCCCGCATGTTGCAGAAGGAGGGCGTCGACAAGGTCTTCGGCATCATCGACGGCACGTATTTCGGCTTCTATTCGGCGCTGCACCGGCTCGGCATCGAGATCGTCACGCCGCGCCACGAGACCTGTGCCGCGCACATGGCGGGCACCTATGCGCGGCTGACCGGCAAGCTCGGCGTCTGCATGGCCAGCAACGGGCCGGGCGTGGCCAACCTCCTGCCCGGGCTGGTGGTCGAGCAGGCCGACGGCAACCGCGTGCTGGCGATCACCAGCGCGCGCCGGCCCAGCATCATGTATCCGGACCGCGGCGGCACCTACCAGTGCTTCGATCAGAGCGGTGTCATCGGCAGGATCGCCAAGTGGAGTTCGGCCGTGTCCTCCTTCGACCGCGTGCCGGAACTGGTGAGGAAGGCGCTGCGCAAGAGCTACGAGGGGCGGCCCGGGGTGGTGCACGTCGACGTCCCGGAAACCATCATGAACGGCAAAGTGAAGGCCGACGTCGCATTCTGGGCGCCGCACCAGTACCGCCACATGGACCCGGTGACGCCAACGGGGGAGCAGGTGGCGCGCGCGGCGCAGCTGCTGATCGCCGCCGAGGCGCCGATGATCCACGCCGGCAGCGGCATCATCCATGCCGGCGCCTACGACGCGCTGCGCCGCGTGGCGGAACTGCTGCATGCGCCGCTGACGACGAGCTGGGCGGCGCGCGGCCTGATGGACGAGACCTCGCCGCTGGCCATCACCATGCCGCACGTCAAGCTCAACCATTCCGTGCGCAACGAGGCCGACGTGGCGTTGATCATCGGCACGCGCGTCGGCGAGACCGACTGGTGGGGCAAGCCGCCGTACTGGCGCCATCCCTCCGAGCAGAAGACCATCCAGGTGGACATCGACGGCGACATGCTGGGCTTGAACAAGCCGGCCGACCTGGCCATCCTCGCCGATGCGAAGCGCTTTCTCGAGCTGCTCGGCGACGAGCTGGAGCGGCGCAAGAACGAGATGCGGCTCGACGGCCGCCGCGCCCGCGTCGCCGGCTACGGCAGGACCATGCAGGAGGAGCGCGCCGGCTGGGAGAAGGCCCTGTCGGATATGGCGGTGCCGATGCATCCGGCCCACATCGGCGCGGCCTGCCGCGAGGTGTTCCCCGAGGATTCGGTGCTAGTGGCCGACGGCGGCAATGCCACCATCTGGGCCATGTTCTACCACCGGGTGACGGTGCCGAACACGGTGATCTCGACTTTCAAGTTCGGCATGCTCGGCGCCGGCACCTCGCAGGCGGTGGCGGCGGCGCTGGCGCGGCCGGGCAAGCCGGTCTGCTGCATCATCGGCGACGGCGCCATGGGCTTCCATTCGCAGGAAGTCGAAACGGCGATCCGCAACAAGGCGCAGGTGGTCTACATCGTGCTCTGCGACAAGCAGTGGGGCATGGTGAAGATGAACCAGCAGTTCATGCTGCGGCCGTTCAAGACCATGCTCTTCAAGCACCTCGATCCGGATGAGACGATCAAGGCCGACCTCGGCGAGATCGCCTTCGACAAGCTGGGCCAGGCGATGGGCGCCCACGGCGAGCGCGTCTCCGACCCGAAGGAACTCAAGCCGGCGCTGCAGCGGGCCATCCAGTCGGGCCGGTGCGCGGTGATCCATGTGGATGTCGATCCGGTCAAGCACATGTGGGCGCCGGGGCTGAT